>JASHNX010000022.1 GCA_030041415.1 Candidatus Sulfotelmatobacter sp.
CCGAGGCAAAAATTATTCGCCTCGAACAGAATTACCGTTCGACGCAAAATATTCTGCAAGCAGCCTCGTCCGTAGTCGCAAACAACATTCGCCGCAAAGGCAAGAACCTTTGGACTTCGCGCCAAGGTGGGGCAAAAATCGGCTATTACGAAGCTCCCGATGGCGAAAACGAGGCGCTATTCGCCGCCGATTCCATCGCGAAATTCCTGCGTGAAGCTACCGAGCACGGAGACACCCCTCGCGCCGCCGTTCTCTATCGCACCAATTCGCAATCGCGTCTTTTTGAGGAAGCGATGCGCCGCTACGGTCTGAAATATCACGTGGTGGGAGGGTTTTCTTTTTACGAACGGGCCGAAATTAAGGACCTGATCTCGTACCTGAAGGTGATTCAGAATCCGGATGATTCGATTTCTTTGTTGCGCGTGATCAATACTCCCGCGCGCGGCATCGGCAAAGGAACGGTGGACACCATCGAGCGACTGGCCTTGGAAACCGGCCTTTCGCTGTGGGGTGCGATTGCCGAAGCGATTCGCCGCCAACTTCTGCCACAGCGTGCTCTTGCGTCCCTAAAGAGCTTTCGCCAGCTGATCCTCGATGGCCAGGCAATGCTCACTGGAACATTTGCGGAGCAAATCGAAGGAAGCGCCGAAAGAAGCCCGGCAGGTGAGCCCTTGACGCCTGAGAACGAACTCGGCGACTCTACAGCCTTCGATCCAGCCGAGTTCGAAAATACTTCGTTCGACTTCGGGGAATCTGAGACGACCGCAGAATCTGTGGTGGGCGAACCTATCTCGTTTGATCGTTCCGAGATCGAAGCTAATAGCACTCACGCCCGCCCCCTGCGGGCAGAAGTGGCAGATGCGAAGTTCCCGGCACCGGTCGTCTCTACTGCTGACATCTTGAAATTCCTGATAGACCGCACCGGCTACATCAAAATTCTCGAAGCCGAAGATACGCCCGAGGCTTTCTCCCGTATTGAAAACCTGCGCGAACTCGTGAACGCAGCCATGGACTCACGCGACCGCAGCGAGACCCTCGACCAGTTTCTCGATCACGCCGCCCTCATCAGCGACGCCGACGACTACGATGAGCGCGCGCAGGTCACTCTGATGAGTCTGCATGCCGCCAAGGGCCTGGAGTTTCCCCTGGTTTTTCTCAGCGGTCTCGAAGAAGGATTGTTCCCTCATTCACGCACTCTGCTCCAACCCGACGACATCGAAGAAGAGCGCCGCCTTTGCTATGTCGGCATGACCCGTGCCATGGATCAGCTCATCTTGACGCGAGCTGTCTATCGACGGCGATACGGCACCGATCTGCCGGAAGCCAGTGTGCCTTCGCGCTTTCTGGAAGAAGTACCGCCACAGCTGATTGAGGAAATCGGTGCGCTGCGCAAAAGCCGTACCGGATCGAACACCGACTACGCAGAGAAGACGATCAACCGTGCCGGCACAAACAGACGTTTTTCCGGTTACGATGTCGACGCCCATTATTCCTACGAGGACGAAGATCAGAGCGCGAGTTGGACACGTGGCAGGATTGCGGAGCTTCGCCAGAAGCCAGTAAATCCCGCACCCCACTACAACTCAATCGAGAACATAGCCGAGTTCTTCGCCTCGCGCGGCAGGAAGTTCTCAGTCGAGAAAACCCCACGCGAAGAGCACACAGGCAAGCGCGGATTCCGCCCTGGCCAGAAGGTGCGCCATCCCAAGTATGGCGAGGGCACCGTATTCCGCCGCGAAGGAGAAGGCGAACAAGCTAAAATTACGGTACAATTCCCTCGCTTCGGCTTGAAGAAGCTCGTGGAGAAGTATGCTCAGTTGGAGAACGCATAAAGCGATCTTGTAAATTTCAAAATCGTTTTGGAGTTCAAAATTACGAATTGCTCAATTACAAGATTACTTAATTCAAAAAAAGGAATTCATGGCCAATACATCGACGCTAAGTAAGGAAGAACGCAAGAAATCAAAACGCGCCGCGCGTAAGAAAGCAAAGGCGGAAAAACCAAAAGGGCCTCGAGACTATGCCCGCGGATCAAAGAAGCGCAAAGTGAAGAAGATGGCTCGCGGCCAGTCGAAGCGATAGCGGGTGCCCACCTTTCCTTCTTTCGGGAGAGGTGGGGAGTTCCCGGCGAAACGCTGTGCCGATGGCCGACAACATCTAAGGAGACAACTACCCTCTTGTCCCAATCATCCGCGGAACCCGCGCAAGCGACGCAGGGTGCGACCGTTCGCACCTCCGACAATCAACTTTTCTGCTGTAAGTCTATCGACAAGCTGATATCCGAGTCTGAAGCTCCTGGCCAGCGCCTGAAAAAGAGCCTGGGCCCTTGGTCGCTCACCGCCCTCGGCATTGGCGCCGTAATCGGCTCTGGAATTTTCGTGCTGACCGGTACGGCCGCCGCCGGCGAATATTTTCAGGCGCCGTCGATTTTGCACGCCCAGGTCCTCGACATCGTCGTGAACTTTCTGCGCGGGGGCGGCACGGCACGCGTCCTCATGCACGGCCGCCCCGCGGCGGGACCGTCGATCGCAATCTCGTTTTTCCTGGTAGCCATCGCGTGCAGCTTCGCAGGTCTCTGCTACGCCGAATTGGCGTCGATGATTCCCATCGCCGGCAGCGCGTACACCTATTCCTACGCCACACTCGGCGAAATCTTTGCCTGGATTATCGGCTGGGATCTTATTCTCGAATATGTCGTGAGCAACGTAGTGGTGGCCATTAGCTTTGGCGCTTATTCCAAAGCACAGCTCGCTTCCTTCAACATAGATTTACCGGACAAATGGTCGACTCCCGTTTGGGAGGCTGGCCATTGGACGGGATCTTACTTCAACATTCCGGCGTTTCTCATCGTCTTCATTCTTACCGTGCTCCTCGTGCGTGGCATCCGCGAGTCTGCCGAAGCCAACAACATCATGGTTGCCGTCAAAATCGGTGCCATCTTGGTTTTTCTTGTCGTTGGCGGGGCGCTCATCAATCCCAGCAACTGGCGGCCTTTCGCTCCCTCTGGGTTTGGCGGCATCGTTACTGGGGGTGCGATCGTCTTCTTTACTTATATCGGGTTCGATTCCGTCTCCACCGCTGCCGAAGAGGCACGCAATCCGCAGCGCGATATGCCGTTTGGCATCATCGCCTCGCTTATCATCTGCACGATTCTCTACGTCGGCGTCTCCATCGTCCTGCTCGGGATGATGAAGTACACGACTTTTGTTTCCGGGGAAGCCGCCGACGCTCCCGTCGCCTATGCCCTGAGAATGCTTGGCGCCAGTCGCTGGTCGCGCTCCGTGATCGTGGTGGGCGCTTTAATGGGAATGATTTCGTCGCTTCTGGTTTTCCAGTACGGCCAAGCTCGCATCTGGTATGCCATGTCACGCGACCGGCTGTTCCCGAAGTTCTTTTCGGCTGTCCACCCCAAGTTTCAAACGCCCCACATTTCGACCTGGATCGCAGGATTTGCCGTTGGCATACCCGCTGGAATCTTCGCTATCAGCGACGCCGCCGATCTCTCGAACATCGGAACTTTGTTCGCCTTCGTGCTTGTTTCTCTCGGCGTGATAATCCTCCGCCGTTCCCAGCCCGATCGTCCTCGCGTTTTCCGCGTGCCTCTCGTACCCTGGTTTCCTCTTATTTCGGTCATTCTTTGTGGCGGGCTCATGACTGGACTGACCGTCATTACCTGGGTACGGTTTATTGTCTGGCTGGTCCTCGGGCTGCTGATTTATATCTTCTACAGCCGCCATCGCAGTGAATTTGCGAAGAAGCCAAGCTAGACCGTGGAAGCGCGCTGCCATTCAGGGGACTTTTTCGCTCGCATCTTCCGATCGAGCGCTTTCATTCCCATGCACATCTACCGCTGACACCGAATAAAAATACTCTTCCGCAAAAACAACCTTCGTATCACGGAAGGCCGGAGTTTTTATCAGTTCGGAGTTCAACTTCTCCGGAAGCCGTCCTGCTTCGTGCCGATAAATGTTATAGCCGGCAAGGTCCGCATCAGTCACCGGAATCCAAACGAGATCGATGAACGGTTGCTGGCCGGGACCGGAGAATACGGCTTGCAAACCAGTGGGAACGGCAGGCGGGAAAACATCGTCGGCAAAGACCTTTACCTCGGTCGTGTCGTCGCCCTCGACTTCGACCGGCGCTTTTCCTGGCACGGCCATTACGCTGACAACCGTACCGCGATAGTAATAAGTTTTTTCCCATTCGAACGTTCGATCAAGAAAGGTATCTTGCGCAACAGGCAGATTTGTTGAAGATGCTTGGGGTTCGGCACCGCCACCAATAGCGCACTCGCCGGCATCGAGTTCTGCGACTCTCGTCTCGACTCCGCCGGACAAAAGCCGCCGATAGATGCGAAATACATACCTCACATCTGCGGCCGCTGTCCGCCGATCGTCGGGACATTGCCAGGTCAACGAGACGCCCTGGGCTGTAACTTCTGCAGAAAAATTGCTGAAAGGGGGCAGGGTGGAAACGAGAGGCACGTGAACTTGATTGGAAAGCCCCGCGCCTCGCGCGGCCGTATTAAGGACTTCAACGGCGTAAGTGGCGAAGCCCGACGGATTTTCTTGCTCAATCGCCGACGGCAAAGTGTCGACAAAAGAAGCAGTCAATCTTTTTGCGACCGAGCTTTTTTCAGCCCCGAAGTTGGACGGCGGCGCAGCCTCTCCTACAGGTTTTCCGCATTGCTTGAGGACCGGGTCGAGCCCACGGCAGATTTCCGTGTTTCCCAGGTATCGCACGCTTCGGCGGTCGGTGGTGCGGCGAGGAATCGTCCAAGTGAGCGTCACCTTGTCGCCCTTGCGAGCCGCGTGCAAATCGACGGGCGGCTTCGGCAACTCCAGCGATGGTGGCAGCGGCGGGCCTATCGATGCACACCCGCCCAGCCCCGCGCAAACCAGCGCCATCAAAAATTGTTTACCCGGAATCTTCATTCGCAGAAACAACAGGGTACACGCGCACTCCCAGCGCTTGCTAAGTTCTCGCTTTATTTTTAATCCGGATCGGAGTTCCCAGAAAACCAAACGCTTCGCGAATCCGGTTTTCCAGAAACCTCTGATAGGCAAAATGTAGCTTCACTGGCCGATTCGTGAACAATACAAATGTTGGCGGTGCAACTGACGCCTGGGTCATGTACAGGATTTTCACTCTCCGTCGCAGCGGAACCGAGGCACGCTCAAAGTCCACCCGTTCGATAAAGCGGTTCATCTGCGCTGTCGAAATTCTTTTCCGCCTCTCGAGGGAAACCTCCTCAATCAGAGGAAACACCTTCCCCACGCCGTTTCCGCTCTTTGCAGAAATAAAAACCACAGGAGCATAGCTTAGAAATTTCAAATCGTACCGTAGCCGCTCTTCATAAGCCGCTTGGTCCCCAGGCCGCCGGCTTTCTCGCATCCGCATCGCCTTCGATGGTCTTCGGGTTTTCTGTGCTCCGCTGATCATGAGATCCCACTTATTAACCACGATAATCACGGACCGCCCACTCTCGTGCGCATATCCCGCGATTGCCGCATCCAATTGGCTCACACCCTCGGTCGCATCGATCACCAGCAATGCGATATCGACCGCTTCCAGATGTTTCCGCGCCATGACCACGGAAAGCTTTTCGGCCATCAAATGCGTTTTGCCTCTGCGCCGAATTCCGGCGGTATCGATGAATCGAAGCCGTCGACCGTTGCGCTCGACTACTTCATCGACGGCGTCGCGGGTGGTTCCGGGAATTGGCGACACAATTGCCCGATCCGATGCCGTCAGCGCGTTTAGCAGAGTCGACTTTCCGACATTCGGATGCCCGATAATCGCGACCTTTGTTTCATAGGCGGGTTCGGACCTGGATTCAGCTTCCGACGTTTCTTTGCTCGAGCCGTTCTCGGTCCGCGGCGCACGGTCGTTCCCTCCCCCGGCGCCGTGTTCCTCTGTGCTCTCTGCGCCCTCCGTAGTCGATCTTTCTTGTCGCAGCACCCCAAGAACGGCGTCGAGCAAATCGTCCACACCGCGACCGTGCTCGGCAGAAATCCCATACATTTCTCGAATTCCAAGCCGGTGAAAATCATCGATCAGCCCAGACTGTTTTTCGCTGTCCACTTTATTGACCGCCAGAAACAGCGGCTTGCCTGTGCGGCGCAGCAATCGTGCCAGTTCTAGATCGGGGGACGCGAGTTCGCTGCGACCATCCACTACCATCACGATCGCCGCGGCACCATCCAGCGCCACACGCGCCTGACGAAAGATTTCTGCCGGAATAAAATCCTTTTCCTCCGGGAGAATTCCTCCGGTGTCGACCACTCGCAACTGCCGCCCTCGCCATTCGGCTTTGCCATACAGCCGGTCCCGCGTAATTCCAGGCTCGTCGCCAACAATCGCGCGCCGCGAGCCAACGATGCGATTGAATAGCGTCGACTTTCCCACATTTGGTCTGCCCACAATGGCGAGCGTGCGGATGCCAGCTTCCGCCTTCGAACTGATATTCGTCGAGTTGTACACAGGATGAACCAAAGTCTGCGACCGATACCGGCAAGTCAGGAATGTTTATTATAGAGACTCCGTGTCCCTCGCTTCCCAGCCCGGCTCGACGTCGTTGGCAAGCAAGCCCAACAAGGGCAAGGACGCATCTCTGTATGAGTTTTTCGCTCCCGCTGGAGTGCTAGCTCGCACGCATCCAGCCTACGAATTCCGTCGTGGCCAGTTACAGATGGCACAAGCGGTCGAACAGGCGCTCGAAGAAAAACGGCACTTGATCGTCGAGGCTGGTACTGGGACCGGAAAGACGCTCGCCTATCTATTGCCGGTGATCCGTTCCGGTAAGCGCGTCATCATTTCCACCGGCACAAAAAATTTGCAGGAGCAGCTTTTCTATAAAGACATCCCATTTCTCGAACAGGCCTTGTTCGGAGATCAAAGTTCGCAGAGGCTTTCCGTCTGCTACATGAAAGGGCGAAGCAACTATCTTTGCCGGAAAAAGCTCTACGACCTTACCAGCGCTCCGGTCCTGAGCGGCCTGGAAGAGATTGAGCAATACCGCGCTATCGCGGCCTGGGAGAAGAATACGGTTACAGGAGACCGTGCCGAACTTGCTGAGTTGCCCGAAGCGAGCCAGCTCTGGCACAAGCTCGATGCCCGCGCCGAAGCCTGCGCCGGGCAAAAATGCAGTGAGTTCGAGCGTTGCTTCATCACCGAAATGCGCCGACGTGGCTTGGAAAGCGACATCATCGTCGTCAATCATCATCTTTTCTTTGCCGACCTCGCCATCAAGCTGCAGGCCGATGGTGCGGCCGATGCCGGAATCCTGCCGGAAGCGGCAGCCGTGATTTTCGATGAGGCCCACGAACTCGAAGATGTAGCTGGGAACTATTTCGGCATCTCCGTTGGCAATCTGCGGGTGGAGGAGCTCGCCCGCGATGTGGAATCATCGCTTCAACACAATCGTATTCTGACGCCTTCGCTCTCCGGAGCGATCGGAAGCCTGCGGGAGAAATCCCAATTCTTCTTTTCGTTACTACCCTCAGGAGAAGGCCGCTTTGCGTTTGATTCTCGCCGCGAATTTCTCGAAGAAAATGGAGATGAATTTCTGGCATTGAATCA
The DNA here is from genome assembly GCA_030041415.1 of Candidatus Sulfotelmatobacter sp. Classification (GTDB taxonomy): domain Bacteria; phylum Acidobacteriota; class Terriglobia; order Terriglobales; family Acidobacteriaceae; genus Sulfotelmatobacter. The sequence goes on from JASHNX010000022.1 coordinate 7,582, forward strand.
GGCTTTGACCCGCCTGGTGGGCGAAATGGAGAGCCTTCCGCAGAAGCCGGAAGAGCTTTTCGACCTCATTCGTCGTACCCAGGAAATTCAAGCGCACCTCAGCTTCGCCATGGAGTCTGATGACCGCAACACGGTTTTCTGGATCGAGCGCCGTGGTGGACGCGCGCGAACAACCTTGTCGCAGAGAAACAGAGTCGAGGCTAAAGATGCCTCGCAGGGCCGCCAGAATGTTTTTCTTCAGGCCACGCCTATCGATGTCGGGCCGATTCTCCGCGAGTGCTTGTGGTCGAAACTCGATTGCGCCGTGCTCACGTCTGCTACGCTCGCTGTCGGCGCTGGGTTCGGTTACATCCGACAGCGTCTTGGACTGGAAAACACCCGCGAAGCCGTTCTCTCTTCGCACTTTGACTATCGAAATCAGGCGCTATTCTACGTCCCGTCCGATCTGCCCGACACCCGGACGCTACAGTTCACAACCAAAGCAGCCGATCGAATTCGCAAACTTCTCGAGATCACCCGCGGCCGCGCCTTCGTACTTTTCACCAGCTACGCACAGATGAATGAGATTTATGATCGCCTCCTGGGCGAGATCGAGTATCCAGTACTCAAGCAAGGCGATGCGCCGAAGACTGCCCTGCTTGACGAATTTCGCATGACTCCCAATGCAGTTCTGTTTGCTACCTCGTCGTTTTGGCAAGGGGTGGATGTGCAAGGAGAACAACTCAGCTGCGTAATTATCGACCGCCTGCCCTTCGCCGTGCCCAGCGATCCGGTCGTTGCCGCCCGGGTAAAGGCTATCGATTCTTGCGGCGGCAACGCGTTTTTCGACTATCAGGTTCCCGCAGCGGTAATCACTCTCAAACAAGGGTTTGGACGCCTCATTCGCTCACTCCACGACCGCGGAGTGCTGGTTCTGCTCGACAACCGCATTCTGAAGAAACAATATGGCCGGGTTTTCATTGAGAGTCTGCCGGATTACCGGAAAACAACGGACTTGCACGCGGTGGAAGAATTCTTTGGTGCACCATGATTGGAGGGCGATGTAATCATGGGCGGTCCTTGGAATTGCAATTCTGGTTAAGCTGGCTACATCCGAGAGTCAAAGAGGACTTTATCGATAACCATTTGCAGGACGCGCAGCTTTCGAAACGACGAGTCTTGCTTTCCTGGGCGTCACTCTTGGGGTCCGGCGCGGTGTGGCAGCAACCATCACAAATTCTTCTTCCATGGCCACGAACTCGACATGGTCGCCCGCGCGAAGCCGCAGCGCGGCGCGAATTTGCAAAGGAATGGTAACTCGACCGCCCGAACTAATCTTTGGCATTGGTCCCTCTTCCGAGATTACCTGCCGAGCTGACTGACGGCGAATTAGATCTCGATAACGCGATAGCCGGAAAGTCCGTTTCGACTTCGTTCCCATTTCCGTCATCGCCGCTCCTCATCCGTTCCCGGCCCCTTCACCACCCCCACGATGATTCCAGAAGGCTGCGCTTTGTCGTGATAAACGCGCTCTGTTGCCTTCACAAAATCCGAAGGCTTGGCAAATGGAATATCAACAAATGTTTGCGGATTACGGTCCGTCAGCGGGAACCAAGAACTCTGAATCTGCACCATGATCCGGTGGCCCTGCCGAAATGTATGGTTTATGTCCTGCATGGTGAAGTTGATCTCCTCGACTTTGCCAGGGGTAAACGGCTCCGGCTTCTCAAAACCATGACGGAACCTTCCGCGAAAGGGCTCGCCGCGCACTAACTGCTGATAGCCTCCCATCTTGAATTCAGGCGGTCCTACATCGGTTCTAGGCTTGTCCTTGTCCTCCGGGCGCGGCGTATCGAACCGGCTGTCGGGATAGTCCGGCGGATAAACGTCGATCAACTTCACATCAAAATCCGAGTCGGTTCCACTCGTCGAAACAAACAGCTTCGGTGCGATGGGGCCCGCGACGGTCACGTCGTGCCGCAACACTGGCGTTTCGTAAGTCAGAACATCCGTTCGGCTGTCGGCAAATCGCTGGTCAGAATCCATGTATTCCTGCGGCACATTGGTCGAAACATAATTCACGTAAGGGACCGGCTTCGCCGGATCGCTCACATACTCATCGAAGGCGGACGCTTTCTCCTCCGGCGGATCGAATGACAGCTCGCCTCCAGCCCGCAGATACAGTGTCATGGTTTCCGCTTCCTTCGGAGGCCACTCGGAGTATCGGCGCCAGACATTCGTTCCTGTCTCGAACACAAATGCCTTTGGGAGCTTCGCATCCGGCGCTCCCTTCAGATACTGTTCGAAGAATGGAAACAGAATGTTTTTCCGGTAATAGTCGCCCGTATCGGAGGCGAATTCGACGCGCCCCAAATGATTGCCATCGTAGCGGCCCCATCCACCATGCACCCATGGCCCAATCACGAGGGCGTTGAAGATATCCGAGTTGTATTGACCGATCGCGTGAAATGTGCTGAACGGCCCCTGCAAATCTTCCGCATCAAACCATCCTCCCACGGTGAGCACCGCGCAATGAATATTCTTCATGTGCGGAGCGAGATTTCGCGCCTTCCAATAATCGTCGTAAGTGTCGTGCTTCATCTGGTCGTCGAACAGCCAGCTCATGCCCGCGAGATACTTATCAAGATTTGCGATCGGCCCAGCATTCAGATAAAAGTCGTAAGCGCTCGTGGTGCCATAATCGAACGGCACACGCACTTTGGGCGGCAATTCCGGGTTTTCCTGCGGTTTAAACGAGCTGTAAAAACCGAAATTCGCATTGAGCATGAACGCGCCGCCGTGATACGCGTCATCCCCCATGAATAGATTCGTCATCGGCGCCTGCGGTGACGCCGCCTTCAGCGCAGGATGTGAATCGATGATGCTCGCCGAGGTAAAAAATCCGGGATAAGAGATCCCCCAAATGCCAACATTGCCATTGTTATTCGGGACGTTCTTGAGCAGCCAATCGATCGTGTCGTAAAGGTCGGTCGAGTCGTCCACATCCTTATTCGATTTCTTGTTGTCGATGTGCGGCCGCATTTCGACGAATGTTCCTTCCGACATGTAGCGGCCACGCACATCCTGAAACACGAAAATATATCCTGACTTGTAGAAATCAGGGGATGGATCCAGATTCTTGCGATATTGATCGACGCCGTAGGGCGCCACGCTGTAGGGCGTGCGGTTGATCAAAAACGGATACGCGCGCGAACTATCCTTGGGCACGTAGACGGCGGTGAAAAGATGCACGCCGTCGCGCATTGGAATTCGATATTCATACTTCGTGTAATGCTCCCTGAAATCGAACTCGGAAGTATCTGGCTTGCTTTGCGCGAATGCGGCGAAAAACGAGAAAACAAGAATCAGGAATATCGAAACCGGTCGCATCATGATTGCTCCCCTGGTAACAACCACAGAACGAATAGGCAAGCTAACCGGGCCGAGCACAACCCGTCAAGCCCGCCGCCCCGCGTTACAATAATCTTTTAGCCAATGCTCGCGATCCGCGCCGTATTTCCCGGACGCGCCGAGGATTCCATGTTCGAAGTCACGGTCGACGATTCGTTTGCCGCGGGCCATTACCTGCGCAACTACAAAGGCAAATGCGAAAATCCGCACGGCCACAATTACAAGATTCGTGTCACCCTCGCTGGAGCCGAACTGGACAAAGCCGGCCTTCTGCTCGATTTCAAGGATCTGCGCGACGTGATGCGCCATGTTATCGAGCGTCTCGACCATCAGATGATCAATGACATTGAACCTTTTACCGTTATCAATCCGTCAGCGGAAAATCTGGCTAAATATTTCTACGACGAATCGAACGCTCGGCTGAAAACCGCAACCAATGGCCGCGTCCGCGTTAAAGATGTCACGGTATTCGAGACCGATACCACGACCGCAAAGTACAGCGAGTGATGCAGATTACTGAAATCTTTAAATCGATTCAGGGAGAATCAACCTATACCGGCCTGCCCTGCGTCTTCGTGCGCCTCACCGGATGCAATCTGCGCTGTTCCTGGTGCGATAGCGAATACACCTTCACCGGTGGCAGAAAAATGTCGCAGCAGCAAATTTTGGCTGAAGTCGAGCACCTTAGTCCGACCGGCGGCCTCGTCGAAATCACCGGCGGCGAACCCATGCTGCAGGAGCGGGAGGTCTTGCCGTTCATGCGGCAATTGCTGGAAACAGGCTATCGCGTCTTGCTTGAAACCAGCGGAGAGCGGCCGCTGGCGCAAGTTCCGGTCGAGGTAGTAAAGATCGTCGATGTGAAATGCCCCGATTCGGCGGAAGGCGGGAGCTTCAACCTCGAGAACCTGCCAGCCATGAGTTCCCACGACGAAATCAAATTCGTACTCGCCAGCCGCGGAGATTACCAGTTCGCTCGCGACTTCGTTGGCCAACACAATCTTGCCAAACGGGTAAATGCGGTTCTGTTTTCGCCTGCTTTTCGCAAGGATGCAACTGGCTCTCGCGACGCGTCCCATTATCTGCTCGATCCGCAACAACTGGCCGAGTGGATGCTCGCCGATAACGTCCCCGCACGTCTAAGCCTGCAAATGCACAAATTCATTTGGGACCCTGCGCAGAAAGGAGTTTAGCTGAAATTGTTCGACTGTCGACTGTCCGATTCATGCCGGAGTCGCACAAATCGGCAGTTGCAGAGCGGCTCATACGCCAATGTTCCCCTCCCGCCAACGCGCCATCGTTCTCCTCAGCGGAGGTATGGACTCCTGCGTCTGCGCTGCTCTTGCCGCCCGCGATTACGATGCAGCCGCACTTCATGTCAGCTACGGGCAGCGCACCGAAGAACGCGAGCGACAGTCATTTCTAGCTATTTGCCGGCGCCTCAACATTCACGATCAACTCGCGATCCGCAACGAACTTTTTCGCGCCATCGGAGGATCAGCGCTCACCGACGAAAGCATTTCCGTGCCCACTTCGGAAAGTATCGGCGATGCGGTTCCCGTCACCTACGTTCCCTTCCGCAACGCGCATTTTCTCTCCGCTGCGGTCAGCTGGGCCGAAGTTCTCGGCGCTACGAAAATCCTCATCGGCGCGGTCGAACAGGATAGTTCCGGCTATCCCGATTGCCGCCCTGCCTATTACGAGGCTTTCAATCATGTCATTCAAACAGGCACAAAACACGGCAGCATCGAAATCCTGACCCCGCTCATTCACCTGCGGAAATCTGAAATTGTGCGGCTGGGCCTTGAATTGGGCGCACCCTTCGATTTAACTTGGTCATGCTACAGTCGTGAGGATCGAGCTTGCGGGGTCTGCGATAGTTGTGTGCTGCGCCTACGCGCCTTCGCAGCGGCCGGAGCGCATGATCCGATTCCGTATGTAGCTGCGGAGAAGCTTTAGTTTTGCGGCTGTTTGTGCCCATCATGCCAAGTCGAAAAATCGCTCTGCGGCAAGTCCGATGTTATCAAGCGACAATCAGCAGTCATTTTTCCGCCATTCAGTGGGCTGGGAGGCCGTCATGAAAAAGCATTTCGCCGTATCGGTACTTATTCTGCTAATGCTCGGCCTCTGTGCGCCGCAGCTCTTTTCGCAAAACGGAACCGTGAAGGGCGTTTGCAAAGATCTGCAAGGCAATCCTGTCGTCGATGGCGTGGTCGTCTATGCCAACCAGGACAACGGCCAGAAATACTCGCTCAAGACGAATAAGAAGGGCGAATATTTCTCTCTTGGTCTCACGGCGGGCACCTACAACGTGACTTTGTACAAAAATGCGGACGACGCCAAAGCTAACAAAGAGATGTTCCACATCGATCACTTCCAGGTCCAGGCCGAAGAAACGACACTGGATTTCGATCTGCAGAAGGAGCAGCAGAAACAGGCCCAGGGCCAGGGTCTGACCCCTGAACAACTCAAGGCGCAGCAGGAAGCACAAGCAAAGATCGCCAAGGAGAACACGACGATCAAGCAGTTGAACGATATGATCGTCAGTGCCAGCGCCGCCTCCAAAGCGGGAGACTTCGATACCGCGATCAAGACCCTCACTGAGGCCACTCAGGTGGATGCCACGCGCGATGTGCTTTGGGCGCAGCTCGCCGATGCTTACCGCAACTCGGCCCTCAAGCAGACCGACCCTGCTGAACGAACCCGTCGCTTGCAAGAAGCTGCTGGCGATTATCAGAAAGCCATCGACATCAGGCAGAAAGCCATCGACGCCTCCACCAAGAAAGATCCTCAGGATGGCCAGCGGCTCGCGGCCTATTACAACAATATGGGCGAAGCCGAGGCTAAGTCCGGCAAGCCAGACGAAGCTATCAAGTCTTACAACCAGGCTGCTCAACTTTATCCCGAGAACGCCGCGGGCTATTACTACAACGAAGGTGCTGTCTTGACGAATGCCGGCAAGGTCGATGACGCAATTGCGGCCTTCGATAAGTGTATCGCCGCCGATCCCAATAAAGCCGATGCTTACTATCAAAAGGGCGTGAACATGATCGGTAAAGCCACCCTGCAGGGGGACAAGATGGTCGCGCCGCCAGGCACAGCCGAGGCTTTCCAGAAATATCTTGAGCTTCAGCCCAACGGTCCATATGCGGATGTGGCGAAACAGATGCTCACCAGCATCGGGGCATCTGTCGAGACAGGGTACGGAAAGAAGAAAGCCTCGAAAAAGAGTGAGTGACTTTTCGGTTTTCTGGGTCAAACGTGGTCAGGGAAGCCGAATGCCTTGACTGTCTTCCCAACTACGCGAACAACAGCGAGTTCGCGCGCAAATCGTAGCGTAGCGAAGGTTACTAAGGGCTATGTCCAACGCGTCCTTACCTTTCCCGCCAAGACGCGCTAAATTAACGCTTAGAAGCTAGACCCTGAGCTCCCGTCTGCGGTGTTGTCAAATTCCCTAGAAGATAACCTGTCCGAGGATGGAATGGCATCGCCTGGCATCGCCGCAATTTCAGTTGCACTTGAAGATCACTCCGGCAACGGCAAAGTAGCTACCCCCGCATTGCTGAGTGCTATGCTGCGCTCGGCCGATAAGATCAGTGATCTGGTCTTCTCCCCAGGACGTCCGCCGCAGGTTCAGGTTTATGGACAGCTGATTCCAGTGCAGGTGCCCAAACTCGCCTCCCTCACACCCGACGACACGAGGCACATTGCCGCAGACCTGATCGGCGACAACAAGCAAGCCATGTCGTCCTTGCGGGAATACGGCTCGTGCGATATCTCGTACGGTTTATCCGGCGTGGCGCGTTTTCGCGCAAACATCTTTATCCAGCGTGGCAGCTGTGCGGTGGTCATGCGCGTGATCCCCACCACCATCCCGGATTTTGAGTCGCTTCGTCTGCCCAAGCATTTGGCCGAAGTGGCTAAGTTACGCGATGGAATCGTCCTCGTAACCGGCCCTGCCGGCTCCGGCAAGTCCTCGACCCTCGCAGTCCTGCTTGATTGCATCAATCGCGAGAAAAGCTATCACGTCATCACCATCGAAGATCCGATCGAGTTTCTACACAATCACAAGAGCTGCACGATTCACCAGCGCGAACTGCACAGCGACACTACGAGCTTCGCCCACGCTCTGCGTTCAGCCCTCCGCCAGGCGCCAAAAGTGATTCTCGTCGGCGAGATCCGCGATCGCGAAACTATCGAGATCGTTTTGGAGGCCGCCGAAACCGGGCACCTCGTGCTTTCCAGCCTCAACACTATGGATGCATCTAAGACCGTTGAGCGCATCGTTTCCTCTTTCTCGCCCGGCGAGCAGCAAGGAGTGCGGGAACGCTTTGCCAAGTCGTTCCGCTACATTATTTGCCAGCGGCTGGTGCCGAAATCCGATCGCAGCGGGCGGATCCCGATCGCAGAAATTCTTAAGGCCACACAGCGCACGCGAGAGTGCATCGAAAAAGGCGAGCGCGAAGGCAAAACCCTGCTCGATGCCATGAAAACGGGCGCCCCGGAGGGGATGCAGCATTTCGATGGAGAGATCGCGCAACTCGTGCGCGATCGTGTCATCGAACTAGAAACTGGACTCTCTTTCGCTAGCAACGCAACCATCCTCGGCCAAGAACTCGCCCGCCAGCCGTTTTGAATCACCTTCAACAATGTGGGGGCTCGGATCCCGCATCTGTCGGCCCCAGTTCCTGAATAAGAGCTTGAGTTTGCCCAGCGATGAAACAAGGGACGCCTGTTTTATCATCTCTAGATGGTTGCAACGCCAACTCGATCGCTGGTGCTAAGTTTCGAAGAAGCCCGCCGCTCAATCGAACGGCACGCTTTGGGAATTATCGCGCGCGAAACCGAAACTGTTGGCCTACTCCAAGCTGCGGATCGGGTGCTCGCCGAACCGATCGCCGCGGATCGCGACATCCCTCCATTTCCCCGTTCCACGCGAGATGGATATGCGGTTCGCTCTACTGACCTCGTAACTATTCCCGCGAGACTGAAGGTGGTCGGCGAGATCAAGGCCGGTCCTAGCGACCAGCCTCGCAAGATCGAATCGGGAGAGACGTATTCGATCATGACCGGTGCTCCCGTTCCCTATGGAGCCGACGCCGTTGTCATGATCGAGCACGCGTCTCAAGGGTCAGGGGTAGTGAAAATCGAACGATCGGTGTCATGCGCAGAAAATATCGTCCCGCAAGGAGCCGAGGCCAAGTGTGGCACCCTTCTGATGGATCGCGGTACGCGCCTCAATGAATCCGCCATCGCCCTCGCCGCCTCGGTGGGCAAATCGGACCTGCAAGTCTTCACTCGACCGAGCATCGCAATCCTGACCACAGGCGATGAAATCGTCGACCTCAACCAGTCCCCCGGTCCTTCGCAAATTCGAAATTCCAACAGTTACTCGCTCGCAACGCAGATCCGGCAGGCTGGCGGCAATCCCATCATTTTGCCGATCGCGCCTGACGAATCCCGACGGCTACGCGAACTGATCGAGCAAGGCTTTCAATCCGATCTTCTGATAATGACCGGTGGCGTCTCCATGGGGCGCTATGACTTGGTGGAACAAGTCCTAGCTGAACTCAAAGCGGAATTCTTTTTCACGGGCGCGAAAATCCAACCGGGCCGTCCAGTGGTATTCGGCAGGGTGTTGCGTGATGCTGGAGCGTTTGCAGTCGAGAAAACTGAACACAAGTATTTTTTCGGCCTTCCCGGCAACCCCGTGTCGAGCATGGTCACGTTTGAACTCTTCGCTCGCCCCATGCTGGAAGCGCTGGCCGGAATGAAAGCACGTCCGCTTACATTTGTTCATGCCCGGCTCAAAGGGGAAGTTCGCGTCAAGTCGGGCCTTACCCGATTTCTGCCGGCAATGCTCTCGGGAGACTATGCAGATTCCTATGTCGATCTCGTCCCCTGGCAGGGTTCGGGTGATATCGCTGCCCAATCCCGCTCGAACTGCTATATCGTCATTCCGCCAGATCGCGAGCATGTTCCCGCGGGAGAATGGGTGGCGATTCTCCCCCACTGAACATGTAAGATTTAACATGTAAGATAGGCTTTTCATGGCGAACCTTTCGCACTACGACTCCGCTGGCCGCGCACGCATGGTTGACGTGTCCGATAAGTCCACCAGCCGGCGCGAAGCCGAAGCGAGTGCCTTCGTGCAAATGCCGGAGGCGGTACTTGAAGCGCTCCCGAAAAATCCTAAGGGAAATCCATTCGAAGTCGCGCGCATTGCGGGAGCCATGGCGGCCAAACGGACCTCCGATCTCATTCCCATGTGTCATCCGCTCCCGTTATCGCACATTGATGTGGATTTGCGCCTGTGCGAGAATGGCGTCGCTATCACCACCAAAGTCGTAACCACGGCCAGCACGGGCGTCGAGATGGAGGCTTTAGTAGCAGCCCCGGTTTGCGCGCTGACCATCTACGACATGGTGAAAGGGATCGATAAGAGCATCGCAATTCGAGAGATCGTACTGGAGCGCAAATCCGGCGGAAAAGGCGGCGAATACCGGCGGAAAACGGCGCTCGCAGCCCCGAAGGCTGAGTCTTCCCGTCGTAATGGAAAAGGTCGTAGAGCGCAGCAGCGCGCAAAATAGTCATGGCGAACGACGTCAAACTGCTTTTGGTCGATGACAACCCGATGGTGCTCGGTATGCTTCAGAAGGCGCTCGCCCCCTTCGCACAAGTTGTCAGCGCCGGCGATGCGGCGGACGCCCTCCTCAAGGCAGTGGACGATCCTCCCGAGTTGGTCGTCTGCGATTACCGCATGCCTGGGATGGATGGCCGGCAACTGGTGGAGAAGTTGAAGAGCAGACCGGCGACGGCAAATTTTTCTGCGATCTTAATGGCGAGCCGCGCCGATATTGACGAGCGCCTCTCCCCGCAGGACGCTGCTGATGACTACCTCGCCAAGCCTTTTTTTCTGAAAGAAGCGACGCGACGAATCAAGCGCACCGTCGACCGGATCGCGCTCGAAAAGATGGCAAAGACCGCTCCTTCGGACGGCGTGGTGCGCGGCAATCTTTCGCAAATGAACGTCATCGATCTCATGCAGTCGCTCGAAATGGGACGCAAGAGCTGCCAACTCAGCCTCAACAATGGCGCCGACAAGTGCGAAGTCTTCTTCGTCGAGGGCCAGGTCAAGCACGCAACTTATGGATCGCTGGTGGGCGATCAGGCCGTTTTCAAAGTTCTGCGCTGGACCGGTGGAAACTTCGAACTCAACTTTGAAGGCAAGACCGATCAGGAAACTGCCCAGTTGAACACGCAAGGCCTGCTGATGGAGGGCCTGCGGTTACTGGATGAATCGCAGCGCGACGGCGGCGCAGGACCGGTTGAGGAAAGCGCGAGCAGTTCGACGGCGCCGGCCCCGAGCCCCGCAGCTTCAGGCGAGCGCGGTCGAGAAGAGGAAGAAGATGTCCTCCTCGACAGCTGACGCGCAGAACGATCCTGCTCTGCATTTCACCGCGTCTGTCATTACCGTCAGCGATTCCTGCGCTCGCGGCGAGCGCAGCGATCTTTCCGGGCCCGCCGTGGGCGATGTGCTGCAACAATCCGGCTTCCGCGTCGTCGCCACGCAGGTCGTGCCGGATGACTCCATGCGCATTCAAAATGCCCTGCTCCACGTTGCGCCGAAAGTGCGCCTTATAGTGACCACGGGAGGAACAGGAATTGCGCCACGCGACGTGACGCCAGAAGCCACCGAAGCGATCTGCGACCGCCTGATCGACGGCATCTCCGAACGTATGCGACGCGAGGGGGAAAAGAAAACTCCATTCGCCGCGCTTAGCCGCGCGGTTTGCGGGGTGTATGAAAAGACTCTGATCCTGAATTTACCCGGCAGCCCGAACGGCGCTGTCGAATCCCTGAAAGCCGTGATCGAGCTCCTTCCCCACGTATTAGAATTGCTAGACGGAAAAACGGAACACTTCTAGCAACTCTGCAGTAGGCTGGCAAGCAAATCGATCCGGAAATCTGGACCCGAGGAAAGTACCTTATTTCGTCGGCGGCACGTATTCCTTCGGCACGGCCGAACCTTCGCCGAAAAAGTATTGCTCTAACTGCTTTACGATTACTTCCTGGTCTTCGCGCCGGGCAGGGTTCAGGCGATATTCGTTCAGCAGCATCTTGCAGTGCTCGCTCCACATGCGCCAAGCTTCCTGAGAGACATTGTCATAGATTTTGCGGCCGAGTTCGTTATCGAACGGAGCCTCATCCAACCCTGGCATGTTTCGTTGAAATTTCACGCAAAAAACAGTGTGCGCCATAGATTCCTTCTCGATAAAAAATCAACTTCAAGATTACTACACGGGTGCGGGTCTCCCACGCGGCTGGGCAACCCGCAAGAACTTGGCGGAGTAAGCTGGTCATCACCAAACCGAACCTGCCCGCTCTTAAAACGACATCAACAACATCATTGCTTCTGCTGACCCGGGTTTTGCTGCGCATCCGGCTTCTTTTCACTATTCTCTGCCGGCTTCTGCGGCGGCTTGATGTTGACCAGCTCGACCTCGAAAATCAATGTGGAATCCGGGCCAATCTCCGGCCCTGCGCCGCGACTGCCGTATGCCAGGTCCGGGGGAATGAATAGCTGCCACTTCGAGCCGACGGGCATGAGTTGCAGCGCCTCGGTCCATCCTTTAATGACGCCGCTCACAGGAAATGTTGCCGGACCTCCGTGCTTCGCCGAGCTGTCGAACTCTTTTCCGTCAATCAGCGTGCCTCGATAATTGCATTCGACCGTATCGCTCGCTGTCGGCTTCGGCCCGGTGCCCTGGGTCAAGATCTTGTACTCAAGTCCGCTGGGGAGGGTAACCACACCTTCTTTGCCTTTATTGCCGGCCAGAAAGTCCTCGCCCTGCTTTTTATTTTCCGCCGCTGCCGCTTGCATCTTCTCCTGTTGTTTCTGGCGGACTTGATTTTGCACCTGCATCAAAGCGTCCTGCGCCTGTTCGTCCGTAAGCAGCGTCGTGCCGCCGGCAAGGGCATCTTTCAGTCCACGCTCGAGGATAGCCGGATCGACCGAAACATCCTGCTTTTTGAAATTCGCTCCCATCTTCATGCCGAGGGCGTAGCTAAATTTATCTTTATCGGTCTTAAGGGTAAGCGGCACCGGGTGCTTGGCCGCCGTCGCCGGCTTCTTTGCCGTTGAGGGATGCGAGGCGCCGCTCGACGGGGGCGGGGCCGTTTGGGTCGCTGGGGCTGAGCTTTGCTGCGCCAGAATGCTTCCCGGCAGCAGTAGCCCAGCCACAAAAAAGGTGATGACCGCGGTCAAAGTTTTTTGCATGCAGATATTGTCACATTGTGCGGCTAACTCCGCAAACGGAGACACCGCAGCGGTAGGGCCTTGCCCCGCCGACACAGGAAGACAGCAATTCCCACGGCCAAAGGATCGCCAGCACGTTGAGCCCGCGACCATCTATCAATACATAAAATTTTACAGAGTGAAATAGCGTAGAACGCTATCATCGCATCACTGGGCGCAATTTCGGTTTTGGAGGTTTGGGCGCGAGTTGAGTATGCGACGGAGCAGTCCGGGGGTCGTCAGGGCGATCGCCTGCGCCGCGCTCTTTTGCCTGTGTGCTTTCGTTACGATTCACGCCGAAGGGCAGACAGCACCGTCCCTGGCAAAAGCCGGAACGATTCACGGCATTGTGAAATCAGGGAACATCGCAATCCCGGGGGCGACCGTAACGATTACTGCGGCTGGCGCCTCATCGACGGGAGCCGTCAAGACCTGGACAGACGTTGATGGCAGCTATTCGGCTGACGTGCCGGCGTACGGCACATACACTGTGCGGTTAGAAATGACCGCGTTCGCCAATATTAAGAAAGAAATCACCATCGATGCGACGCATATCAACGAACCGGCAAACTTTGAGTTGACGCTGTTGTCGCGCACGCAGCAGGCGAGTCCTGCTCAGCGGCGGCAGTATGCTTCCATTTCAGGGCAACGGGGATTTCAGAGCTTGCAAGCCTTGCAGAACATAACCGGCCAGGACTCCGGAGCGAACTCGATGGCCGACGTTGTGCCCTCGGGAATGCCGGTTCCTGGAATCGATCCCAACAGCGCAACGGAATCGATTGCGGTCTCAGGCAATACGTCGAATCCATTTAATTCGATGAGCGGACCAGAGTTGGAACAGCGCATCAACGAGGCTCGGGAGCAGGGCGGGGGCTTCGGAACACCGGGAGGATTCGGCGGACCGGGCGGCGGAGGTTTTGGTGGAGGGGGTGGGGGCGGTGGCCGAGGTGGTGGAGGCATGATCATCGGGCGGCGTGGCTTTGACATTAATCATCCCCATGGCTCGATCTATTACGGTGTAGGTGATTCGGCGCTGAACGCCGCGCCCTATGCGCTGACGGGCGAACCGCCGGTGAATCCGGGATACTTGCAAAACAGCTTTGGAGGTTCCATCGGGGGGCCGCTGAACATTCCGAAGATTTACCACGGCGGAACGAAAACTTTTTTCTTTATCAATTTTAACGGTAAGTATGGAGACAATCCCTACGAGCAGTTTTCCACGGTTCCGACCCTGCTGGAGCGGCAGGGAAATTTCTCACAGACTACTTACACATCAGGCGCGGAAGCAGGGCAGACGGTGGCAATCTACGATCCTGCAACGAACACCCCGTTCCCGAACGACACTATTCCCAAGATCAATCCGATTGCGGCCGGGCTGCTGGCCTATATTCCCGTGCCAAACCTGCCGGGCAGTTATCAGAATTTCCGCTTTGTGACGACAGCGACGAATGACAGCGACGATCTAAACGCGCGCGTCAATCACACCTTTGGCTCGGCACAGGCGTTCGGAAGAGGCCGCGGACGAAATGCTCCCCGCAACAATTTGACGTTCGGCTTTCATTATCACCAGTCTAATTCGACGATTACCAATCCATTTCCGAGTGTAGGCGGGAACACGAACGTCCGCAGTTTCGACGTTCCCATCGGCTACGTCCGAAGCATCGGAAAACTGACGAACAGCCTGCGATTCGACTTCAATCGCAGCCGCACACGGGCGCAGAACTTATATGCGTTTAACGATGACATCGCGGGCGATCTGGGAATTACGGGAATTTCCGCCAATCCCTTCGACTGGGGCTTGCCCAACCTGACGTTCACCAACTTTGCGAGCCTGCAGGATACGAATCCGCAGCTACTGCGCAACCAGACTTACACGGTTTCCGATTATGTTGTCTGGAGCCATGGCAAACACTTCTGGCGCTGGGGCGGCGATTTTCGCCGAGTGCAACTTAACACAGAAACTGACAGTAATGCCCGTGGCTCATTCATATTTACCGGGCTAAACACATCGCAAATCGTCGGCGGTAACGCCGTCCCCGGCACGGGATACGATTTTGCCGACTTCCTGCTTGGATTGCCGCAGCAAACTTCGTTGCAGTACGGATACAACAACTACCACTTTGCCGGAAACTATTGGGACTTGTATGTGCAGGATGAGTGGAAGGTGCGCGGCAACCTCACGCTGAATCTCGGCGTTCGTTACGAATATGTCTCGCCGTTCACGGAAGAAAATAATCGCATCGCGAATCTTGCTCTTTCACCCGGAGTCTTGAATCCCGCCCTTGGTAATCCGGCCGTTGCTTTGGTTTTGCCAGGACAAGTTTCGCCATATAACGGCTCGTTACCCGCAAGCCTGATGCATCCCGACCGAAGCAATTTCGCACCACGCATCGGCTTTGCCTGGAAGCCGCTTTCGAAAACCGTGGTGCGGGGAGGGTACGGCATCAATTACAACACGGGGGCGTACCAGACCATCGTGCAGCAGTTGGCGTTTCAGCCGCCGTTTTCGCTGGCGGAAACGAATATTCAAACGATTCCGGGAAGCCTGACGCTGGAAAACGGGTTCCCTCCGCCCGCACCGAACGGCATCACGAATAACTACGCGGTAAATCCCAACTACAGGCTCGGGTACGTGCAGATTCGCAATCTCGATATTCAGCAGCAGATTCGGCCGACCTTGTTATTGAATATCGATTACACCGGCACGAAGGGAACGAACCTCGATATTCTGGAAGATCCTAACCGCACGGCAACCGGCATTCGCATCAATAATGTGCAGGCTTTCACGTATGAGAATTCGCTGGCCGATTCCGAGGCCAATGCCGGATCGGTGCGCGTTCGCAAGCGTTTGTCGCACGGATTCGCGATTGGCGGCCTCTACACATTCTCAAAATCGCTGGATGATGCGTCTTCGATTGGCGCGGGAGCGACATCGGCAGCAGGTTCTCCCGGCCTGGGCGCTGGTGGCACTGGCGCCATGGGCGGCGTCAGCAGCAGTTCATCAACAGCAACTGGCGCATCCAATCTGGCGCAGAATCCGTTTGATCTTGCGGCAGAGCGCGGACTTTCGAGCTTCAATCAGACGCACAAGTTCACCGCCGATTATCTTTGGGAACTGCCGTTTGGAAACGATAAACACTGGCTTACCGGAAATAGTCCGCTGCGAGCGATTTTTGGCGATTGGCAATGGAGCGGAGATTGGACGATTGCATCCGGACTTCCATTTACGCCGCGAATTTTGGGGAATTATGACGACGTGAATCGAGGCACGAACGGCACGCTGCGGCCCGATCTGGTTCCTGGACAGTCCGTGAGCATCTCGAATCCATCCATCGCACGGTGGTTCAATACCTCAGCATTCGTCGCGCCTCCAACTGGGCAATATGGCAACGCGCGGCGTAACAGTATCATCGGACCGCCTACGAAACAGTTTGACATGGCGTTTACGAAGGTGATCTCTCTAAAAGAATCGAAGATGCTGGAGTTGCGCGCGCAGGCAACAAACATCTTCAATATGCCCGATTATTCGACCATCGACACTTCGCTGACTTCACCGACCTTTGGGCGGGTGACGGGAGTCAGCGCGATGCGCCAGTTTACGATGACGGCGAGGTTCCGGTTCTAGCTGCGATTATGACCATGAGTCCATTCCGGGGGACGCGACGTATTGTGGCAGCGCTATTGGTATGTCTTCTGGCATCTTCTCCTCTGCTGTCGCAGGATCAAGCCGAGTACACGTTTCGAGTAGAGAGCGAAATGGTGCTGGTGAATGTGACCGTACGAGATAAGAACGGAAATTTCGTTGGCAATCTAAAACCGGAAGATTTCACCCTTCTCGAAGATAACAAGCCGCAGAAGATTGTCTCGTTTGATTTGGAGAATGTGGATGCGGTGGCCGTGCAAAGCGTGCCGCCGGCCAAGACACTTTCGAATCAGCTTTCGACAAACCAATTGTCACAAACGGCAAAGCCGCAAGCCCCCAATCCAGCTGCGAGCGCCGCAGACAAGCTTGCCGATCAGTTTAAAGATCGCCGCTTGATCATTCTGTTCTTCGACCTTTCTGCCATGGAACCGGATGAGATCGATCGCGCAGTCACGTCGGCGGAGCACTATGTCGATACGCAAATGGCTCCAGCGGACGTGGTGGCAATCGTTTCCCTCGGCAGCGCCCTGCAGGTGAATCAGGACTTCACCTCCGATCGCGATCTTCTAAAAAAGCAGTTGCAGGCTTTTGGGGAAGGCAGCGGCCAAGGTTATGAAGAAGGCACGACGGGAACGACCGAAGGCACACCGGATGCAGGCCAGGCATTCACTGCGGACGATACGGAATACAACATTTTCAATACGGATCGCCGGCTGGAGGCATTGCGGTCGGTAGCGAAGAAGCTGTCGCATCTGCAGCAGAAAAAATCTTTGATTTATTTTTCCAGCGGTATGGATCGTACCGGCATTGAAAATCAGTCGGAACTGCGCGCCGCAACCAACGCGGCCGTGCGGTCCAATATGGCGATTTACACCATGGACCTGCGGGGACTGCAGGCGCTGGTTCCCGGCGGAGAGGCGCAGAACGCCAGTCTGCGCGGAACGTCGCCATATTCTGGCCAATCGATGATCAATGCACTCAACTCAAACTTCACGACACAGGAAACTCTGGTTACGCTCGCGAGCGATACAGGAGGAAAGGCTTTTCTCGATTCGAATGATTTCACGCAGATATTCAAAGGCGTGCAGCAGGATACGTCGCAATACTATCTTCTCGGCTACCGCAGCACAAATACCGCAAAAGATGGACGCTACCGGCGAATCAGTGTGAAAGTGAAGTTGCCGGGCGTCAAAGTTGACTACCGCCGAGGCTATTATGCTGCAGCCGATTACAAACATTCGACGAAAGACGATAAAGAGCTGCAGCTTGAAGAAGAGCTGGCCTCCGAATTGCCGACGACCGACTTACCGCTTTACTTGAGCGCGGCCTATTTCCGTCTGGAGCCAGCGAAGTTTTATGTTCCGATTTCGCTAGTGGTGCCGGGTTCGCAAATCCCGTTCACGCGCAGCAGCGACCGCGATAAGGCGACTCTCGATGTGATCGGGATGGTGATGGACAGCGAACATCATCCGGTCACGAGAATTCGCGACACGGTCAACTTGGCGATAAACACTATCTCAGAAGTACAGAAAAAAAACGTTCAGTATGACACCGGCGTGAGTCTTCCTCCGGGAAAGTTTCATTTGAAATTCGTGATTCGGGAAAACGAGACTGGCCGCATGGGGTCGTTCGAAACTGATTTCGTTATCCCTGACCTGAAGTCCCAGCCCCTCGAAATGAGCTCCATCGTGCTGGCGAGCCAGATGCAGCCCGCGAAGAAAGGTGTCACTGCAAATCCGTTGATTCGCGACGGCGAGGAGATCGTTCCGAATGTAACGCACGTTTTTTCGTCGGGCCAGGATCTGCGGCTCTACTACGAAGTTTATGATCCGGCGCGGTTGAATGTGCCCGGAACTGCGGAAGGAGCGGCGGGCAAGAACATCATCCACCTGCTGAGCAGCGTTGCGTTTTTCCGCGGCAAAGCAAAGGTATTTGAGAGTTCACAGGTCGAACTCACCAGCCTGAACGAACGCGATCGCAAGGCAGGAGTCTTCCAACTCGATCTGCCGTTGAACTCCCTCAAGCCTGGTTTCTACACCTGCCAGGTCAATGTGATTGATGATGCGGCTGGGCAGTTTCTTTTTCCTCGACTGGCGCTGTTGATTCGGCCGCAAGGAAAGGCCGCAGTGCCATCAGCAACGAACTGACATCTACACTGGCGCCTTTCTTTGTCCAACGCGCAGCGCTCGTTTATCCTGAAGTCGGGTGAAGCACGATGAGCCGTAAGGCCTGCGTGATCGGCGCTGGACCAAATGGATTGGCGGCGGCCATCGTTTTAGCGAAGGCAGGCCTGCAGGTAGAGGTATTGGAAGCTGAAACGATTCCCGGCGGCGCGGTTCGCACCCTGGAATTGACTCTTCCCGGTTTCCGCCATGACTTCGGATCAGCGGTATATCCTCTGGCGGCGGGTTCGCCTTTCTTTTCGTCACTGCCGCTTCGCGATCATGGCCTGCAATGGATTCACTCGCCTGCGGCCGTGGCGCATCCTCTTGACGATGGTAGCGCGGTGGTACTGGAACGCGATTTTGATGTTGCTAAATCTTCTTTGGGAGAAGATGGCGCAGCCTGGATCGATCTCATGCGGCCGTTTGTCGATCACTGGCCGGAATTTGTCGCCGAGGCGATGCATCCGCTTCCGTTCATACCCAAACATCCTTGGTTGATGACGCACTTTGGAATGCTTGCCGTGCAACCGGCCAGTTTACTGGTCCGGCGCTTCGAAAATGACCGCACGCGGGCACTGTTTGCCGGATTCGCGGCCCATTCTTTTCTGAGGCTGAGCGAGCCTTTGAGCGGGGCATTTGGATTGCTAATGGGGATATCGGCGCACGCTGTGGGATGGCCGATTGCGCGTGGCGGAGCGCAGGCGCTGACGAGTGCGCTATGCGGAGTGCTTTCGAATCTGGGTGGAAAGGTTGTTACCTCGTCGCCGGTGCAGAACCTGGAAGAGATAGGCGAATGCAACTTGTTCCTCTGCGATGTTTCGCCAGGCAGCCTGGTCAAACTTGCGGGCGAGAAGTTGTCGCGGGGATCCAAACTTCGGCTTTCGGGCTTTCGGCACGGACCCGGAGTTTTCAAAGTGGACTATGCCCTGAAATCGCCGGTTCCATGGAAGGCAGCAGAATGCCTGCGTGCGGCGACGGTGCACGTAGGCGGAAGTTTCGCTGAAATTGCAGAATCGGAAGCGGCCGTGCGAGGAGGAAGGATTGCGGATCGTCCTTTTGTTTTAGTGGCACAGCCGAGCTTGTTCGATGACACACGCGCTCCTGCCGGCAAGCACACCCTGTGGGCCTATTGCCATGTTCCATATGGGTCAACCATAAATATGTTGGAGAAGATTGAGTCTCAGATCGAGCGCTTCGCGCCGGGTTTTCGCGACTGTGTGCTAGCGCGGAACGTTCTGTTTCCAGCGGATCTCGAGCGCATGGATGCGAACCTCGTTGGCGGGGACATTTCGGCGGGGATTCTCGATGCCCGCCAAATTCTTTTTCGGCCGACCTCGAGGCAGTACGCGACCTCGGCGCGAAACATTTATCTGTGCTCGGCGTCAACGCCGCCGGGAGCGGGCGTGCACGGCATGTGCGGATATCACGCGGCGAGAATGGCGTTGTCGAGAATGGACCGCCCAAGCTAGATGAAATCTTCCGGCCGAGACCAACTCGCAGCGGCTCATCTTCGCGGCGATTTTCAATCTCGCGGCCCGATCGTTGGCATCTCAATCGCCTGTATGGTTCCATCGGGTTCGCGCTCGATCGCCGGAGCGTAGAGCCCGACAAGTTCCCGCCTCCACCACAAACCGGTTGTGTGCTTCTCTGCCATTGTCGTAAACCAATATTGCCAGAGCACTGCTCGAATCTCGCGCGGAGCATGGTTCCCAAACGGATTGCTCTTGAATAAATTGAGGACATCTATGTCATTTTCGAGCAGCTTCACCTCAGTACGCGGCACGATAGAGTAATCCTGCCATTGCCCAAGCGAGGCAAACCACAAATTCCAATCAAAACGCGGCTGATAAGGAGCATATAGACCAGGTTGTTCATTGAGCGCTTGTGGCTTGAAGCGGAATGGATACGCAACCCAGGTTTGACCGTCATCGGAACCCTGAAATTCGATTTCATATCGACCGCGGGTCATGATGCCAAACAACCCGTAGCGATTGGCGATGCGAAAGGGTTCGAGCGCTTCCACTGGCGCGGCGGGCAATGGAAGTTGCCAGAACATCCAGACCATCTCTAGCGTGCTTGCATAAAAGATCCAAAGCAGCGTAAAGCTGGCCAGCGACAGCTTGATGATGTGCAGACGCCCTCGAAAAGAGTGCTCATGCGTGGCTTGCGCCAGAACCGGATCGCTGACGGCCGGAAACAGCCGCTGGAAAGCGGTTTCAGAAGCTGGCTGTTGCGCTTTTTCGAGATTTGGGTCCGCCCGTGGCAAGGATTCTTTCCATCGCTCCGGCAGAAAGCGCCAGAGAAACCGATCGTCGAGCAGGAGAAATCCAAGACAGAGAACCAGATAATTCAAGAATGTGTAATTAGCCGTCAGAATGACGCCGATCTCCCACGGGGTCACGATGAAGAAGCAAACGATGCGCCAGCGACGGGGTAGAAACGCCATCCAGGCGAGCCCCAGTTCGAGAACGATAGTCGCGACGGCCGTGGAATAGTGGAACCAGTGGGGCAGGTGCTGCACGTACCAGCCAATCCACGTGGGCAGCGGGCCGTTCTGGTAGTACTCGTCCATGGCGGTGAAATGCCGCCACTCGGGATCGCCGCCGAGCATTTTCGCCAGACCGGATTCGAAGTAGATTCGAAACCACTCCCACTGCAACAGAAAGAGACTGGCGCGGGAGGATGGAGCGTTGGCGCCGAGGCCAGGCCGGAATCCGCGAGGAGCAAGAAAGAGCGCAATAAATCCTGCCTCAAGCAACATGCCATCCGATTGATAGCCGGAAAAATCCTGCGCAGCTGCCACGAATGAAAGGAAACAGGCGAAGCAGATGAAAAGGTTCCCGCGCGGCCAAAGATTCGCGACGAGCAATACTGACGCGAGCATACCAACCCAGCACAAGGCGACCACCGCATGGTTGCCGCTGGCAAGCCAAAGCAGAGAAGGAGCAAACCAGACGCCACGGGCGGTTCCGAGCTGATGCGCAACTGCCTTCAGATATTCCCCTGCCGGCAGGATTCCGTTTGGGCCGATGAGCCCGCGAATCTGGAAGGCAAGCGAGAAAAATGCGGAAAAGTAGATCAGGCCGAGCGCGCGCAGAAAAATCCAGCGTGGGACGAAATGGTTTCGCGAGCCGCGTTGCGAGTCGAACAGCCAATAAAAAACTTCGAGCGCGCGATCCATGGAGAGAGTTTATACCGATGGAGGTCTGGCCCTCAGCACAAGCAATTTTCCATCCTGCAATCGGAAGCACGGACCAACAG
The DNA here is from genome assembly GCA_030041415.1 of Candidatus Sulfotelmatobacter sp. Taxonomy (GTDB): domain Bacteria; phylum Acidobacteriota; class Terriglobia; order Terriglobales; family Acidobacteriaceae; genus Sulfotelmatobacter. The sequence goes on from JASHNX010000022.1 coordinate 29,336, forward strand.
AATTAGGATGGTTTGCGCCCGGTCGGGCTCTGGCTTTACCTTTGAAGTTCGTTGAATTCTCCGGAGGGTTCATTGCCTGCTTTGAAGATCTCCCCTGCGCTGAAAAAACGGGCAGCACAAATCAAGGTATTGCTGATGGATGTTGACGGCACGCTCACGGATGGCGGGGTCACTCTGCTTTCGCAGCCTGACGGAAGCGCGCTGGAAATCAAGACGTTCGACGCGCACGATGGCCAGGGTCTTACGCTGGCACAGACCGCTGGGCTGCGCACTGGCTGCATTACCGGCCGAGAAAGCGCCGCATTGTTGCGCCGCGCTCGCGAGATGAAGATCGAATTTATCTACATGAAGCAGGCGCTGAAGATGCCCGCTTACGAAGAAATCCTGCGTAAAGCGGATGTGCCCGACGCGGCCGTCGCCTATGTGGGGGATGACCTTCCCGATATTCCTCTGATGCGGCGGTGCGGCCTGGCCGTCGCAGTGGGCGACGCCGTTCCAGAGGTAAAGAAAGTTGCGCACTACACCACCAAGGCCCTCGCCGGACGCGGAGCGGTGCGCGAGGCAATTGAGCTGATTCTGGAATCCAAAGGCATCTGGGAGTCGATGATCGACAAGGCTCGCGCCTGAGCAAGGCGGTTCCGTCCTCGATCTGAACTTTGGATTTGTCCCATCCTGCGGCACCGAATCCGAATCGATGGAAAAAGATGGCCCCGCGGATTAACGGGGCCAAAAAAGCTCATGTCTTTCTGAGCCGGCCTAGACGCGAGATGCGAAACTTTACGCCACCCCGCGCGCTTTTGCGGGAGCTGCAGCCATGTCCATCGCCGGCGATGGAGTATTCGATCGCTTTACCACGCGCGCTGCTAGCGGTTTCAGCCACAATAGTGCCATAAATGCGGCAACGAGATCGCAGATAATCATGGCCCAAAAAACCTTGGTCCACGATCCGGTCTTCGCGAACAGCCAAGCGGCACCCGGGGCTGCGAAGAAGGTCGCGGCGCCCTTTGCTGTGTAAAGAAGTCCGTAGTTCGTAGTAGCCCACTTGTTACCGTAGAGATCGCCGGTGATCGAGGGGAACAGCGAATAGATGTTACCCCAGGCGAAGAAACACAATCCGGACAACGCCACGAACCACACCGGCCGATTGATCAACTGCAGCAAAAGCCAAACGGCCATAGCTTCCAGGACAAAAGAAATAAAAATTGCGTTCTCCCGTCCGATATGATCCGAGACCCATCCCCAGAATGGCCGCGTCAAACCATTCAGCAGCCGATCAACCGTTATAGCCATGACAAGCGCCGTCATGCCAAACGCGACCACGACGTTATCGACGTGGTAAGACGACGCCATGGGGTTGAGTTGCACCGTGACCACGATGCCGCCGAAGGCCAGCATCGTCAGCATGAGATAGAGCACGTAGAAGGATGGTTGCCGCAGCATTTGAACTGGCGTCATATCCACGGCCGAGGTTTTTACTTTTGCTTTGATCTTGGCTTCTTTCTCTTTCCAATTTGGCGGCGTCCATCCCACGGGCGGCTTGGCCAGAAAAAGCGCAGACACCAGCACAACGATCCCCTGAATGAAGCCCCACACGATGAACGTATGCTGGTAGCCGGAGGTTTTCAGCATATTTGCGACGGGAGAGATAGTGCTTGCCGTCCCGATTCCGTAGGCTCCGGCGGTCAAACCTACACACAGGCCCCGGCGGTCGGGGAACCACTTGAGCGCGTTGCCGATGGTGCCGCCATATACCGCACCGGCCCCAATTCCGCCGAGACCGTACCAAAAATACAGGCTGCGAAGAGACTCGGCATAGCCGGAACCAATCCATCCCAGTCCAACCAGGAATGCACCTACGCCAAGCATCAATCGTGGTCCAATCGAATCGACCAGAAATCCTTCAAAGGGAACGAGCCAAGTCTCGAGGGCAATGAACAACGTGATCGTCCATTGCACGGCAACCAGGCTCACATGGAGGTGCGCCTGGATGGGTTTGGTAAACAATGTCCAGGCATACTGCAAATTAGCTATCGCCATCATGGCAACGATGCCTGCGATAAGCTGTATCCAGCGGTTAGGAATGCGAGACGTGTGAATCAGGGAATTCGGGGAGACGCCAGTTTCATAGGAACTCATGGGTGTTTCACCTCACCACAGAACCATGGACTTATGACACAAACCTAAGAACCCCAGCGGCTGCGCCGCGAGTCGTGCGGTATACTGGTCCAGTTATTGAACCAGTAGCGGCACGGACTTTATCACCATCGCACTCCAGTGTCAAGGTAATACACAACGCAAGCGCATTTAATCCGTAGTGTTTTCTCCGGCCACGAAACAACATGGATCAAACTATTCAGCAGCAGATCGAAACATATCTTTCGCATCTTGATGGCCTGATCAGGCGCGGCAAAGAGCTTCGAACGACGCTTATCGAGAACCCGGCCGATGGTTCTGTACTCATGGCGACCCGCCGCTGGCAAGAAGATTGCGGCGCGACGGTCAATCAGCTTTCTGGCGGCAGCAAAGCTCACTGGCTCGCCCGTGCCTTCAGTCAGGCGTTCTTGAAACGCTCTTCGGATGGAAGCGCCGCCCAAGGCGCGGCACCGGCTGAGATCGTTCAGCAACTGCTCGCCGTGCTCGAGCAGGCCGCCAACACTCTCTCGCATGTGAGCAAGGACACGCTTGTCTCGGCAACCAACGATGCTCCGGCCCCGCATCGGTTTGATTTCGTTCATAACGCGGAAATCCGTCCTGTGCTGGAGGGAGCTTATGCCGATGGGCAAAGTGCGTTCGACAAGGGGGACTTTCAGTTGGCGCTGGTTACTTATTGCGGGATCCTGGAAGCGATCATAACCGACGCGCTGGAGCACAAAGGATTGGCGGCGCTGTTCGATTCGGGGGCGCCTGCGCAAAAGATCTCCGAGTGGTCGTTCGAAACGCGGCTTGCCGTTGCTGAGAAAGCCGGATTGATTCGCGGGTCCGCGGCTCGCCTCACGGAAGTCGCGAGATCGTACCGGGATCGAATGAATGAAAAAGGAGAGGCGATTCCCGAAGGAATCGTTTCCGAGCGCGACGCGCGACGCACTGGGCAGGTACTTCATGTAATTATGCGCGACCTCGATCCCGGCCGCTAATTATCACGCCAAAGCAGAAATCTCACGCCTCAGTCCTCTAAATCCTGCCGAAACACCGGCTGCGCTGGATCGACACTACCCTCGATTACTCCCATCAGCAGGTTCCCGTATGCATTTCTCGCTTCCTCGAGAGAGTTGTAGCCGCGTTCGCGCTGCAATCCTCCTTCTGAGTAAACGAGCGTGAAGTAGCGTCCGGAAGAATATTGCAGCTCCTGCAAGCTGCCAGGAATATCTGGATCACCTTGCTGCCCGAGTACGTCCATGAGGGCCACGGTCCACTTCCTGCCCTTCGGATCGCTGACAACCTCATGCTCCAGGTACTGCCATTCGTCCATGCGCCAGAGAGCCATAGCTAATCCAGTAACTGTCCCAGCGCCCGGCCAACCTGCGAGGCGGTAAACGGCTTTGGTACCAGTAAAACGTTACGGGCTTTTCGCGATCGCAAGCTCTTCTCTGCTTCCTCCGGCGTGTCGCTGATAATCACCACCGGCAGTTCAGCATGTTTCTCGTCCTGGCGCACGGCGTCGAATAGAGCTTCGCTCATCTCGTACGAAGTGCAATCGAGAATCACCGCTTCCGAGTGATGCTCCATTGCAAGTTCGTTGACGGCGCTCGTGTATCCCTGCGCGAAAACCTCGTAACCAAGATCGCGCAGGGAAAACGTAAGCAGTTCGGCAATCTCCGGCGTGTCGTCAATCAGCAGAACGTTCCGCAAGGGTTATTTCTTCGTTGCCGACCCAGTTCCGGGAAGGCGCGGCTTCTTTCCTGCCGAAGGCTCCAGGTCCATCACCCAGACGCGCCCGCCGGCCGTGTAATAGGCGCGATGATCGTTCTCGATCATCGCGCCCCACGCTTCCAGCGTACGCATGGCAAACGTGACCCCCTCAAAGTTATTGCGGGCATGGTCGAGCACTTCGTTCGTGTGCCAATTGTTGGTAAGAATGGCATCGCCTGCGTGGACGCGCAGCACGGTGTAATACTTGTCGTACGCTGCTTCCGGCCGCACATCGCGAGTGGCGCCCCGCTTCTTGCCTTCGGCAACGATGTAGCTTTCCTGTCCCTCAGGTTCGACTTCCGGCTCTCGAGTTTGTGCAAGTGATTTTGTGCTCATACCGTCTCCGCGACAGCTTCAGCTTCGGCCGCAGCCGCCATATTGGTAACGTTTTTGGCATCCTCGGCGCGCAGCAACGCCTCAGGAATCTGGATGCCCATCATCTTCCATTGCTGGTTTGCGAACTTCTGCATGTTGGCGACATGCTCGGCGTGCAAATGACCGAAACGTCCTTGTAGCTTCAGATACTCCGAAACCGGCCTCATGCTTGCCGGACGGAAGCTGTAGTCGAACTCGCGCTTCTCGGGATTCCATTCCCACATGGGATAAAGACCGCATTCGACCACCACGCGCCCAAGGTCGATGGATCGCGGCGTTTCATAAACGAAGCCCTTCTGGCAGGGGGTATAGACCATAAGGTAGGCAGCGCCTTTGTGGTTGAGGCCCTTACGGACTTTGTTCATGAGATCGATGGGATAGCCGACGCTCGCGGTCGCAACGTAGCAGTGCGGATGTCCCGCCGCCATCATCCTGGCGAGATCCTTCGGATAAAGCTTCTTGCCTTCGGGAACCTCCGGTCCTGGTGGCGAGAACGTCGTCATGCCGCCATAGGGCGTGCGCGACGAAGCCTGAATACCGGTGTTGGCGTACTGCTCGTTGTCATAGCAGATGATCAGGCAATCGTGGTTGCGATAAAGCGCGCCCGAAATTGAAGCAAGACCGATATCCGAGGCGCTGCCGTCGCCCGCTTCGCAAATGATATTCGGAAATTTTCCCTGCCATTTTCCTTTGCGGATCATCGCTTCATAAGCAGCCGACACGCCGGCCGTGAAGCTGCCCGCGCTGCCGATCTGCGTGTGTGCCCAAGGTATGTTGTAGGGCGTACACAAATAAGAGCTGTTCGCCACGTACATGCAGCCTGTGGGACCGACCAGAATTGTGTTGTCTCCGGCGGCCTTGCTCGTCATGCGGTATTGAATCGACGGCCCGCAGCCCGCGCAGGTGCGATGGCCGGGAACGAACGGTTCGGACTGCGGCAGCTCGGGGTTATAAAAACGGGCGCCCCGGTTGGGGTTTTCCAGGATCGGCAGTACCTGCCGTTGCACTTCGATAGTTGCCATAATTTCCTCCCAGGGCCGAAGCCCCGAATAAATCGTTTTTGTAGGAACTGCCGCCCTCGGCTGTCCGGTGAGCGAAGCCCGCTGTTAGTGCTCGAACCCAACCCAGTGCGTCCGCTTCTCGATCTTTCCCTTCTTCTGCGCTTCGATCATTTTTTCCGTCATCCAATAAAACTCTTTCAGCACGATCGCTTCGCCGCCCATGCCTGCCATGAACGACATCATCAGCGGACGCTTGTCGGCTTCATACAGCGCCGCCGCAGCCTCGGCATACAAAGCACCACCACTGCTGACGCTGCCCAGCGCCATGTTGGTTTCGATCACTCCCACGACTTTGAACTTGCTGAGCGAATCTTGCACTCTCTCGGTGGGGTAAGGCCGGATCGTTCTCAGCCGCACCATGCCAACTTTGATGCCGCGCTCACGCATGTGCTGAATGGCAAACCGCGCCGTCACCGCATGTGCGCCCTGCAAGAAGAAAACGACCTCTGCGTCATCCGTCTTGTACTCTTCCAGCCACGGATCGTACTTGCGCCCGAAGATTTTTCCGAATTCTTCGTGCGCCTGCTCGATCACCGCCATCGATTCTTCCATTGCCCGTGCCCGTTCAAGCTGCAGGGGAGGGCCTTGCTCGGGCATAATCTGCGGACCGTGGGAAACTGGCCGCCGCGGATCGAGCGGATATGGATGCTTGTACGGCGGCAGGAACTCTCGCACCTGGCCACCGTCCGGCAATTCCACATCACCCGTAATGTGCGACACGAAGAAGCCGTCCTGGCAAACCATTTGCGGCAACAGCACGCGACGGTCTTCGCCGATGCGGTAGGCAATCAGGTGATTGTCGAACGCTTCCTGTGCATCGCACGACCACCCCATGATCCATCCCATATCGCGCGTCGAGAGTGCGTCGGTGTGCTCCGAGCCAAAGTCGCCCGGAGGATCCAGGGTGCGGTCGGCAATCATCATCTGCACCGGCATGCGGCTGCCGGAGATCGGCGAGTACAGCTCGTACGCAAACTGCACGCCCACGCCCGAACTTCCGGTGAAGACTCGAGCTCCAGCCGAAGCCGCGCCGTGGGCAATGCTCAGTTGCGAGTGCTCGCTGTCGGCCACGATATATTCGGCGTCGAGCTCGCCGTTGGCGACCATCTGGGCTAGCGCCATCATTGTGGCCGTGTACGGACGGATCGGATATGCCGCAATCACGTCCACATCAGCGTATTTCGCGGCCTGCGCCGAAGCGACGCAGCCGTTGATACGCACCATCCTTTTCTTTGCTTCTGCTACTGGCATGATTTCGCTCCAAATCTCGTCACTAAGTTAAATGTTCTTCGGCGCACGTTCGTCAAGGTGTTTCAACTGCTCGGCCTGGCGTCCGTGAAGTCCCGGCGTGATCGCAAAAGCCGTATCCATGCGCACCACCCCAGTATCAAAGTCGAGCTCCGGCACGCCTTCCAGGCATCCCGTCGGGCATTCTTCAATGCACACGCGGCAACCTTTGCAGTAGTCGACTAGGATTTTGTAAAGCCCGTTGGATCGCTCCGGCCGTGCAATGCAAGGCTCGGGACAAACCAGGTAGCAGTTGTCGCAAGCATTGCAGGTTCCGCAACTGAAGCAGCGGTTCGCCTCTTCAACCGCCTGCTCTTCCGTGAACGATTGAATGACTTCATCCTGCGTCTTCTTGCGCGTTTTCGGCGGGAGCAAGGTTTGCTGGATGCGCGGGAAATGCGGGAAGTAGGTCATGTTCATGCGATTCAAGTCGAAGATCACGTCAACTGGAATCGTTCGCGGCTGCAGAGCCTCCCCGCGCAGAACTTTATCCAGGTTGAACGCAACGCGCTTGCCGTCTCCGACTGCGTTGACCACCATCAGCGGCTGGCCCGAACCGAGCTGCACAATGTCGCCCGCAGCGAAAAAATTCGTATCGCCCAGGCGTCCGAATTTGTCCGCTTTGATCGTGCCGCGCTCGTTCTTGAATTCGGCCGGCAGCCAGTTCAACGAAGCATGTTGCCCCACCGCGATGATTACATTGTCGACCGCAAACTTCTCAGGCTTCGCCTCGCGATCGATGTTGATTGGCGACGCGTTGACCGCACCGGAGAATTTCGCCGGATGCAAATGCAATGCCTCCACCTTGCCATTGCCGAGAACCGCGACGCAGGCTCGCCCGTGGATTAACTCGACGCCTTCTTCGAGCATGTCGTGCAGATCTTCCGGCACGGCCGGCATCTCTTCCTGATTGCCTTCGACTGTAATCATGGTCACTTCGATGGCGCCTTGCCGCAGCGCTTCGCGAGCGCAATCGATGGCCGTGTTTCCGCCCCCAATCACGGCCACTCGCGCGCCCAGCTTGACCTTCGACGTCCCCATGCCGATGTCGCGCAGGAAGGGCAACCCATACAACACACCTTCTTTGTTCTCGCCTTCCGCGCGAATGCTGTTCGGATCGATTAATCCCACCGCCAACACGCAGGCATCATAATTTTTCTTGAGATCGTCCCAGGAGACATCTTTGCCGACTTCGCAGTTTGTGCGAATCTCAATGCCGAGTTGTTTCAGACGCTCAACCTCGCGATCGAGCACGTTCTGCGGCAGCACCCAGTCAGGAATGCCTCCGCGATTCAGTCCCCCCGCTTTTGGCGATTTTTCCAAAATTGTGACTTTGTACCCCAGGCGCGCCAGTTGATACGCCGCACTGTGACCGGCCGGACCGGAGCCAACAACCGCCACTTTCTTCCCGTTCGGCTTTCCCGCCTGCACGACATCGTTCGTCAGCGCCTGGCCGAGATCCCCAAGAAAGCGCTCGACAGCACGAATGGAGATTGCCTCGTCGTACTTGCCGCGGTTGCACGCCTGCTCGCACGGGTGATAGCACACGCGCCCCGTGACGGACGGAAACGGCATGTCTTCTTTAATAAGAGCGTAAGCGTCCAGATATTTCCCGCGCTTCACCAAATCGAGATAGCCCTGAATTTTTTCGTTCGTGCCGCACGCGTTGTTGCAGGGCGGTAACTTGTCGCGATAGACCGGACGAATCGCGCGCCAGTTGCCGGTAGGAAAGAGATCCTGCCCCTTTTCCTGCGTGGGTGCGGGCGTGATCCCGGCAAACGGAACTGTAAGCCAATCGGGTATTTTTGTACCTTTGGTCGACATTATGAGTCCTCTCTACACAGCCACTGGGTTGAGTTGCAGTACCTTCATTTCTTCAAGCGCCAGATTGAATGCGTGCTGATTGGCAATCATCGGCTGGATGGTTTTCATCTGGACGATGCCAGTCGTCTTCACTACCGCCGCGATCAGCGGAGCGGCGATGTCGGGAGCAACCAACTTGCTGCGCTCAGCCGCGCCCTCCGTGGAGAGCCGGTCGAGGCCGAGTTCGCCCAAGCGGTAATAAAGCCACTTGTGATCTGCCAGCTTCGCTGCGTCTACACAAACTAGTTGCGCCAGGCGCTCCGGCCCAGGAACAAAGCGCAGCATGTAATCCGGCGTGTAGTGCGTGTTGATGATCAGCGTCCCACCGGGCGGCATGCCGCGCATGTAATCCCACCCTTTCACCATCGTGCCTTCCACCAGCACGACGATGTTGGGGTGTTCGTTTTCATACGTCAGTTCGTTTTCCAGGATCGCATCGCTCACGCGGCAATATTTCCGCGTCGGGCAATTCGTGCGGTCGGGATTATCAACATAGTTTTCCATCGCCTGCGCATACTTGCCTTCCTTTCGCGCCGACGCGGAGACGGAATTAACGATGTCGCGGCCTTCTTTATCCATGATGATGCCGCGCGTCCAGACTGTCAGTTCGGTATAACTCATGATGACCTCGCTATTGCTTTAGCTAACAGCTCTTCGCAGGCATGGGAAATGATCCTTCAACGCCTGGAACCGCTTGTTCACCTGCAAACCGTTGCGAGCCGTTACAGCCAGCTTCGAGCACCGCAACAAAATCATTTCGCAACACCACGAACGGCGCGCCCCGCGTGCCGTCCTGAAGTTCCGCTATCGCCGAAAGAGTTGCCTTTTTGCAAAGACTTTCGACGTCAGCCCCGGTGAATCCTTCGGTCATTTCGGCGAATTCTTCAAACTTAAAGTCAGCGGCCAGTGGAACTTTATGCAAGCACAAACGCATGATCTCGGCGCGTTCGTTCAACCCCGGCTTGGGGAAATGCAGAATGTAATCGAATCGCCCGCTGCGCAATAGCGCCGGCTCGATTCTCTCCGGGCGATTGGTCGCTGCCAGCAGAATCACACCCTTCACATCATGCAGATTGTCGATCTCGCGGAGAAGCTGGCTCAAAATTCTCTGATAAATGTCGCTTCCAAAATGATCGCCGGCAAACTTCGGGGCAATGGCATCGATCGTGTCAAAGAATAAAATGCAAGGCGCAGCCCGGCGAGCTTTCTTGAAAACCTCCCGCAGCGCACGCTCGGATTCGCCGAGCCACTTCGAATAGAGCTGCGGCCCATCGATCGCAAACAGCGGAATCTGCTTTTCTCCGGCAAGCGCCCGCGCCATCGCGGTCTTGCCTGTGCCTGAAGGACCCGCCAAAAGAATGCCTCGCGGTGGCATCAAACCAACTTGTTCGTAAATTTCGTCGTGAACATGAGAGTGTTCGACGACGCCGTGAAGAACACGCTTCACTTCATCCAGTCCGGCGAGAGAAGCGAAAGTAGACACGCTCTTTTCAATAAAAAATTCGCGGGTCGCGCTGGGCTCAACTTCTTTCAATCCGGCAAGAAAATCTTCCCGCGTGACCTGCAGCGATTCGAGTTCGGACGAAGTTTCGCCGTCGCCCTGGAGCGGATACGCCGTCAGAAATCCGCGTAGAGCATTCATGCCGACTTCCTGGCACAGAGCTTCCAGGTCCGCGCCAACGAATCCATGAGAGTGCTCGGCAATCTCGCGCAAATCGACGTCATTGGCCAATGGCATCGAGCGCGTATGAATTCGCAAAATCTGCAGACGCGCCTGCTGGTTGGGAACTCCAATTTCGATTTCGCGATCGAACCGCCCGGGACGTCGAAGAGCGGGATCGAGAACCTCAGGAATGTTTGTCGCACCAATAACAATGACCTGTCCGCGGGCCACGAATCCATCCATCAGGCTGAGAAGCTGGGCGACCACCCGTTTCTCGACTTCGCCGGTGACTTCGGCACGTTTGGGGGCGACTGCATCGATCTCGTCGATGAACAAAATTGACGGAGCATGGCGCGCCGCTTCTTCGAAAACCTCGCGCAGCTTGGCTTCGCTCTCGCGGTAGAACTTGCGCATGATCTCGGGACCATTGAGATGAATAAAATGGACACGGCTTTCGGCGGCAACGGCGCGAGCGAGCAGAGTCTTCCCGGTTCCGGGAGGGCCGTAGAGCAGAACGCCCTTGGGGGCGAGAATTCCCAGTCGCTCGAATACTCGCGAATACTTCAGCGGCAGCTCGACAATCTCGCGAACCCGAGCCACCTCGCGTTCGAGTCCACCGATATCCTCATAAGAAACCGCCGGCGCCCGCGACGCGCTCTGTTCTCCCTCAACGACGCGGATATCAGTGCGCTTGCCGATCACCACTGCGCCAGACGGAATCGTGCGCACGACCTGAAAATTAACGGCCTTGGCAAAGGTCGGCACTCGAACCACATTGCCCGCCATCACCGGTACATCGATCAGATCTTCCAAGATGCGCTGGGGAGCGATGATCGCGGGCGCCGCACCAACCCACATGGGAGAAAGACGAACAGCTACCGCATCTTGCTTCTCGAGCAGCGAAACCGTGACTTGCTCCTGCAATCCTGCGTTGCAGTTACTGCGGCAAGTCCCATCGATCTGGATCATGCCCTCATGTCCGTCATCGGCAAAGTCTGCGCGGCCCACGGCAACAGTACCCCCGGTGATCTTAAGTACGTCTCCGGGCCGCGCACCGATACGGCGAAGATCTGCCTGCGCCATACGGGCGATAGCGTGGCCCACATCCTCCACAGGCGCTTCCGCAACCCGGAGAGTGAGAACTGATGTAGATGTTGAGGACGTATCGCTCATCGCAATCCGAAACCCAATCTGATCGCCGTTGTCACTCCCGGAGTCACTCTCGCTTTGGCGCGCACGCGTTCCAGAGATTTCCTCCCGCAAGTCGAACAATTCAATGATCCCCAGTTTCGAAGCTGGACGGCCCACTTCCGCCAGTTCAGAACTTATTCAGCACGATCTCTTCCACATCTTCCAGATGTCGCCACATGGCGGCGCTTGCGGCCTCACTGTCGCGTCGCTTAATCGCCGCGAGAATGCGCCGGTGACCGGAGAGTGACTTCTGCGGACGACCCGCGACCTGCAGCGAGCGGGCCCGCGTGTCGCGCAACTGCTCCATTAATATGTCGATCACTTTCAGCACGACGCTGTTATCCGAAGCAAGCGCGACGCTGTAATGGAAGTCGGTGTCTTCATCGACCGCGGCGTCTCCCTGCTTTTGCTTTTCCTCCTGACGTCGCAAGATCTCCTCCATCTCCGCAATCTCTTCGGGAGAAGCGTGAGTGGCGGCGCGGGCAGCCAGCGGCGGCTCCAACATCTTGCGAAAGTCGATTAGCTCGCCCACCAGTTCCTTGCGTCGTTTCAAAGCGTTGGCAAATGGATTCACCACCGATTCGGCTGAAATTTCTTTGACGATGGTACCGGTACCCTGCCGCGGCTCAACCATTCCGAGAAGTTCCAGGCCGCGAATGGCATCGCGAATTGAGCCGCGGCTGACGCGCAGGGTGTCGGCCAATTCGCGTTCGGATGGAAGTCGGTCGCCAGGCTTGAGCTTCTTCAGAATGAGGCGCTCGATCTGCTTGGCAACCTCTTCGTATACGCGGTTGCGGCGCACGACTTCGAAATCGGGTTTGGTCGGAGTTGCCATCGAGACAGGAAGTGGTCCGATAAGTGTACCAGCCGACCCAGTGAGTATACTCCCGTTGTCAAGCAGGCAACAGCATCTGGCGGAAATTATTTTTGCCTGCGATTAGGGTTCTGGAGGCAACACGTCGTACAGCGGATCTGCTGGCGTCACCATCGGATTCCCGTCGGCCACTGACAGGGCGAAGATGCGAATCTTGTCGTTGTCGGGCAGGGCCAGCGTTTTCGCGCCCGGCGGCAAGTCGACGGCATATGCGAATAAATACGAATAACGATAGGGTACGTTTTCGCCCTTGGCATCGTGATGATGATCGCAATACCATGCCAGGTCGGCGCGTTTGATATATCCCGGCTTGAGGCCAATCATCTCGCCGTAGTCATCGTCTGAAGTATCCTTCGAGCTCCACTGGCGATCATCCCACTGGCCAATGAATCCGCCCCAGTCTTCAATATCAAGATCGATCTTTCTTGGCCCTAGGGTAAAGGTTGCCTTTTGATCGCCACCGGCAGAGGCTGCAATCAGGTACGCACGGTTGAAATGGCCAGGAGGAAGAGCGATCGATTGGCCTTTCGCTATAAGCGCGTTGGGAGAATCATTTCCAGCCCCGAGCTCGAATTTCACGTCATTGAAAGTAATCTCCGATGGCAGCTTCTCAGCCGGGAGGGTGTTTCCATGACCGTCAAATCCATTATCTAATTTCGTTCCCGCCCGCGTAGCGGTCGCAAGATCAAAGGACAGAGTAACGGGAAACGAATGTGGCGGCGCAACTCTAGTTTTGGCTGCTGCCAACCGCAGGGCGAAGGTACGCGGTTGGAACGCCGAGAATGAGGTCAGAAGATCTCCGTGTTCGATTTTCGCCGGGCCAACCGGCTGTTCCTGCCCGTTAACCTCGCGTGTGGCAACGACTGGCGCAGCGAATTGAATGTGAACATCTTTCTGCGGCCTGCCGTCAAGCTCGACCATGCGCACAACGATCTCATCGCTCAGCTCCGCTTTCTTCAGCGCCATCACGCGAATCCTTCGATTGCTCACCTTGATCAGAGAGAACTCCCGTCCCAGTGTGCCCTCATGCGCTGAAGTCTGAAACGCGATCAGCGGATCGTTCAGACGCTGACCCTGCCAATCCGTCTGCGCTTCGCGCCATCCCTGCGCATGTCCTGCGATCCCGTAAACAAATTCGTGATGCCCGATATCTTGGGTACCCTGGTCCGCATATCCGCCGCGTGTGCCAGGAGTCCTTATTAATGTAAGGCGAATAGTGTAATCGTTCGGCTTGTCCGATCCATTCTTGCAATCGGTCAAAATCGTCGCGCCAAATTCTCCGCTCGCATCGGTCAAATCGATCCACTGGTGGGACGGAACTTCGAATTTTTTGGGCTGCGCTGTCGGCCGCTCGATAGTGCCGATATCCCAGTTGTAGGTCGCAATCTCATTCGAAGCCGCCAACGGGAACACTGCTTTCAGATTCGACTCTTTCGTGTTCCAGTCGATCGAATTCGCAATCTCGACCCGCTTGCCGGCATCGCCAGAGGAGAGGCGGACAGTCTGCACGAATTTCGACCCAGCGGTTTCACGCGAAATTTCAACTGCAACCCGCGCCGGACCGTTTTCTACGATGCGAATATTCGCCGGGCCGTGCACGTATTCACGCGGCGCCGCTTGCTCCTGGTCCCAATCCATGTTCCAGGCTGGCCATTGCGCCGGATTGTCATACGAGATTGCGAGCCGCGCCGGAGCGCTCAACAATTCCCTGCCGATCGATTTGTCAAAGATGCTCTCGATATCGCCATCGACGTTGACCTTCACCTGGTAGTAGCGATTTTCGAGGCCATTTTCCGAAACAGGCAGTTCGGAAATCTGATCGACAGCTCCGCGACTCGGCTCGATGCTGTAAACGGCATAACCTACGCTCGGAGCGTTGGCCACGAAGATAACTTTGCCGTTCGAAACTTGAGCTGGCACAGCCTTCCCATCCGGGCCGGTAACGCGCACTGCTGCCGGCATTCCGTCGAGAAACTTCACGCTGGCTTCGACAGTGTCCTCCCGCTCAACATTCAGCGGATTGAAAACCACAACCGGCACACCTTTCACCTGCGTATCCATCCCGGCTGCTACGGCCTCCGTCGCATCCGTCAGCACCCCGGCAAACTGATTCATCGCGACTACATCATCATTCCAGGCGAACTCGTAAGCCTTCGGGGTCGCAGTTCCGGCGGCGAGATCGTGAAAGTGCCCGCCCATCACCAGCGTCCAGGCATTATTCAAGCGCTCAAGCGGATACGGGCGAGCGCCCAGCCACTCGGCTGCGACGGAACTCTTTTCCGCTGCATCTGCCAAAAGCTCCTCTTTCCGAAGCCAGCGCTTTTGATACGCCTGCGATGTCAGCGAGCCAGCCGAGTGGTTGGTTAACTCCATTTCGCCGGTATAACGAGGCAGATTGGCCGCTTCGGCTGGAGTAATATCCAGGAACATTTGCTCGGCATCGGCGGAGATTACGTGCACCGGGCCCCCGCCAAGCTGGATGGATGGTCCTTGGGCGCGGGAAAAGCGCGAGAACTGAGAATCGACATCAAGCGGCAGACGAGCCTCGCCGCCAGAAATAATCCCTTCGAGACGCTTGACGGAGTCTTCGTTTGGCGCACCTCCGATATCGCCGGTTCCGTAATAGTGATAATCGGTGAAAACACCGCTCACTTTGCCATTCAATTCGACGCGCCCTGCCCAATCATATTGATGGTGGCTCAACTCCTGATCGGCCCGGGCATGTGCTTCGGCCTTCTGCTGGCTACGCACAGCCAGATATTCCTCAATGTCTTTCGTATCCATCATCGAGTTGGTTGCATCCGCCCGGTCGCGTTTCTGCTGCAATGTTCGCAATTTCTGATTAAGATCTGCGAGAAGTTGATCCGGCGGCAGCGGAGCGAGCCGCTCGCTCAAATCGCTGTTGATGCCTGCCGCATAGTCTCCGGGATTTAATCCTGCCAGCACATATTCGCCATCCGGACCGACCCAGACGCCGACATTAAACGGCGTTCCTTCCGGTGTCTGTTCGAGCGATTCCGGCCCTCCGCCAGGCGCTGAGGATCCCCACACCAGCTTTTGGGTCGAAAATCCTCTTACCCCAGAATGAGCCAGAATCGTCGGCAGCGAGGCGGGGAATCCAAAGCAATCGGGCAGCATGTATTCGGCGCTCGCTTTCCCAAACTCCTTGCGAAACCAGTTATTGCCATACAGGATCTGGCGGATGATCGTCTCCGCGCTCGGAGTGTTCACATCGCCCTCCTCCATCGATGATCCGGCTGGAAACCATCTGCCCTCCTTGACGTAACTTTTCAACCTGGCAAAATCGGCGGGATAGTACTCCTTCATCAGGCGGTAACGATTCGCGCCGCTGAAATTGAAAATGTAGTGCGGATATTTATCAATCAGCGCGAAGTTGTCGTGCAGAGTGTTGCGCAGATATTCGTTGATTACCTGGGGATATTCCCAACGCCACTCGGTATCGAGATGCGCGTAGCCGACGACGTAAAGAGTCGGCTGTTTAGTTAGATCCGGTTTGTTGGACTCCTGGGCCTGAACTGCGCCTGAAAACACCAGGCAAAACAGAAACGCTGCGAACCAACCGTTCGACGATCTAGCCATCCCTGGGCCCTCCAAGACAGAAACGACGAATGCTCCGTCGGCATCGAGTATTGTTACACGCCTTCTCGTCAGGGCTGGCAGGAGGTGTGATCAGAAGGACGTGCGGTGGGGCACACGCGTGGGTGATAGGGGTCACAGCCAAAGACAGGCTCCAGCAAGCATTATGAAAATGAATTTCAATTTCATTTTCGTACATCGGGCATTCACATGATTCATAAGCAAGGCATCGCCAGTCAGTCTTTATTAAGGAGTTTCAGATTCAGGCTGGGTTGTACCGCAATCGTTGCAGTTCTACTTTTCTTGCCCCCCCTTCTGCTTGCGGCAGCGAACGGAAGCCTTTCAGGAACGGTTAAAGATCCTAGCGGAGCGGTAATCCCGGGGGCCAAAATCACCTTGATCAATACTGCGGTCCGTTCGGAATACACCGCACTCTCTAACGAGGAAGGCCTGTATTCCTTCCCGGCAGTTGCCGCGGGTCAATACGATCTAATGATTGAGGCAGCGGGCTTTAGGAATGAAAGCAAAACCGGTGTCAGTGTCGGAACGGATTTGACGGCAACGTTCGATGCGGTTCTGCCTTTAGCTGAGGTCTCGCAGTCGGTAAGCGTTGAGGGGAGCAGTACCGCACTGCAAATTCAGGTCGATATGGTCGACACCCAACTCGGCGAATCGCTAAGCACGTCCCAAATGACGGCTTTGCCGCTCAACGGGCGAAGCTACACCGATCTATTGTCGATCCAGACGGGTGTAGCGCCGGCATCGACGCTGCTCGCCAGTTCCGTGATCATGGCGGGAGTCACTGGCGGACTCTCCCCATCTGGGGATTTAAATCCTGGAAATTTGTCGATTGATGGACAAAGGGAATCATCGAACGGATTCCTTGTGGATGGAATTGATGTGCAGGAGCACATGAACGGCGGGACTTCGATCGTGGCGAACCTCGATTCGGTTGATGACTTACATGTTCTGACGAACAATTTTGATCCTGAGTACGGAAACTATAACGGCGGCATAGTGACCGTGATCACGAAGTCTGGGAGCGATTCGTTTCATGGGAGCGCATTCGAGTTCCTACGCAATACCGATCTCGACGCCCGCGGTTATTTCGATCCAACCCGGCCTGCGTTTCAGCAAAATCAGTTTGGCGGGACTTTGGGCGGGCCGGTACGGCGACAAAGGATTTATTTTTTTACGGATTATCAGGGAACGCGCACGAATGAGGGGATTGAAACCGGTTTGATCTCGGTGCCTTCGCTGCAGGACCGATTGGGAAATCTCTCGGATCTCGCAAGCACGCTTAGCGGGACGGTGAGCGGAGGCTATCTTGCCAGCTTGCTGTCGCAAAAGCTCGGCTATCACGTCTCCGGGGGAGAGCCTTATTACACAGCGGGCTGCACGAGTTCGACGTGCGTGTTTCCGAACGCCAGGATTCCCCAAAGCGCGTGGTCGGCGCCGGCTCTCGCGCTACGGGAATATATTCCCTCACCTAATGACGGCCCGGATCAATTCTCTACATCGTCTTACGCTGAAACCGTACGCGACGATAAACTTTCCGGCCGCATCGATGCCAGTACGCGATGGGGGCAGATTTCTTCATATTACTTTCTTGATGATTACCGGCTCGATAATCCCTATCCGGGCCAGCAAGGGGGAGCCAACGTACCGGGCTTCGACGCACTGAATTTCGGCAAAGCACAATTGCTGAGCCTTGGCGACACCAAAACATTTGGAAGCAATTCGATGAATGAGTTTCACGTGGGATATCTCCGCTACGCCAACGTGATCGGCCAGCCGAAAGGTGGGTTGGGAGCGAGTCTCGCAGCACAGGGCTTCGTTTCCCCTTCTGGCGTTCCAGGATTCACGGTGCAGGCGCCACAGTTTCAAGGTGTGGAAAACATAGTATTTCCCGCCTTCACGATGGGCGTTCCGATCACCAATGAGACCCAAATCAACAACACTCTCTACGCCAGCGACACGTTCTCCAAAGTGTTGGGAGCGCACACGCTCAAGTTCGGGGGACAATTTCATGTCGATCAGGTGAACGAGCATCCGAACGCAACCTTCAATGGCACCTTCAACATCGATGGGACCGAGACCGGCTCAGCGTTTGCCGACTTCCTGATTGGAGTGCCCAGCAACTTCACGCAATCTTCTGGCGAACCATTCTACTTGCGCAATCGGTACGAAGGCGTATTCGCGCAGGATAGCTGGCGGGCGCGTCCGGATCTGACACTCAACTTCGGGCTACGCTGGGACTACATTATGCCCTTCTGGGAGAAGTACAACGAGCTGCAGACCATCATTCCGGGCAGGCAATCGGTGCTTTATCCGGGTGCGCCGCAAGGATTGGTAGTTCCCGGCGATCCCGGAATTCCGAGCACGATTTCTCCAGCCAGGTGGGATAACTTCGCCCCCCGAATCGGTGTTGCGTACGCTCCGAAATTCGAGAACGGAATCTTGAAGACAGTTTTTGGAGACGGAAGTAAGAGCAGTATTCGGGCGAGCTATGGGCTGTTCTACACGGCCTTCCCGGGACTTTCAGCTGGCATTATGTATGCAGTTCCTCCATTTGGCTACACGTACCTAACTCCGCAGCCGCCACTTTTGGCAACGCCTTTTGTCAGTGCGGCGAACGGCGCCGAAAATACGAATCCGTTTCCTATAGCATTCCCTTCGCACAATGTTTCGGCACAAAATCCGGATACGGCCTTTAATTGGCGGAGTGTAATCCCAATCGAGGGCGATCCCTATTTCTATTATCACAATACAACGCCGTACACCGAGAACTACATGCTCTCATTCGAGCGCCAACTCGCGCCCAAAATGCTGTTAACCACAAGTTATGTGGGCAATCAGGGGCATCACATTCTCGGCGTAGTTTCGACGAATCCCGGCAATCAGGCTTTGTGTCTGGCTTTGAGCCACCCAGACGAGGTCGCGCTGGGAAGTCCCACTTGCGGTCCATTCAGCGAGGGTGCGCGCATCACCAGCAGCGGCGGACGCGTCTACGAAGGAACTCGCGTGGGCCTCGGCCCCAACTACGGAGAAGTCACCGCCCAGAAAACGATTGCAAACTCTAATTACAACGCACTCGAGACCAATCTACGGTATGTCGGCCAGAGATCCGATTTTCTGCTGGCATACACCTACAGCAAGTCGATCGATCTGGGATCGAATCTGGGCGAGCAACTGAACCCACTCGATCTTCGGGCAACTCGGGCGATTTCGGCGTGGGATATGCGGCACAACTTCGTTGCCAGCTACCGGACGGATCTGCCGATTGATTTACTGTTCAAGCGTTCCGATCGACTGACCCATGGATGGAGCCTGGCGGGCACCATGCGCCTCAGCACAGGTTTTCCGGTGACCCTCTACGACGATTCCGACAATTCGTTGCTCGGAACACTCGGTAACGGCATTAACAACTATCTGCTGGATACGCCGGAGTATCGTGGATCGCCGCTCGAGATTAATACGAACCCGAGAAACGGAAGGCCGGAATTTAACACAGCGGCCTTCAGCTCTGAGAAGCTGGGACAGCTGGGCAATGTTCCGCGGCGCTTTTTCTATGGACCGGGAATCGACAACTTCGATATGACACTCACGAAGCTGGTGCACATCACGGAATCGAAATCGCTGGAGTTGCGGGCGGAGGCGTTCAATTTATTCAATCATGTACAGTTCTACGGAGCAGGTGCGGTGGATGGGGAAGTGAATAATGATTCTCATTTTGGCCAGGTGGTGAGCGCAGCGTCTCCGCGGCTGATGCAGCTTGCTGCGAAGTTCAGCTTCTAAAAGTGAATTCTCGAGAAGAAGGTTATGAGCACCGACGTCTGGTACCATCGTGTGGTCGCGCCTTCGGCAACTATAGGACCGCATGGTGAATCCAATGCTTTATCCAGCGAGCTAGTCAGCGTGAGATCAGCTTCCAGCCCCAAACTGATGGCCTTGCTTGACGACGCGGCCGATCACCTTCGCAGCCGGGTCGTGGCCATCTACGCGATTCTCTTTGCATTCAATGTTGTGATCTGGATCTGGGCGGGAATTGCCTTCCATCATTATCCTGTGCTTCTCGGCACGGCGTTGCTGGCTTACAGCTTCGGACTGCGCCACGCGGTGGATGCGGATCACATAGCGGCGATCGATAACGTGACGCGCAAGCTGATGCAGGATGGAAAACGTCCAGTCGCGGTGGGGTTCATGTTCTCGCTGGGACATTCGACGGTGGTAGTAATCGGCGCGGCGGCAATTGCAGGCGCCGCGCTTGCGCTGCAACACCGGCTGGACACCTTTAGGAATATCGCATCCGTAGCCGGCACGCTGGTCTCGGTTTTTTTTCTTATCGCTATCGCCATGGTCAACCTGGTCGTGCTGGCATCGATTTACCGGACCTTTGTGAGAGTGCGCCGCGGCGAGCCATATGTAGATGAAGACCTGAACATGCTGCTCAGTGGCCGCGGGTTCATGTCTCGTCTGTTTCGGCCGATGTTTCGTATGATCACCCGCAGCTGGCACATGTATCCGCTGGGATTGTTGTTTGGCCTGGGATTCGATACGGCAACCGAAGTCGGTCTTCTTGGAATCTCGGCAGCTGAAGCAGCGAAGGGTCTGTCGTTCTGGGCGATCCTGGTCTTCCCAATGTTGTTTGCGGCAGGAATGTCCCTGATTGACACCACTGACAATATTCTCATGCTGGGCGCATATGGATGGGCTTTCGTGAAACCGATACGCAAGCTCTATTACAACATCACGATTACATGCGTTTCAGTAGTGGTCGCGCTCGTGGTGGGAGGCATCGAAGCACTCGCCCTCCTGGTTGAGCACTTTCATTTGCAAGGCTGGTTTTGGAATGTCATTGCAGAGCTGAGTGAAAACTTCGGGACCCTGGGATATTTCATCGTCGGACTTTTCGCGCTGAGCTGGGTAGTTTCGATTGCGTTCTACAAGTGGCGGAGATTCGACGATCTCGAGTTGAATGCAGAAGACAACCTTGCTTGAGTCCGCGGAAATTACTTACGCCGCCAGCGAGGAGGATGCAGGGCCGATAATCAGACTTTGCATAAACACCCCGAGTCCGAACAGCGCATCAAGGCATTGGAAGAGCAAGTGAAGAAGCTTGAGCAAGAGACGCACGACCTGCAGCACAAGATGCAAACTCGCGAGCACCCGCATACCCATTAGGTCATTCGGAGCCCGCCACACACCCAAGACCGCTGTAGTGGTGTGGCGTGATGCACGTCACAGCATAGTGTGCGGGTGACGGGCACAATATGAATTGCGGATGCCGGATGCCTGCCTAATTCGAGTTCGGGGAGTGGTGCAGGGCGTAGGCTTCCGTCCCTTCGTTTATCGTCTGGCGGTCGCGCATGGGTTGAATGGCTGGGTCTTGAACGGCGAGGAAGGGGTCGAGATTCACGTCGAAGGCGAGATGGTGAATCTGAGGGCCTTCGCTAACGACTTGAGAAGCGAAGCGCCTCCCGCCGCCGTGATTGCCGAAGTCGATGTCCAACCGACGCAGCCGCGCGGGTTCAACCAGTTCAAGATTCGAGAAAGCGAGCATCGGGACCACCCGACTGTGCGGATCTCGCCTGACCTCGCGATTTGCGACGATTGCCTGAGGGAGCTATTTGATCCAGCCGACCGCCGCTATTTGTATCCCTATATCAATTGCACGAATTGCGGCCCACGCTACAGCGTGGTTCTGGCACTCCCTTACGACCGGCCGATGACCACGATGAGGGGTTGGCCCCTCGATGAACTTTGCGGGCGAGAATACCGCGACCCTGCAAATCGCCGCTTTCACGCGCAACCGGTCGCGTGCCCCCAGTGTGGTCCTTATTATCACCTGCAGCCGGGCAAAGACGGTGCAGCGGGAACGCAAGGAAACGGTCGACAACCTTCGCAAGACGACAAGTGTGTTGAAAAGGCCGCAGACATTCTCCGGTCGGGCGGCATCGTTGCGGTGAAAGGCCTTGGCGGCTATCACCTGGCCTGCGACGCGCACAATGGAAGAGCCGTCGCAGCCTTGCGCGAACGCAAATACCGAAAAGAAAAGCCCTTTGCCCTGATGACAAAAGACATTGGCGTAGCGCGAAGCTTGGTTGAACTCCCCGCAGAAGCTGAAGCTCTGCTCATGTCTGTGGCACGTCCGATCGTGCTGGCGACGGCAAAAGCCGATCTCGACCAGGTTGCCCCGGATAACAACGAACTCGGGGTGATGCTTCCGTACACGCCGTTGCAACATTTATTGTTTGCCGCCGGCGCGCCGGATGCTCTAGTGATGACCAGTGCTAACCTGTCGAGCGAGCCGATCGCGTACGAGGATGATGACGCTCTGCAACGACTCGCAGGAGTTGCCGATTCTTTCCTGATCGGCCAGCGGCCGATTGCCCGCCGGATTGACGATTCGGTAGCGCGGATTGGGGCATTTGGCCCCGTAATTTTGCGCCGCGCGCGCGGCTACGCTCCGGGAGCAGTCACATCGCTGCCGGCGAAAGGCCCCATTCTCGCCGTCGGTGCCGATTTAAAAAACACGATCACCTTGGTGGTCGATGGGCAGGCCTTTGTGAGCCAGCACATCGGCGATCTCGACGAGTACCAGTCTTTGCGAGCCTTTCAGGAGACGATTGAAGATCTCGTCTCCATGTACGAGGTTCGCTGGGACGATCTGCTTTTGGTGCATGATCTTCATCCCGAATACCACTCGACAAAGCACGCGGCAACCAGACTGGCCTCGGGCACTCATGCAATTCAGCATCATCGGGCGCACATCGCATCGGTTCTCGCTGAGCGGCAGGAATGGACGAAGCCTGTTATTGGAGTTAGTTTCGACGGTACGGGATATGGCGACGACGGCTCGATTTGGGGAGGAGAGATTTTTGTTGGCAGCATAAATGAAGGATTTACGCGCGTAGCTCATTTGCGCACCGCATCTCTAGCTGGGGGCGATGCAGCCGCTCATTATCCGGTGCAGGCGGCGGCCGGATTTTTGGCGCAGATAGACGAGTTGCCCACCCCGGGTTCGCGAAACTCCGTTTTGCCGAATGTTCTCGCGGCTCCGTTTAGCTTTCCGGGTCGCTATCGCAATGCCATCGAATTAGTGCGCAAAAACGTTCGCACCTTCCCTACGACCTCGATGGGACGATTGTTCGACGCCGCTGCAGCGTTGCTTGGATTCACTCGCGAAGTTACTTTCGAAGGCCAGGCAGCAATGTGGCTGGAGCAACGCGCGCGCTCCGCTGCGCAGTCGGGTGCATATGCTTTTCCTTTCGCAAACGGCGAGCTCGATTTTCGGCCGCTGCTTCTCGCTGTCGTCAAGGATCGCAAACAGGGCCGAAACATCAATGAAATCGCGCGTGCATTTCAGGCAGGAATCGCGCAAGGCTTGTGCGACGCTTTGCAATCGATATCCCGGAATCAGCAAGTGGATACGGTTGTCCTTTCGGGTGGAGTATTCCAGAATGAGTTGCTGCTAGAGGATCTGAAGCGTTTATTGTCGTCGGGAGGGTCTTTGCAGATCTGGACGAACCACGAAGTTCCTCCAAACGACGGCGGGATCAGCCTTGGTCAGGCTGCGTTGGCGGCCTTTGGCCGCTTCGATACCGCGCGGGATTCAACTCCTCGGGCGGTGGAGTTCACTCATGCATGAACTCTCCATTGCGATGAGCATAGTCGAACTCGCGGAAGAAGAAGCCACAAAACGTGGAGTCCAAGTCGAGGCTGTGCATTTGAGGCTTGGGGCGCTATCTGGGGTTGTGAAGGAAGCGCTGCTCTCCTGCTATGAAATGGCTTGCAACAACACACCGCTGCAAGGCTCGCGTCTGATCGTGGAGGATGTTCCGGTAGTGATTTTCTGTCCCACCTGCGATGCGCAACAGACTTTGAGCTCAGTGCAGCAATTTACCTGCCCGGAGTGCGGCACTCCGTCGTGGGAAGTTCTGCAAGGCAAGGAACTCGAAGTATTTGCGCTGGAGGTCAACGAATGTGTGCCGAACCGCGCCTCATAGAGGTCCGAAAAAATGTTCTCAAGCAGAACGACATTATCGCCCGCGCCTTGCGAGATTGCTTTCGCGGCGCGGGAGTTTTCGTGGTAAGCCTGGTTTCAAGTCCGGGCTCGGGGAAGACTGCATTTCTCGAAAAAACCCTGACTCTTCTGCGTGCGAAATATAGGGTAGCTGCGTTAGTCGGAGATTTGGCTACGGAAAACGACGCGGAGCGTTTGGCGCGCAGCCAGGTCCCGGTAAAGCAGATCACGACCGGAACGCTGTGTCACCTCGAAGCGGCTATGGTGCAGAATGCACTCGCGGGGTGGAACGTGAACGATTTGGACTTTCTGTTTATCGAAAACGTTGGCAACCTCGTCTGTCCATCTTCGTACGATCTCGGGGAAGAGCTTCGGTTGGTTTTGCTTTCCGTTACCGAGGGCGAAGATAAACCATTGAAATATCCGACAATTTTCAACAGCGCGGACGTCGCAGTGATCACCAAAATGGACTTGGCTGAGGCCGTCGAATTCAACAGGGACATCGCTTATAGGAATATCCAGGCCGTGCGTCCAGGCATGAAAGTAATCGAGGTTTCAGCAAAGACTGGCACTGGCCTCGACGGCTATTTTGCTTTCCTGGATGACCGCCTGAGCGAAATGCGCAAAACCGTATCACTTTAGTTGCGTTGGACGGCGATGTCACTTGGGGCGCGGCCGCGCTCCGCCTAGCACGAGGCTGCAAAGATGGTCGACAAACTCAGGCGTCAGTTTGTCGTGCCGTATGAGAAAACGCATATAAATCGGCCCATATAGCGAATCCAGCAGCAAGTCTTTGTCAATGTCTTTGCGCAATTCCCCGCGGCGAATTCCGCGTTGCAACGTAGCATAAGCTTCCCGCCGGCGCGGCCAGAGGAAACGGTTGCGGAAAGCAGAAATCAGTTCCTTGTCGCTCTGTCCGCCGGCAAGAATTGCAGAGACGATTCGACCCCGGCGGCCGCGAAAAATCTTGATTAGTTGGCGCATCTGCTGGCTCATGTCTGAGCGAACAGAGCCGGTATCTGGGAAATGCAATCTTCGTGTGGCACTACTGGCAAAAGCGTCTGCGATGAGCGCCGCCTTATGCGGCCACCAGCGGTAAACCGTCGCCTTTCCGACATTGGCGTCGGCAGCGACCTCCTCGATAGTCAAATCGGCAAAGCCATTCTTGCCCAGAAGGCTCAAAGCACTCCGCAAAATGGAGATACGGGCCGCTTCGCTCCGAGGGCGTCCGGGTGCACGGGTTCTATCGCCCTTACCGTGGTCACCAGTCTTTATAGCCGCCTTTTGGCGCATGAGCATAACTTACCATATAATAAGTAAACTCTTTTGTGGAATCCGATACGAGGAGTATCGAATCTAATTTCGCATCTCTAGGTTCGCTTGCAGTAACGCGCCATTAACAAAGTTGCTGCATAGTCTCTTCTGTGGGTTCGGGGTGGTTCTTAAGCAATGTGGATTGTCGCATTAGCGCTCAGGCGTCCTTATACCTTTGTGGTGATGGCGCTCGTCATCATCATCCTGTTCGGCGTCACGTTGTTCCGCACTCCGGTTGACATTTTCCCCAGCATTGATATTCCGGTGGTTTCCGTCGTTTGGTTTTACAGCGGAATGTCGCCGCAAGACATGGCTGATCGCATCGTGGCGAACTCCGAGCGCGGTATTACGACGACTGTCAATGACATCGAGCACATGGAATCGCAGTCGGTTTATGGACTCGGTGTGATCAAGGTTTTCTTCCGTCCGGGCACGAACCTTCAGGGCGCGATCGCACAAATTACTGCGATCTGCCAAACCACCGTTCGCAGCCTCCCCATCGGCACCACGCCGCCGCTGATTATTTCTTATAGCGCTTCGACCACGCCGATCGTTCAACTCGGCCTGAGCAGCAAGACGCTTCCCGAACAGCAGCTTTTCGATCTCGGACAAAACTTTCTACGAACGTTTCTCGCGACGGTTCCCGGTGCAGCCACTCCTTATCCTTACGGCGGAAAACTTCGCCAGATTCAGGTCGATCTCGACCTCCCCAAACTTCAGGCTTACGGCCTGCAGCCGAACGACATCGTGAATGCTGTCAACGCGCAAAACATCATTTTGCCCAGCGGCACGATCAAGATGGGACCGCTCGAATACAACGTTGAGATGAACGGCACTCCCGAGACGATGCCAGAATTGAACAATCTTCCGGTAAAAACCGTGAATGGCTCTACGCTGTATATGCGCGACGTGGCGCACATTCGCGACGGTTTTGCGCCGCAGACTAACATCGTTCGCCAGGATGGAAACCGTGGCGCTCTGATGTCGATCTATAAGAATGGCAATGCTTCCACGCTGCAGATTGTCGCTGGAGTGAAATCGATTGTCCAACAGGCAGCGCAGTCACTTCCACCAGCCTTAAAAATTACGGCACTCTTCGATCAATCGCTGTTCGTACGCGCCTCGATCCAAGGCGTATTAAGAGAAGGCATCATTGCCGCGCTTCTTACGGCAGTGATGATTCTCATCTTTCTCGGCGACTGGCGTCCAACCATCGTCATCGCGATTTCCATTCCGCTGTCGATCTTCGTTTCCATTATTCTTCTCGGTGCGATTGGCGAAACCATCAACATCATGACGCTCGGGGGGTTAGCGCTCGCCGTCGGCATTCTGGTGGACGACGCGACCGTAGAAATCGAAAACATCGAGCGCAATCTCGCCATGGGCAAGGAGATGCGGCAGGCCATTCTCGATGGCGCCCAACAAATCGCAGTACCCGCTTTCGTTTCGACGCTCAGCATTTGCATTGTCTTCGTGCCGATGTTTTTCCTGACCGGCGTTGCGAAGTTTTTGTTCGTTCCTCTCGCGGAAGCCGTAAGCTTCGCCATGCTCGCCAGCTATTTGCTGTCACGAACTCTAATTCCTACTCTCGTGATGTACATCATGCGCGGGCACGAGCATCGTGAAGGCGGACCGAAGTCGTTTCTCGGCCGCTTTCAGCGCGGCTTTGAACGCAAATTCGAGGATTTTCGGCGCGGCTACGAAGCTCTTCTCGAGACGACGATC
>JASHNX010000242.1 GCA_030041415.1 Candidatus Sulfotelmatobacter sp.
GAAACTCTGGCGGAAGCCTGCTTCGCGGGGCAAAGGAAATAAATTCAGCAGCGAAACTCCCAAAGTCCATTGAATGCGGTCGTAGATTCCGGCAAAGAAGTTTCGATCGGCCGCGGGAGTGCGCAATTTTTCCAGCGCTTCGCCTCCGGTCGCAGTGGCGATGCGGTTGCGAAACCGCGAAGCTGCCCGAGGGTAAATTGAAAATCGCGGCTGAATACAGCGGCGCCAGCGGTTTCTTCCAGAGTCAGGGCACAGTTGTACAGGAAGTAAAATAGACTGAGTTATTGGTTCTGTGCTGATGTTCTGGTCGGCATCGGCGTTGAACTGCATAAGGCGCCGGAATCGTAAATCGAATCCGGCGCCTTTCTTATTTGACGCCGACGCGAAGGCCTCAAAGGGCGCAGCTGTGCGGCTCCGGCATCAGTTACAGCGCTTCAACTGCCGCTTGCAGCCTTATTGCGATCTGCGCGGGATCGTTGTCAGCCGCAAGCCGAATCGGTTTGCCGATGTGCACAGAAATTTTCCCTGGAGGCGCGAATTTCTTTCCCGCCTGTTTTACCTCAAACAATCCTCTAATTCGCATCGGCAGCACCGGAATGCCGAGATTCTTAGCAAGTAATCCGATTCCAGCGCGAAACGGATTCATGTTTCCATCTGTCGTATGCCGGCCTTCCGGGAACACAAGAATGCTGTAACCGCGGTCGACCGCTTCTCCGGCGTACTTGAAACTCTGGCGGAAGCCTGCTTCGCGGGGCAAAGGAAATAAATTCAGCAGCGAAACTCCCAAAGTCCATTGAATGCGGTCGTAGATTCCGGCAAAGAAGTTTCGATCGGCCGCGGGAGTGCGCAATTTTTCCAGCGCTTCGCCTCCGGTCGCAGTGGCGATGCGGTTGCGAAACCGCGAAGGCAGCGCTGCAAGGACAAATCCAGGATCGACGTCGCCAATGTGGTTGCAAACCACTAGAAGCGAGCCGCTCCAGCCGCGCAAATTTTCCCGTCCTTCGATGCGCGGCCAGCCGAGGAGAAGCATGGCGGGCCTCATCAATAACCAGTACGCCAGCCAGCGCAACCACGTGACCGGCAACCGTAGCACCCATCGCGGATAGTGATATTCGGTATGCGGGACGGCCTCGCCGCGCAGCATCTTTTCGATATCGCCCACAGTGCGCGCCGCGCTGAAGCTCGTCTGGCTGAGATCCACCTGATATCGATCTTCGAGGGCGCCGATCAATTCCACTCGATCGAGCGAACTCAGGCCGAGGTCGTAGTCAAGATCATCGCTACCATCAGAAACAGGCGAGGCCTCATCTTTGCTTCGGCCATTCTCTCGGTTCGTAATTCGATTGAGCAGCTCCATTACTGGGCTTTGTTTTGCTACGTCACTACTGCGGCCTTGCACTATCTGTTTTGCGGCGAATTCGGCGATCATATTTCGTCTCGGCTTTTGCGTGGGAGTGCGTGGAAAATCCTCTTGAGGCCACTTGATCGACAAACGCATGCGCTGGAAATCTGCCAGGGATTGATTCGCGCGTTCGACCACGTCTTGCAGGTTCGCATCGTTGCGCAAAATCGAGACGGCGCACGGCTCCGCGTTTCCTCCGCGATCGATCCCGACTACGACGCAATCTTTCACTTCCGGCTGCCGCCGCAGTGCCGCCTCCAAATCCTCCGGATAGATATTCAATCCCGCCGGAGTGACGATCACTTCTTTCTTGCGCCCTTTGAAATACAGATTGCCGGCTTCATCGAGCGCCCCGATGTCGCCGGTGTGATACCAGCCTTGAACGTCGGCAACGTTGTGCTCGCCGCTTGGGCCCCAGTAACCCGCGGCCACTCCGCCGCCCTGCACCAGAATTTCGCCGTCTTCCGCCAGCTTGATGGTGCGCCCGGGCAGCACTTTGCCAATCGATTTTTTGCCGAGCCGAAAGGGATGATTCACGCTGATCAACGACGTTGTTTCGGTCAGGCCATAACCCTGAATCGCGGCATAGCCTAGACGGTCCCAGAATTCTTCGGTTGCAGAATCGAGCGTGGCGCCTCCGCAAATAAACGCCCAAAACTTCCAGCCGAACCAGCGGCGAATGTCGCGAAAGACCCACCAGCGACGTAGAAAGTGTTTGCCCTCGGCTTGACGGAATCGTTTCCGAAATTTCCCCAGCTTGCCGCGCTGCTCAAGATCACGCTCGATTTTTTGTTGCAGTGATTGCAGCACACGCGGCACCGTCACCAGCACCGAAATCCGCTCGCGGTGAATCGTGCTCACAATCTCCGAGGGCCGCAGCTCTTCCTGGAAAATCACGGTCCCGCCAAGTAGAGGCGGCAAAAATAACCCGAGGAATTGCCCAAACACGTGGCTCAAAGGAAGCAGATTCAGAAACAGCACCGGGTGCACCCAGCGCTCGTATTTCAAATAACGCGGAATTTCTTGCGCGAACGGTTCGATGTTGGCGAGGACATTGCCGTGTGTGATGACTACGCCTTTGGGCTCAGCTGTAGTGCCGGAGGTGAAGACGATTTGCAGGATGTCGTCGCGTGTAACGACCACGTCGGATATGCCGCGCTCGCCGGGCTTTTCATCTCCTCCCGGCAAAGCGGTAGCTTTTATCTCATCGAGAACGATTACCGAAGCAGTATCAGCGGCGAACTTTGCGGCATGTTTCCGCGAACAAATCCAAAGCCTAGCTTCGACCTGCTGCGCAACCCGCTGCGCAAATTCATCGGATGAGCCGTCATCCAATGGAACAACAACTACGCCTCGCATCGCGCATCCGAAAAATGCCGCGACCCACTCGGCAGAGTTCGCGCCCCAAAGCATAACGCGCTCGCCTTTGGCGATTCCGCGCGCATGCAGTTCTTGGCCGAAGTGAAGAGCCATCTCCAGCACTTGCCCGTAAGTGAACCAGTCCATACGGTAGCCACAGCGCTGGCCATAGGCGCGTTCGGCACGATGTGCCTCAAAATTCGTCAGAAAGAATTGAGCCAGCGATTCGGGCATGAAGTAAAGAGGATAGGCCTCACGCCATAACAAGCCCAAACCTCTAAAGAGAGTGTAGTAGTGCTAGGACAATACGGGATTCTATTTCGCAGCCAGAGCCTTTTGCTCTCCCCGGCAGTGCAACAGGATCTGCCAGCGGCCGTCGCGCCAGATCCAGACCGTGTTCAGTCCGTTCT
This sequence comes from Candidatus Sulfotelmatobacter sp., assembly GCA_030041415.1. Taxonomy (GTDB): domain Bacteria; phylum Acidobacteriota; class Terriglobia; order Terriglobales; family Acidobacteriaceae; genus Sulfotelmatobacter. The sequence goes on from JASHNX010000242.1 coordinate 3,172, forward strand.
GCGCGTGCTTCTCGTTGCCATCGGCTCCGATAATAGTTGCGTCCGAATCGTAACTGATCGAATACGCGTAAGGCCCCATGCTGACCACGCGAAAATTCTGCTGCTCGTAGCGCAACAGCTTCAGTGTGGGAATCTCTTTCATCAGATCAGCTTTGTTTTCCGTGGTGCCATCTTTGTTGACGTCGATGAAATCGTCGGCGACCATCGACTTGATGGCGTCCATGTCGTGCTTCTGATCGGCGGCAAAAAGATTTTTCTCGTTGGCGACGGCTTGATCGTAGGTGATCGGCGGTGGAGGCGGCACAGCCTGAGCCTGCGCAAATGCGCTTGCCGTTAATAGCGCCGCTCCCATCAACACGTGAAATTTCATAGGGCTTCCTTCGTGGCGGGGAAATCTTAATCGTTCCGGCAAGAAGCGGCAATCGTGTTGGAGTGGTAATTCCTTGGATGGAGAGCGGCCGCGCAGCGTCCGCACGCGTGCTGGCAGCCCTACTCTCTTCCCACCCCCAACGCATCCGCCACGCGATTGATGTAATTGAACCACGAAGCGATCAGCGTGATCTGCAAAATTCCGCGATCGTCGAACCCGACTGCGCGCAACCTTTCAATATCGTCCTTCCAAACCTTCGTCGCATCCTTTGTCAGTTTGACCACGTATTCGACCATCACCCGATCCTGCGGCGTGATCGGCGCAGTCTTGTAATCTTTTTCGAGCGCAGCGACCAGTTCTTTGTCCAGCGTCACTCTACGCAGAAACTCTGCGTGCGACTCGATTCAATAGACGCACCGGTTGGTCACCGAGACCATGGTGGCGATCATTTCGTGCTGCCGCCGGCTGAGAGGAAGGTCGGGAGACATGAGCGCACCGAAAGTGGCAAAGGCGTGATAAAGCGCGTCGGGAATCAGCGTGTGCGAGCCAACAATTGACGACGCGCCGGAAGGATCTGGGTGAACCGGTTCGGCATACTCTTTCGGATACAGCAGTTTCTCGTCTTCGATCGCCCGGCGCAGCTTCTCATCGGCCTCGGTCAAAGGAACAGTTTTGATCCACGCCATTGTTGGTTATTTCTCCCCGTGTTGTTCAAATTGCGAAAAGATACACTGGCGCGCAGTTCTTACCCATAACTCCTTCATACTAGTGGCCGTGTGAAAGCGTAGAATATCGCTCGAATACGACGAAGCGACTTGAGATGATGCGACTCCACATAATGCGGGCCGAGGAGCCTCAGATTTCGTGATCGGCGAAACGGTTTCTCGCTACCGGATTATTGAAAAGCTGGGCGGCGGCGGCATGGGTGTCGTGTATAAGGCCGAGGATGCCGAACTCGGCCGCTTTGTCGCGCTTAAATTCCTTCCTCCTGAGCTGTCGCGTGATCCGCAGGCACTGGAACGTTTTCGCCGCGAGGCGCGTGCGGCTTCAGCACTTAATCATCCGAACATCTGCACCATCTATGAAATCGGCAAGCACGGCGAGCAATCCTTCCTCGCCATGGAGTTTCTGGATGGCGCAACGCTGAAATATCGCATTTCAGGGCGTCCTCTCGATAACGAAACCATCCTTTCGCTGGCCATCGAAATTGCCGACGGCCTCGATGCCGCTCATGCCGAGCACATTGTTCACCGCGACATCAAGCCTGCGAATATCTTCGTCACTAAACGCGGGCACGCCAAAATTCTCGATTTCGGCCTAGCCAAAGTCGCGCCAACTGCTGGCTCGTCCAGCGACGTCGCGTCGGCGAACACGCTGACCGAAGTCGAAGACCAGCATCTCACCAGCCCCGGCTCAACCCTGGGCACGATCGCTTATATGTCGCCCGAGCAGGCCCGCGCCAAAGAGCTCGACGCGCGCAGTGACCTGTTTTCCTTCGGCGCCGTGCTCTACGAAATGGCCACCGGCACTTTGCCTTTTCGCGGCGGCAGTTCGGCGGAGATTTTCAAAGCAATTCTCGATTCCGCACCACCACCAGCCCTTCGCCTCAACCCGGACATGCCGCCGGAGCTGGAACGCATCATCAACAAGGCTCTGGAAAAAGATCGCAACCTTCGTTACCAGAGCGCGGCCGATCTTCGGGGCGACCTCGCACGCCTGAAGCGTGACGTCGATTCGGGGCGCTCGTCCTCGGCAAGCGCTGCATCGATTGCCCCTGCTTCGTCAGCGGAGGCTTCCGGTGCCGCAGCGGGTTCTTCGCGCAAGATCCTCGCCGGCGGAATCGCCGCAGCTCTCGTGCTCGTAGTATTGGCAGGCGTTTATTTCCTTCGGGGAAGATCCGCTACGCAGAGGATCGATTCGCTCGCCGTCCTGCCTTTCGCCAACGCCACGTCCGATGCTGGCAACGACTATTTGAGCGACGGACTCACAGAGGGCCTGATCGGCAGCCTTTCGCAATTGCCCAATGTCAAAGTGATGGCGCGCAGCTCTGTCTTCCGTTACAAGGGCACACAGGACGATCCTCAGAAGATCGGCCAGACGCTGCAGGTCAAGGCCGTTCTCATGGGCCGCGTAACACAACGTGACGGCCATGTGATTGTCGAAGCCGATCTGGTGAACGCAGCCGACGGCTCCGAACTCTGGGGATCTCGCTATGATCGGCAGCTCGCCGATGTCACTGAAGTTCAGGGCGAAATTGCGCGCGATGTTTCGAACAAGCTCCGCATTCAACTCAACGGCGAGCAGCAGCAAAGCATCCAGAGCGCGGGCACGAGCAACGCAGAGGCTTATCGCCTCTATCTCGAGGGCCGTCAGAACTGGTATGGGCGCTCGGATGAAGGCCTCAAAAAGAGCATCCCACTGTTTCAGCAGGCCATCGCCGCCGATCCAAACTACGCTCTCGCTTATACCGGCTTGGCCGATACCTACAATGTTGCACCCAGTTACAACACAGGCATCACGCCGCAGCAGGGAATCACCCTAGCCGACGAAGCCTCAAGAAAGGCAGTGGAACTCGGGCCTAATCTCTCGGAAGCGCATTCGGCGCGGGCCACAGCGCTTGCCGGTGAATCGAAATGGAATGAAGCCGAAGCGGAGTTTCACAAGGCTGTCGACCTTAATCCAAATAATTCGACGGCTCACTACTTCTATGCGTACATGATTCTCCTGCCGGAAAATCGCCTCGATCAGTCTCAGCAGGAGTTTCGCACGGCTTTGTCCCTTGATCCGCTCTCCATGGTCATGAGCATGAACTACGCCGTTACTCTGATGGTGGCCCACCGTTATCCTGAGTCGGCCGACGAATTTCACAAAGCCATGTCCCTCGATCCGAACCACGGCGGGCCTCATCTTTATCTCTCTCAACTCAACGCTATTACTGGCCGCTTCGGCGATGCCATCAACGAGCTTAAGTTATGGCGCCCCGAGCTCAATCCCCCTTCGACTTCCGACGCGCAAGGCTATGCCCGGATGTTGGAGTCCGCAATGTACGGCCGCTCCGGTAACGGCGGAGCAGCCGATGTGGCCCTCGCATTCGCCGTCGCCGGTGACCGGGAAAAGGCTCTGGATTATCTCGAAAAATCCGTTTCCAGTCAGGACCCTGAGATCATCAATTCGATCCGCAACCCGGCCTTCGACTCCCTCCGCTCCGATCCTCGCTACGTCGCCGTGCTGGGCCGCATGGGATTACCGCAGTAGCGTCTTACGACAGCAGCCGCTTAAACGCGGCTCGGACATCAGAACGGTGTGGATTCAGGTTATAAGCGGTATATCTGCTGTTTGTTTCTTCCTCCATGAGAGGGCGAGTAATGTCAACCAAAGCTTTGCGTTCTGGGGTTTCGATTGCGTGCCGTCGTTTCATAGCAGAGACGTGTTCAGCGGGACGGGCGAGGGTTCAGTCATAGGTCGAGCGGAGCGAGCCGCAGCAAGGCCTCGACGGGCTTCTTACCTGTCCCGCAAAGTTTTTCCGCAAACGAAGGCGATTCCAGCCGAGACATGAAGGTTAGACTTGAGGATTCTTAAACGGAAAGAACGACGTTCACGAAGAACTCAGCGGCAATATTGCCTCAGCGACCGAAACTGAAACGCAAACTGAATCGCGCCTGAATCGGTTCGACTGGGTGCATAACCCTGGTGAATGCTGCGTTATCATTCACAACACTCGCAACCTGCTCCTGTCCTGACAGTGTTGTTGGCGGGGCTGCCGGCAACCCGAGTCCGGCTGCCGGGGTGATTTGCGACACGTAGGCGTAATCAACGTCGTGATCCCGGCGGTTGAGCAAATTCAGAACTTCTCCCAGAAGGCTCCAGTGTTCGTTGATCTTATAAGTGGCCCCCACGTTGACCAACGCCGTTGAGGGCGAGGTGTAGATTGCGTCGGACGTCAGAGGGCGCGGGCCAAAGTAGCGTAGGCGCAAGCTCGCAGAAAAGCGTTTGTAATTCTGCAGTGTGGCACCGGCCGCAACCACCCACCGAACCGCTTCGGGCACTTCCTTGCCGTAGGGATTTTGCAGGTAAGTGCCCCCTCCGGTCGGAATGAGCCCAAAGCAATTCGAGTTTCGTGCGCAAAGCTGGGGACC
>JASHNX010000243.1 GCA_030041415.1 Candidatus Sulfotelmatobacter sp.
GAGGCTGGGAAGTACGACATTGAGATTAGTGCAGTTGGATATCTAAGTGTCCAAAAGCAAGTAGAGATCACTGGCCTCGCCGACGACGTTTCGGTGGAGGTAGTTTTGGAGCGAGATCCAGCAGCCGTCAATTTCGACGCTACCGGAACCGCCGACACCACCATGTCCGCCAAGGCCAGCAAGGAAACCAACCGGGCTGTTTTAGCGCTCAAGTCCGGCAGCTCAAAGGATGCCCAGAAACATTTGGCATTGGCCTACAAGCTGGCTCCTTCCAGCGCACGAGTAAATTTCCTTCTGGGGTATCAATCCTTCCAGCAAAAGAAGCTTGACGAGGCAGACGCCTATCTTGTGCGTTCCACAACTCTCGATCCACATAACAGCGAAGCTCTGGCTCTGCTTGGTCGTCTTGAGCATCTGCGCGGAGAGTTTGACCGGGCCAGCACGACACTGGAACTGGCGGTTGCAGCCAGCCCCGATGACTGGTCGTCTCACGCTTTGCTGGCTGATGTCTACCTGAGGCAGAAACAATACGAAAAGGCACAGAAACATGCCCAACTCGCTCTCGACAGGGCCAAGGGAGATGCGGGAGCTACACTGGTTCTGGGCCAGGCCGAAGCAAACCTCGGTCACATCCCCGAATCAATCCAGACGCTCAAGGCCTTCCTGCAAGCGACGCCGGCCAGCCCGTTAGCGGCGGAGGTGCGAAGCTACATCTCCACCCTGGAACAGCGCGCATCAAGTTCGGCAGTTAGTTCAGCAACGAAAGAGGCGCCGGTCCTGCTGGTTCCTTCTTCCCCGGGTGCCGCTGATCCGTTGTTCGATGGTGCGGCCGAACCAGCGTTATCCGTAAAATGGCAGCCAGCGGGGGTTGATGAGGAAAAACCGAGCGTTGCCCCTGGGGTAACTTGCCCCGACGAACAAGTGCTCGCCGGCGTGGAGCGCAACGCGCAGCAGCTTGCGGAGAATGTTGGGCGCTTTGCGGCGATCGAAGATTTGGTGCACGAGAAACTCGATAATCTTGGCAACCCCACGGGCAGGGAAATACAGAGGTTCGATTATGCCGCCAACATTTCCCAACCCGCTCCCGGCCTTTTGCAGGTTGACGAATACAGGACTGAGCGTTATGGAGTGTCTGACCTTCCCGACCAGATCGTCACCGGGGGGTTCCCCTCATTAGCCCTCCTGTTTCTACCCAGCATGCGGGTCAACTACGAAATCACCTGCGAGGGCTTGGGCGAGTGGCATGGGCAACCCGCCTGGCTCATGCATTTCCGGCAACGCGCAGATCGACCCAGCAGCATTGGACGGTTTCAGGCCGGCCATGTTGGCTACCCCATCAATCTGAAAGGGCGCGCATGGATCACCGCGGACACCTTTCAGGTTGTGCGCATCGAGTCCGAACTCGTGAGCCCAATGCGGCAAATACAATTCCTGACTGAACATTCGATTGCTGAATACGGGCCCGTTCATTTTCAAAAGAAGAATCTGGATCTTTGGCTGCCCAAGAGCGCGGACGTCTACCTCGACATTCGCCACCACCGCTATCATCGGCGGCACAGTTTCGATCATTACATGCTCTTTTCAGTTGATTCGGATCAGAAAGATCGCGAGGCCAAACACGAGCCCAGAGGTCCGGGATCCACCACCCCGAGAAAACGCAAATTTTGGAATGCTTAACACGGCCTCGATCACTCTTCACACTGCGGAGCGGCCCTGATCGAAGTAAGATCGCCCGGCTGTTTGGAAGCTTTCCCCAACGACAGCCTGCCGATTCCCACCCCGCACTGCAGTTATCGCACCATCGGCATCGTGACAGAGAAGAATGGGAAGCGTTTGCAGGTTCGCGCGCGCAAAGGCTATCACGCGCGTCTTGAAACGAGTCCTAACTAGGTAATCTCTCCTGGGAGCGGAAGCATCATCGACCGTCTCGCAGGCTTACATTCGGGACAGATTTTTCGGCCTCTTCGATTCCTTGCGCTTCGATTACGGCAATCCACTGGCCGTGGCGCTGCTCCGAAAATGCGATCCGTCCTCCGAGAATCCGAGCAATTGCGGCTGGCGGCAGATCGCGGTGATATCCGAAGAATCGGGTTTTCCATGTCTCCGCAGTTTGCGCGAAGCCCGGCCAGCGGTTCCAAATCCCTGCGGGAGGTTCGTATTTTGTAGAGAAAGCTAACGCTACGTCGTAAGCTGGATGAAGCTGCGCGGCGGTCAGCATTTGCTCTAGAGAAAAATCCTCGACACGTACGACTGGCAGCGGCCGGGTTATATAGCCGAGCCATGCTCGGGTTATTTCGTCTGAGGCTGGCCATGCCGTGAGCACGCGCGCCATCGGATAACGCGCTTCGAGAAATTGCTCGGCATCTTCGTGCAGGATGATGTAGTCGCGATAAGCCAGATTATCTTCGGGGGCGAATCCGTAAGGCGGATTCCAGAACCAAGCTGCGACGAACGCCAGCGCCACGAATGCGACCATCACCGGCCAATATCGCACCCTGCGCCATAGCGTGGATACGCAGAGAATGATCATGAGAGGAATGGCGGGCAACATATAGCGGGCCAGGACTGCGCCCCCGATCACCGACATCGCGATGAGATAAGTGGCAATCACCACGTAAAAGACCATTTGGTGCTGAATGGCAATCCGTCGCCGCCCGATCCCAAAATCGCGCTCTGGAGGCAAAATCCACATGGCGAGGAGCGCGGCCAGCGTCAATACCCACAAATGCAGATATCCGCAGAGTTGCCAAGCTCGCAAAACCAGCGCCAGGAGGAAGCGCGTGGGATTGAGAGTCGCGGAGACGTTGTAACGGAAGAACTCCGGATTGCCGAAGACATATCCGGTGCGCGAGAAATGATAGGAGTACCACGCTACTAGCGGAACGATAGAAATCAACAGCGGTGCGATACGCCGGAACGGAGGAATCAACGACTGTCTGCCTCGCACCAGTAGGTTTCCGTCGTACGATTCCTCCACCCAAAGCGTTTTAATTGAACTCTTGCCAGCAACCAAGCCGAGGGCTTCCCACACAATCAGCGCGAGCGGGGCCAGAATCGCCGTTTCTTTGGCAAGCCCGGCCAGCGCAAACCAGGCGGCAACTCCGAGTGGCCGGTCTTCGATATATGCGGCGATGCCCCAAAATGTAAAACCTGCCGATGCCAAGTCCATTTGCGCCAGCGTACTTTGCGCAAAGAAAACCGGATAGAGGGCGGTGCACATCGTTGCGGTAATCGCAATTCTAGAGTTTGCGACGCGTTCGCTTAGGCGAAAAACGCCGAGCAGAGCGAAGGCGGCGAGCAGAACCATTGCCGATCTCGTTACCGCTGGGGCGTAGCCCACGACTTTCCACCACAAAGCCAGCCAGAGCATGACCAGCGGCGGGTGGGCGTTGGAAACCGTGGTGTGTGGAATCAGGCTGCCCGCGAGAAAAATGTCGCGCGCGGCGGGAATATAGTAGCCAGCTTCATCCCAGAAATAAGGCAGCTGCAAGAGGGGCAGGTGCAACAGGAAAACGAACATAAAAATGAAAATGAACACGATCGGCGACTGCCGCCAAATCGGGTTCTTCGCATGCACGTTATTGCTCAGAGAATCGTCTCGTTCATGGGACGGAACCGTTTAATGCACTGGCCCTGCCGGAGCCATCCGCGGATCGAGCTTGATCTCGCCGAAGGCGGTTTCGTAGCCGGAGACATTCTGCTGCAGAAGTCCAAGCAGGGCTTTGGCTTGTTGAGGGCTGAGATAAATTCCCTGAAAGTTTCGAATCTCGACCTGGTTTTCAGTTTGTTGTTGGAGCGTGCCGAAGACGAGAAAAAAATCCCAGACGTTCACCCGCATCTGCACGCTGTTGGCGTAGGACTCGCGGTAGTCGGGGGCGTTACTCAACTTTACGTTCGGTTGCGCAGGAATCGCCATAGGCGAAAGTGTAATTACTTCTAGGCCGGGAAGGGAAGTGAGCCACTAAAAATTCCTTAAGTTCTGCAAAAGCCCCTGCGGGAAGGCCAACTTAGCAGTCAAAAAGTGTCAACCGGATGGCGGATTTCTGGCTTTCCGGCCCTGCGCAAAAGGACATGATCGTTAGCTACTTTGCTGAAATAAAAGGGCTTGTAGGATGTGAATGTCGGTCCCAACTGGCGCTCAAAGTGCGGGATCACTCGCGGTTCTTAAACTGGATTTTTGAGACTCATTCTATGAATCAGAAGCCTGCGAATGAAGCTCTGGAAGAGATTGTTCTTCCCGAAAATTTACTCCCGCTTGGATCTGTGCTCAGTGAAGGCATCACTCCGCTGGAAGTAAGCATGGTATTAGCTAAGGTATTTAAGGTGCAACATGCGGAAGTGGCCCTGCTGAAGCTCGAAGGCGGACTGCTCAAGTTCATTTTTCCGGAGCATCTGCGAACCACTGGTGCGATTCCGATTTCAAGCAAAGCCATTGCGGCGCACACTGCATTGAGCAAGAAAGCGGAAATCTTTAACAATTTCGCCCGCGTGAAGCACGCCAGCATCTTCGAGACGATCAAGCCTCTCGGTGTGGAAACCGATGATTCACCGTCATCGCCGTTGGCGCCGATTCAGAAACTGATGTCGGTTCCGATCCTCGACCAGCAGTCGGCGGTATTAGGGGTGATTCAGATTTCGCGCAAAGGCCTCGATCCAAAATTCACCCAGGACTTCAGCCGCGAAGATCTTCACGATCTCGAACTCGCCGCAGGAGTGCTCGCGGCATCGCCAGTGATGCTGTCGAATTAAGAATTGGGCGTTAGCCCGTTATTCGCGGCGAATGGAGGCTCCTCTCAGCGTCATTTCCGAAAATAACTACTAATCGCTTCCGCCTGCACCCGCGTAACGACTGCGGACAAAGCCGCTGCGTCAGCCTGCTTCACCGCCTGCAAGCTTCCGAAGTGTTCGAGTAAACGACGGGTGGTGCTCGCACCTACTCCGGGGATCTCAAGAAGTTCAGTCGATCGGTCGCGCATTTGCCGGCGTTTGCGGTGAAACGTTACCGCGAACCGATGCGCCTCGTCGCGAATCTGCTGAATCAAATGCAACACGGGCGAATGATGATCGAGCGCGATCGGATCCTTTTCCTGTCCGTAGACGTAGAGAATTTCTTCCCGCTTGGCGATCGCAGCCAGCGGCTGATTGATGATTTCGAGTGATTCCAGTGCCTCCGCAGCCGCATGGAGCTGTCCTAATCCTCCATCGATCAGCACCAGGCTCGGCATCGCCTTGTTTTCCGACTGCACCCGGTTGTATCGGCGTGCGACTACTTCGCGCATCGAGGCGAAATCGTCGACACCATCCACCGTGCGAATTATGAATTTCCGGTAATCCGATTTCTTCATCTTGCCGTCTTCCCAGACCACCATCGAAGCCACCGTTTCCGCACCCTGGATGTGCGAAATGTCGAAACACTCGATGCGTTTGGGCAATTCGGGTAGGGTTAGGACTTCCTGCAATTCTTCCTGAATTGCTCTGGCGTTCGGTTTCAGAACCCGGAAACGCTGGTCGTACGATTGCTTTGCGTTCGTGCCGGCAAGATCGATTAGCGATCGTTTGTCCCCGCGCTGCGGTACGAGAATATGAACCTGTGCGGTGCGTGAGTTTTTTTCGGCACCTTGCTCGGAGAGCAGGTCTTCCAGCTCTTCGCGGTCCTCAAAATCCACCGGGACATACAAATTGCGCGGAACATAAGGCTGACCGATGTAAAGCTGTTTCAGCAGAGCCGAGAAAAATTCTCCGGGATGAAACTCGACCGCTGACGATTCGTCATTCTGAGCGCCGTCTTCTTTGCGGTCCGAAGATTCCTCTTCGGCAAACTCCGGCAAATCTTCCCAGAAAAATTCCCGGCGGTCGACCACGCGCCCGGCGCGCATGTGAAACAAATTCACCGCCAGCATCCCGTTCTCGTAGTGATAACCGAAAACGTCGGCGTCATCGCCTTCGGCGGCGGCAATACGCTGGCGCTCCTGTAATTGCTCGACCGTCGAAATCAGGTCACGATAACGGGCGGCGCGCTCGTATTCCTCCGCGTCTGCGGCTCGTTCCATGCGCTCGTGCAGGGAACGCGATAAATCCGTCGGACGGCCTTCAAGAAACAATTTCACGTCGCGAACCGCTTCCTGATACGCATCCGGCGTGGTCAGGTTCTGCACGCACGGCCCCAGGCAGCGCTTGATGTAATACTGCAAACACGGCCGCGGATGAAAGCGCGTGAGGTCGACCTTGCAGGACGGAATCAGAAAATTGCGGTGAATCAGATCGACAATGCGATATGCCAGGTTGGCAGGGAAGTACGGCCCGTAGTATGCGCTGCCATCTTTTCGCAATCGACGCGTTACGAAAACGCGCGGCCAGCGCTCGCCCAGCGTCAGCTTCACATAAGGATATGTCTTATCATCGCGCAGCAAAATGTTGAATCGCGGCTTGCGCTGCTTGATTAAATTATTTTCCAGCGCCAGGGCTTCCTTGTTATTCGCTACGACAATGTAGTCGACATCGACCGCCTCGCGAACCAGGCTGCCCGTCTTCGCGTCTTCCCACCGGCCCTCGTGAAAATAGCTGGATACGCGGCTTCGCAGGTTCTTCGCTTTGCCAACGTAGATCACTTCGCCTTCGGCGTTCTTGTAGAGATACACGCCAGGCTCGGTGGGGATGGTGCGAATCTTCTTGACTAAATCCATGTTCTGGAAGCTCAGGGAATGAAGACATTGTATTGGATGACAATGCACTTGTGGCCGTCACAAAGCCCAGTCCCGTATACACCGGTGCAAAGCAAAACGGACCGAATGAATCAAAGACATCTCATCTGACAGCCACCGTGAGTACTGAAGTCCTCGTCTCCTGCGACCGTATAAAATTTCCATCAGGCGTGTTCGCTTTTCGTCTTTCATCCCCGCGGCAAGCTTGCGCGTTTCTTGCTTTTCTTTCGATAACATATTGAAAACTAATATACTTATATAGGCAAAGAACTGTATGGCGAACTGGCATCAGCCGTGCAAAAGTACTTGGCGGGAAAGGGGTGAGTTACCCTTCCCGGATTCTCTGTCCCAGGGATTCATGCCGTCGGAATTTCCGACTGCACTGAGAAAAATTTATGAACGAAATGAAGGAGCTCCAACCATGACCCGCGCTTCGTTAACGATTTTCTTGGCAGCCGCCATGGCTGCGACGGTCGGTTGCACCACCAAGAACTATGTGAAGCAGCAGACCACGCCGCTTATCAACAAGACCAATGAACTTGATGACATGACGGCGCAGAACAGCAAAGAGATTAAAGATGTCGATACGCGCGCGCAGGCCGGCATCGCCGCCGTGAACGCGAAGACGGCCGATGTCGAGCAGAAGACGCAGGCTGCCAATCAGACTGCGACCGCAGCCCAGCAGACGGCTGATGCCGCTAATGGCCGCGTCAGCGTCCTCACCAACACGGTCGCGAATCTCGACAACTATCACGCGGTAGCTGAGACCTCGGTGAAGTTCGGTTTCAACAAAGACAATCTGACTCCGAAAGCGAAAGAGGCCCTGGATCAGCTTGCCGGCTCGATCGCCAGCACGAAGGGATACATCATCGCTTTGGAAGGCAGCACGGACTCTGTCGGTTCGGCCGAGTATAACTACGGCCTGAGCCAGCGCCGCGCGGATTCGGTCATTCAGTATTTGGCTTCCAAGTACAACGTCCCGGCCCACAAAATTTATGTCATCGGGCTGGGAAAAGATAAGCCAATCGAGTCCAATAAGACATCCGCTGGCCGCGCCGACAATCGGCGCGTCGATGTTCGGCTCATGACGAACCAGGTGAGCGATACAACCCCGGCCACGACGGGTCAGAATAATCCGTCTTCGATGTGACCTTACGATGTAGTGTTCGCATGTAGCGCGTGTTTCCTCCATCCCCAGGAGAATTCGCCAAAGCTGAGCCGCTCGACTACAGGGTTTGAGCGGCTTTTTTTGACTCCTCCGCAGGCTCTTTCGATCCGTAGGGCATCCCCGGTAAAATAGGGACATGCGAATGTGGTTGTGCTTGGTGGTGCTTCTCGGATCGAGCAGCCTAGTCTTCGCCCAGCAGAGTCCTGCGCAGAAAACGTCCACGCAGCAAGACTCGGCGCAACAGAATTCCGGGCAGCAGGATTCGTCGCGGCAAGCTCCCACCGAGCAAAACTCAGCTTCTTCCGTACCGACGCCCCCGTCGGATCAAGATTCTTCGTCCGCCTCCAGCCAGTCCGCATCGTCGCCGGCGAACTCCTCGTCACAAAATGGACATTCTGCTGCGCCGCACGAGGTACCGAATCAACCACCTCCGCGCGACGATCAAGTGCAGGTGCAGGATCTCGGCCCTGCAGTGGGAGAAAGCTCGAGTAAAGACGCGTCCGTCGATTTGAATGCACCCGCGGACGACGCGAAAACCCATCCAGGGAGCTCTCAGGCGATGGCAAATGCTGAAGCCGCATCCGAATCCGGCAATGGAGTGACCGAGTTACACGGCTGGGACCCACATAAAGCGGCGAAAGATGTCGAGGTAGGAGATTTCTATTTCCGGCGGAAAAATTATCATGCGGCCGAAGCGCGCTATCGCGATGCCCTGCTTTATAAGGACGACGACGCCGAGGCGACCATCCGCCTGGCAGTCTGCTTGGAGAAGCTCGGAGTTTTCGACGATGCCCTCGCCGAATACCAGAGTTACTTGCGAATCATGCCCCACGGAGCGAAGGCCAACGAGGCCGAGAAGGCGATTGCGCGGCTCACCGCGGAAACGTCCGGGAAGTAAAGTCACTTTCGGCGAGTCGGTTGCCACGCCGAAATTCAGCGTCTGCTTATCTTGCTTTCTGCCGCCTCGCCGAGAATCAATCCTGCAGGCCACTTCGGACCGGAGTGCGGTTTGCGGTTCGACCCCTCCGCCGCGCGCATGATTGCCTCGATCGCATCCAAACAAGCGTGGATCATTTGCGTGTGGAGCGGTTCACTCACGCCGCCGCGGATCATCAGCATTGCTGTTCCGTGCATCAGCGACCACAGCGAGAGCATAAGACGCGTGTGTTTCCGCGGCGAGCCTCCCAGGCGTTGTGCCACGCGCATCTGCATAAGGTTGAAGGTAGGCCAGGGCTCATGCAGGGATGGCGGCTCGGCAAAGCCATCGAAGAGCACTTCGTAGGCATGACGGTGATCCAGGGCAAACTCCAGGTATTTTCTGCATGCCTGCGCCAGAGTGCGCGTAGGGCTTACGGCAGCGAGTAGTTCTGTGCGGGTTTGCAGGCGCACGGCGCTGAGGATATCTTCGCGATCGCGGTACCGCTCGTAGACGGTTGGAGTTGTAGTTCCCGCGGCCCTGGCAATGCCGCGCATGGTCAAGGTCTTTTCACCGCCGCGCGACCACAACCGACAAGCCGCATCCAGGATGCGCCGTTCTATTTGAGGGTCCGCTTGTCGTGGCAACGACCCGCCTCCGCACGATTTAGATCACTGCTGGGCCCCGATGGCTTGCACCATGTAGAACTAACGTCGCACAGCTTTTTAGAACAGAACAGCCCGCCCGATGTCCCCGTGCTGTCGACCTTTTGCCTTTATTTCTCAACACGAATAAAGGCGCCACTCGTCGCATTGACGGCAACCGTCAGCTTGGCCGTTTCGCGCGATTCTCCGTAAATCACATGCCAGACCAATTCGTTGGTATTGTGGTTCCAATCGCAAATGTAAAGAACCGGTGTGGAGGGATCTTTTTCGAGCACTTTGTCGCCACCGTGTTTCTGCGCTTCGGCGAACGCCTGGTCGGAATCGATTTTGAGGAACACAACATCAAAAATTTGGGTGGAGGCGTTGTTGGGATTGTAGCTATCTTCATTGCCGGGCGACACGCCACGGCTGGGAGCATCCTGGGCATTACTGCCTGACCAGATGAAAGGCTTAACACCATGTTGCATCGCAGATGCTACGCTTACTCGCCAGACGGCAGATTTTCCATCATGGCCATTGCTGTCGGTGGTGAGGAGCGATTCAATGCGGAATGGCTTCACATCTGCAGCGTAGTTGCGTGCCGAAATAAAAAGTTTCTGAAAGGCGGCTCGCGCCGTCAGCATCTCGGTAGGTTTAGCCTCGGGCTTGGTCTCGCTGGATTGCGGCGGATTGGATTGACATGCAGCCATCAGCATCAGGCATGCGAGGGAACCCATTGCGATCACCATTTTTGCCGGAGAAAAACTGCTGCGGCCATAACTTCGTACTCGAATCGTGCTGAGAATAGTTCCGCCGCCAGCAATCGATTTTGCGGGAACCGAGTCCTGCGTCTTCATCGCGATCCTTCCTGTAGAGCGAAGAGGTCTTTGGTGATCGGGCAACATTCTACCTGAAGCGTGCAGTGCGCAAGAGTGACCTTTATGCATCCTCTGCTCGAACAACTACGGCAAAGCTTGGAATCGACCATAGACGGCATGACCGCTGAAGAGTTCAATTGGCATCCCCTGAATAAATGGTGCGCAGCTCAAATTTTGGAGCACTTGTATTTGAGTTATACGGGCACCACCAAGGGATTTCAAAAGATGCTGGAGGCTGGGAAGCCTCCAACGATGCGAGGCGCCCTCCGAAAGCGCTTCCGGGCATGGTTTGTCTTTACTTTTGATTACCTTCCCTCGGGGCGCGAGGCTCCGGCTCCGACTAGGCCGAAGGGACTGCCCCCAGAAGAGGTCCGCAACGGCTATTCGCAAAAGATCGCGGCTCTGGACGCAATCATTTTGCAGGCGGAACAACGCTTCGGAAGTGGCGCGCCGCTGCTCGATCATCCTTTTCTAGGTCCGCTCACTGGAGCGCAATGGAGGAAGTTCCACCTGCTGCACGGATTACACCACCGGAAGCAAATAGTTCGGCTCCGAAAGTCCAAGCACGCATAGCTTCTTCGCTACTCCAGCATGCTGGAAGGCACGCCCGCTTTGCGGCCCTGCTCCTGGAGATCTGTTAGCTTGTCCTTGGCGTCGTCGACCGTTTTCTGTTTATCAGCGATCTTCTGCTTGTAATCGGCATCCTGTTTGTCCCATTGCCCTGAGTTGCGCAGGCGGTTGCCGGCATCGGCATACATTTCGGCGGCGCGCAACTGATATTCTCGTTGCAATACATCTAGCTCGCGGCTGGCAAGATCGATTTCCTGTTTCTGCGCGCTTATTTTGCCTTGCCACGATTTCCACTCGGCCTGCTTCTTTGCCGGATCATCTTCTGCCGGCTTGACAGGGTTGGCAGTGTTGTTGGTAGTGGCAGCTTGTGTGTTCGCATTTGAAGCCACATTGTTAGGATCCCCGGGCTGGCCAACGACGGAGATCTTATCCTGCATAGGCAGGTTGTCATTATCGAAGACCTTTGCCTTGGGCTTCGCGGGATCGCTCTCCTTGTGGGTGACCTTGCGAGCTACGTCTCCCAGCGGCTGATTCTGTGACTGCGACTGCGCGGCGTTTGGCGCGGGAGCAGTGGAGGTTTGCGCGTAGGCTCCGACGCTCAACAAGAATGAGCCGAGCAGGAATGCGCTCATAGCGAGACTGAATGCGAACTGCGAACTCACGTAGTTGATACGTTTCATGGTTTCATCCTCGATAAACTTAAGTCTTTGCGCTTGCGGCAGCACGCCTTTCTGCAAGAAACCCTCCGATGTGGCGATCCAAACGCGCCGCTTCATCGGCTATGTCGGCCGCCAGTTCGGAGGCCAATGACGCGTCGCGGTTTCGCGCCAGCTGCTGCGCATAGCCCGTGATAGTAGCCAGAGATGTGCGCAACTCCAGTGCCATTTCCGCGGAGATTTCTCTGTGAAGCTGTTGCTGTTGCTGAATCCGCTTAAATTCGCTGCGGTCGCTGATCAAGCACGCAACTCCCAACAGGTTGCCATCCACCGACGGCACCGGCGAAATCGTCACGGCGAGCCGGATGGTTTCAGCCGCAGGGGTGGTGTAGTCCGCTTCTACGTTGCGAGATTTGCTGCCAGCGTGCAGCACGGCCTCGATTTCGTCGGTAAGCCGCACACCCGAATCTTCTCCGCTAGAGCCGTCGCCCGAACAAACCTCGGCGGTGCGAAAAACCTCCTCGGCGCTCATGCCGGAGGGTGAAGAGAAGCCAAGAATCCGCTTGGCTGAGGGATTCGCCTGTTTTACCAATCCATTCGCGCCGAACACGAGCACCCCGGAAGAAAGATTCGAAAGCACGGTCTGGCTGAAATTCTCCGTCGTTCGCGCGCGCCGCTGTTCGGCCAGGGTTTTCACTTGCAGCTCGTGTTTCTGCTGCTTCAATTGCTGGATCACCGTGTTGTAAAGATGCAGCGGCAGAGTTTGCAGCGTAGGTGAAGCGGCCGCGTCGAAATCGCTTTCATCGGAGATGCTTTTGCGCAAGGCGCGCATGCTCCAGATCGCGAGTACAAAGCCAATTCCCGCCGCGAACAGTACCATCGCGCAGCGCAACACCAG
>JASHNX010000023.1 GCA_030041415.1 Candidatus Sulfotelmatobacter sp.
AAATGGAAAATGTTGCTGAGGCGGCTTGCCCTCCGCGTTCCGCATCAAAGCTTGATAAGATGTTGCATTCCACTGCGGGCGAGGGCGGTCCCTGCCTGCAAAGTGTCACAAGCGGAGCCTGGATTAACGGCGCCTCTCCATGCCGAGCGCTGCGGTCCGCCACTACGCCCGGATATGGGAGGAGAATGGATGATGGGAAAGTTCGCTTCTGCGAATGCGCTGATACGGTCGCTTCTCGTGGTTTTCTGTCTGGCGGGCGTTTTTGCGTCGCAGGCGCTCGCCCAGACCTCAGCGCAACAATCTCCTCCAACTACGCCCAACGCTCCCGCTAATAATGGACAGCAGCCCACGACTTCAAACCCGCAATCGCCCGGGGCGGAGGAGGAGCAATCTGTTCAGGAAGGCATCTCGCTACGGAAAAAGGAACATAACTATAAAAACTGGAACTACAACGTTGGCGCGGGAGCGAACGTCGATAGTGGTGCGACCAAGTCATTTGTGCGAGGTGGCGGACTCGGAGGCATGATCGGAGTAGCCCGTAACGCAAACCGGTACTTAGGCATACGCGCCGATGCGATTTACGAAGACCTGCCGCTGAAGCAGTCAAGCATTGCAATCAGCGGAGCAACCAGCGCCACCAGCTATCTTCTGTCGGGCACGCTTGGTCCGATCATCAACATTCCGGTAAGCAGCACTTTCGGTGGCTACGTGCTCTTCGGCGCAGGGTTTTTTCATCGCGCCGGCAGCCTGAACAACGACACCACGCTTCCGGGTTCGGCCTGCAGTTCGTTCTGGACGTGGTGGCAAGGCCAGTGTTTCAACGGCAGCCTGCCGCTCAATGGGCATTTCGCAAATACCAGCCAGAACCAATTCGGATACGACGTCGGAGCCGGCGTGACGCGCAAGATGCCGAGCGGCGTAGAAATTTATGCCGAGTTCCGCCTCATGCACGGCTCCAATAACGGCACGACAACCGATGTCCGGCCGATCACGGTTGGCGTGCGCTGGTAGGTCCTGCAGAAGATTTTCGCGAGACTATTCCGGATTTGTGCGGTAGCTCCAAAGTCCTCCAGCAAGTTGCTGCAGTTGAACGAATGAAGACGCTGCCACGGGCTGAGAGGTTTTTGCTTCGGTAGTCGCCTCGGCAAGTGCGGCCTCGACGACGTGGTGAGAAGGCGCCAGCGAGCATGCCGGATCGGTAGCGGCGGCGTTCCCCGTGAGCAGCAAGGCCTGGCATCGGCATCCACCAAAATCGACTGCGCGCTGGTCACAACTCCGGCAAGGCTCCGGCATCCATTCTTCGCCACGAAAGCGCTGGAAAGATGACGAATCTTGCCAGATCTTGTCGAGAGCCTGCTCGCGCACATTCTCGAAAGTCATTCCCGGGATTACTTCGGCAGCGTGGCAGGGAAGAACCTTTCCTGAAGGATTGATCAACATCAATCTGCGCCCCCACCCACCCATGCAGGCTTTCGGAAAACGGGCGTAATAATCCGGGACCACAAAGTCGATGCGAATGCGTCCGGCTAGCCGTTTTTCAGCAGCGGCGACGGCTTCGATTGCTTTATCGAGTTGCGGGTGTGTGGGCAACAGCGCGGAACGATTTTTCAACGCCCAACCATAGTATTGCGTGTGGGCAATCTCCATGCGTTCGGGGGCAAGTTGCTCGATGAAAGCTATCATCTCGGCAAGGTGATCAATATTTTGCCGATGCACAACCAGGTTGACGGTGAATGCTACTTTGTATTGCCGGATTTGTTTCGATAATTCGATCTTGTGGGCGTGAGCTTTTGCCCCAGCGATCCAGTTGCCTTCCGCTTCGCGCGAGTCCTGAAAGCTAAGCTGGATGTGATCGAGCCCGGCATCGACTGACGCTTTCAATCTTGTCTCCGAAAGCCCTATGCCGGACGTGATGAGGTTTGTGTAAAGTCCGGCGGCGCGAGCTCCGGCGATGAGTTCAGTGAGGTCGTTCCGCGCCACTGGTTCTCCGCCGGTAAAGTGAGCATGCAACATGCCGAGCTTGCCTGCTTGCCGGAAAGCATCCAGCCATTCCTCGGTCGAAAGTTCCGATTCGACCGCAGCAAGATCGAGCGGATTCGAACAATACACGCAGTGCAACGGGCAGCGATGTGTGAGTTCGGCAATGAGCGCGAGCGGATTGGGAATCATCGAAGCGGTTGAGGCATTGTTTCTATAGGGTAACAGGTGGCGGTGGGCGGGTTGCAACGCCTCGCAATGCGGCTATTTCGAGTTGGCTTCCGGTTTCGTTGCAGACTTGTTTGTATCTTTAGTCTCAGGTGTCCATGGGTTCGGGTTCGGCGGGGCTTTAGGATCGACATTGAAGTCCCAGACATAAAGATTCATCCCCATGTCGTTTCTTGTTTCGATGAGGACATATTCTCCCGGAGCAAGATCGCTAATGGGGGTCAGCTTGAGCCAGCCGCCCTTGATCCGGTCGATGGTCGTCTTCACCAGGGTTTCATCCGGATTCACCTTGCCGCTAACGTTGCGCTTTAGGTCTCCCACGATCCGCTTTCCGTTTTTCACTTTTGTCTGCACGATGCGGAAGCGATCAAAGGGCACGATGGCTTGTTCAGGCTGCTGGGGCTGCTCCGCCCGAGGAGCGTCGAGGCTTGGTTTCGACATTTCAGCGGACGCGGTTTTGCCGGGAGGCGCTTCCCCTGTTTCGTCAGCGATATTGATGTAAATGGCTGGCACAGTCACGTGCGAGTGAAGGGCCGCGTGTGCGCCTTCGAGCTCGATGGTTTGTTTATTGCCGGCAATCGGACCGAGCGCTCCGCGGAGGATGTTCGCTCGCGTATTCTGATTGACGTCACCTTCGGTTTGCTGAAGTTCCACGACTTGCGGCTGGCCCTGATAGTTATCCAGCAAGTAGACGCCCGAATCGTCTGGTAGTCGCAGGCCGGGAGCGACCTCGGGAAGGTGAGATTCTTCCGCTTCGCGCTCGGCGTCCGTTTCTTTGTCGATTGCGGCTGCATCCGGAATCGCGGAAGCGGCTCGCTCTTTTTCGTACTTTTCTGTAGCCGGCCAATCCACCAGCTCGGCGGGAAGTTCCTCCCACTCGTTGCGCTCGGTGCTCAAATAGCGCACGCGATCGCCTTTGACCTCGTATTGCTTCACGAGTTGATACGACCCATCTTTCAGGATGAGCCGTTTCGACAGTTCCTGCGCAGCGCAGAGATTTGCCGTAATGAAACAGAGCGCAGAGACCGCGATCATCGTCAGCCAGCAACGGGAAATTCCGGGTGCAGAAAACATACTTGCTCTGATTATCATCCGGTGCAAGCGAGTTGGCCAAGGGGCTCTGTGGCGAACGGTTTTTCAGGATTCCGCTCATTGTCTGACGTTGTGCTGGGGACGTTCGCAAACAAGTTGTCTCGATGGGACACCTGTTTCGATCCACTTCCTGGTTGTAGTATCCTGCCCATGTCGATACTGCTTTGCGCACGAAAACGCCAACTTCTCACTTGAAATGAAATTCAAACCCGCTTTCAGATTTTGTTTCATTCCGCTGTTTGCCATGGTGGCAACGGCCGGAATAAGCCAGACCGCGGCCGCTCCTAACAAGGACGAGACTTCAACCGGGCCAGAAGATCCGGCTCAGGGGACGGTCGCGTCCGCCGCGATGCCCGCGCAGGGCGTCGTTTCGTATTCCTCGGTGACCCAATTGAACGACCTGCTGAGCCGAATCGAAAACACTTCCAAGTCCGCCCAATCCGACTTGACACAGTTGCGGGTCGAGCACTGGAAAACTGATGGCGCGACTAAGCGGCAATCGCTGGCCGATGTGGATTCGATCCAGCGCAATCTGCAGAACGCGCTCCCGGAAATGATCGGGAATCTACATAACTTGCCTGAAGACTTGCCCGCGACCTTCAAGTTGTACCGAAATATGGATGCGCTTTATGACGTCATGGGCGGGCTGGTGGAATCGGCGGGCGCGTTCGGGCCAAAGGACGATTTTCAGGCCCTATCGAACGACCTGAGCGGGTTCGAGAATTCGCGGAAGCAACTGGCAGAGCGCCTGGAGGTGCTTGCCGGCGCGAAGGAGCAGGAAATTGTGCGCCTACGCGCAGAGTTAAAGAAAGCCGAGGCGGCGGTGCCGTCTGCGGTGCCGCCGAAAAAAGTTGTTGTCGACGACACCGAACCAGAGAAAAACCCGGCGGCGAAGAAACCAGTAGCCAAGAAAAAAACGACTCCGAAAAAGCCGCCGGCTACCGACCCAAACCAAACCCCGCCCGCGCAGCCGAAGCCGCAATAGATAAGTTTGTTTCCTGGGGAAGATTTGTCGCGTAAATAGGCCCCGGCTTTCGAATCTGGTAATCTTCCTTCCGCATCCATGCAAGGTGGCATGGGACCCGCAGTTGCTGCTACGCGAGCATGAACTCTCATCTAAACATTGTGGCGATCGTGGCGGGCTGCGTCATTATTGTCGCGGTACTGCTGGATGCGTTTGAGACAGTCGTCTTGCCGCGGCGCGTGACCCGCCATTTCAAACTGACTGCCTGGTTCTACCGCCGAACCTGGATTCCCTGGAAATGGATTGCCGGGCGCATTCGGAAGCCGGCGCGACAACAGAGTTTCCTGGGATATTTCGGCCCCTTGTCACTGATACTGCTCTTGGAATTCTGGGCCACGGGACTGATTCTGGGATTTGCGTTGCTGCAATTCGGCGCTGGCAAACACGAGCAATTAGGGAACGAGCCGATTACTTTTGGCAGGCTCGTCTATCAGAGTGGAGAGACTTTCTTCACGCTGGGTTACGGCGACATTGTACCTACCTCGGGGCTGTCGCGCGCGCTCTCGGTTATCGAGGCCGGGATGGGATTTGCTTTCCTTGGGGTGGTCATTGGCTATCTTCCGGTGGTCTACGGAGGGTTCTCGCGCCGCGAGATTCAGATTTCCATGCTCGACGCGCGGGCCGGTTCGCCGCCGACGGCGACTGAACTGTTGGTGAGACTCGCAGGGAAAACGGACAATCGCGGGATTGATCAGCTCGTTCTCGACCAAGTATTGCGCGACTGGGAGCGATGGGCAGGCGAATTGCTCGAAAGTCACTTGTCGTATCCGGTATTGAGTTTCTTTCGCTCCCAGCACAACAATCAGAGCTGGCTCGGGGCGTTGGTGACCATGCTCGACGTCACTTCTTTGCTGATCACAGGGGTCGAAGGCATTCATCCCGCGCAGGCCAAGCTGACTTTCGCCATGGCTCGCCACGCGGCGGTGGATTTGGCGCAGGTGGTGAATGCACATTATGATCCAAACACCGCAGAGCGATTGAGCGAAGCGGATTTCCAGGGCCTGCTGGAAGCTCTCGGCTCTGCGGGAGTGAAACTGCGAAGCCCGGAGGAGGCGCGTCAAAAGCTGACCCGATTGCGTTCGATGTACGAGCCGTACCTGCAGGCGATAGCCCGCAATCTGATGTTGACCTTACCGCCGTGGCGGAATCTGGCCAAGACGCGAGACAATTGGCAGGCCGGACCATGGGACAACTTGATCCAGGCCAAGGGATTAGCGGTGCTGGGCCAGAAACCCCCGACGCCCGCGAGGATTGAGGATCACTTCTAGCACGCGGGGAGCCCTGAGCCGATTTCGATGTCCTT
>JASHNX010000244.1 GCA_030041415.1 Candidatus Sulfotelmatobacter sp.
ACCGGCAATTTCCAATGTTTTCGCCGAGTTCGCTAAGACCGGGCATCCATTTCCTGCCGGCAGCAACAAGCACAGCTCTGTGGAAGACGTCGTGCTGAAGAACGATCGTCACGCAACCTGCGTTGACTGCCACAATCCACATTCGTCAATGCAGACAGTTTCGTTTGCATCGACGGCGATTCGTGCATCACAGAATGGCGCGATTGGAGTAAGTGCGACCGACGGCGTAACTACGGTCAATCCGGCAATCAACCAGTATGAGGTTTGCCTGCGTTGCCACGGAACCAGTCCAGGCAAGCAGACGCTGCAGGTCTACGGCTATGCCCCCGTACGGACGAGTAACGGTGGAGATCCGTTGAATCTGATCATGCAATTCGGCACGGCCGCAACTTCGAGCCATCCCGTGATGCACGAGAGCAAGAGCCCGCTGCCGCAACCCAGCCTTTTGAAGTTCATGCTGAACCTGGACGGCCACACTCAGGGGCGGGCGATTACTTCACGCATTCTCTGCACCGACTGCCACAATAGCGACGACAATCGCGAATTCGGGGGCACCGGACCCAACGGTCCGCACGGATCGCAATATACGCACATTCTTGAGCGGCGCTACGAATTCAGCCAGGTTGCTCCCGGACTTCCGCCCGCGGCCGGGCCGGGTAGCACGATCACGAATCTGCTGCCGCCGATCACGGATCCTTCTGCAGGCGGCCCGTATTCGTTGTGCGCCAAG
Organism: Candidatus Sulfotelmatobacter sp.; assembly: GCA_030041415.1. Lineage (GTDB taxonomy): Bacteria > Acidobacteriota > Terriglobia > Terriglobales > Acidobacteriaceae > Sulfotelmatobacter. Next base: position 731 of record JASHNX010000244.1, read on the forward strand.
TGCCACGACCTGACCAGCATTCTTTCCAACGCCAGCTTCAGTAAGCACGGCCTGCACATCAACGCGGGTTTCTCCTGCTCGGTCTGCCACACGGCGCACGGAATGGGACCGAATTCCTCGAACGTAACCGGCGAACGCATGGTGAATTTCGATCTGAAGGTCGTAGCCGAGAACGCGAGCTCAAGCTTCTTCCGCTCTCCAATTTCCTACAACCGGGCGACCAACACCTGCACGCTCACCTGTCACAACTACAGCCACAACCCCGACGGAACGGTAACGCCGGCTATCAACACAGCCAAAATGCCTGGGATCGGGAAGCATTAGCGAAGAGACGGACTACGCGGCTTAAGCCGGGACAGATGAAGGCGACTTGAGAGGGAAACTCCCGTGCGGCTCGTATCTGCAACCGCTTGCCCCAAGGCACGACTTGACCACCATCTGTCACAACGCTGCGAAATATCGGGTAGTGTCCTAACAGTCCACTATCAGGACCACTACCAAATATCGGCGGCGAAGTCGCCTTGCCAGACTCCCAACTTCCTTGGTCTATGAGTGTAATCGAGATTTTTAGCCAACAATCCCTGTGGTGATGAGCAACCGTCTGCCTGCGTATGGGACTTCTGACAAGAGCGTTCCGAAATGAAAAGCCGCCGAATTTGGCACCAGATAACAGGTTTGATTCAGCCGGTCCGGGGAATTTTGGCACTCTGCAGGAAGAAGCCCAAACGGGTTGCCGAGAGCGTTGCAGTTCTCAGCTAGATTCACCTTCTGACCAGCGCGGTCAAAAGACAAGCTGAGGTAGACTCTCCGGAGCGAGCCTGCTACGAAAGGGGGCCTATTGGCACGTGCGTGACGACGCGAATTCGCCGTAGATATCGAAGTCCGTTTGAGTGCCGATCATGACCTTGCCATTGGCAACGGTGGGAACAGAAAACTTAACCGCTGCACCTGGCACGTCCGCTGTTCCACATTGATCGCTGGCATAAATCACAGCCAGGGCATTTGGCTCAAAGGCATAGAGAACGGCAGCTGGCCCTCCGACGGTATATCTATCGTTCCAGATGGTCCAAACAATTGCGGTGCTCTCATTCGTGCCGTCAACTGAAATAGACGGAGTAACACCCCCGGGGAAGTCCACTTTCGCCTGAAGCGGCGTTGTGCAAATCGGGCCAGGTGAACAGGATGCGCTTAGCGTGTATCTGCTGAATACCCCAGGCTGGGTGGGCGCGATGAATAGATATCCGTTCCAGTAGGCAGGTGTATTGTGTATCTGCGGCAGGCCGGTGATGGTTTGAACGTTGGAGTCCACACCCAAGCAATCGAGGCTGCCCCCATAGCCGCCGGGGCTAGCGCGATCCACCACGTAAATGGTTCCCTCCTTGTCTCCAGAAACCGCGATATATGGGTAAGTGGGTACAACATTGGCAGGAATCAGTACCACGCCTCCCGAGCCGTAGTCTTCGTCATTGGCGTACATGCAGGCTTGCGTATATGGAGTGAAGTAGCCTTCCACTGAGCTCAAGTCCGTCGTCATCTTGACGAAGCTGTCTCCATAATCGGGCCCGCCGGAGGCAGCATCAAACGTTCCGTCCGCAGTTCCAAAGAAGAGATAACTGCTTCCGCCAGCCGAATCGACTCCCAGTGCAAGCCCCGCCCCGTCTTGCCAGATGCCCGAACCGGTTCCGTCGGGGGCAGTGGCAAACATAGTAGGAGTAGCCTTCAGGTTTTCAGCGTCGTAGCGAAAAAGCCAACCGCTCGGGTCAGTTGACGATCCATCGATTTTCGAGTAGCCGATGAAGAGCTTCGACGGAGTACCCGCTTCGAGAAGCAATCCCGGTCTCTGGATGTGATTCGAGGAAGTAAAGGTGGCACTCTGATAGGCGCCGGAAACTTCCACGGGACCGCTAAACATCTCCGCGAAACTCGTGATGTTCAGGGCATGGACACGGTGAATGTAGCTGGTGGGCTTTCCGCTGCTCCCGACCTGCGTTTGGGCTACGAGGTAAATGACACTGTTGGATGGGTCAATCACAGGCGTACTGAGAATGCCGATGACTGGATCCACCGTCCCGCATTTTTCTCCCCCGAAATACGTGCAGTTCACGGGATATTCGCCGGATAGCAGCAAATTCTTGTATAGAAGCTGGGTACAGGTTGGGCCGACGCTGTTGGCGTCGAACGCGTAGATGCTATCATTTTGCGTCACGACGTAAGCCACCGAAGCGTATTGTGTGCCATTGATCGTGACATGGCTCACCACCAGAGGCTGAGCGTAGATCTGTCCGTCGACTGTACTTGTGCAAATCTTGCCAAACTGGCTGGAGTTCACATTGCTGGGATTCAGCACCGTTTCATTTGTGTTCAATCCCGTACGCGAGAGGTCGTTGTGCCAGGTGGTCACGCTGACTTGGGCACCAGCGGTCGAAGCGACCAGGAAAATTGCGGCCAGCACGATGAGACCGGCACGACAACCAGTTCGGATATTACGTGTCATATATGGATCCTTCCAGAAGCTGCCAGCTGCACCGCTGCCGGGAACGGCCTTAAATGAAATAAAGCAGGTTTGCACACCTCAGATATCCGGGGGGGAGCAACTAAGGCTTCCGCAAAACTTACTGTGGCTCGCGACTTACCGCAAGAAGCCTTTCTTCTCATCAGTTTTTGGGGACTTTCGCCTGGGCTGATAATTAGCGTCCGCTTGGGACGGATCGATCGACCCTGCCCTGGAAGGTGGTAATACTTCGGGGTAAGTCGAAGGATGTTCAGCGCTTGGCCGACCAACTTATCGAGGGGCTTACACGCAATCCCGATTTCGCAGTTCCTTCGCCGTGGCATCGCAAAATCGACGTAGAACGCTTGAATAGCATCAGAAGAGCAAAATTTATGAAGACCACAACATATACAATTTATGCTTTGGTGGACCCGCAAACCCACGAAGTCCGCTACGTAGGTCGAACGCGGGTGACCGTGGTGCTGCCCAAGGCCACGCTGCTGGCCACACCTTGTCCGTTCACCGTAGCAATCGTGCTATTGGCCGTGCTCCATGCCCCAAGAGCTAATGAAAGAGTTGACGACGTGATCTTGCGCCTTCGAGCCGAGTTCAATGCTCACGAATGTCAGCTGAAGACCTTCGCTGAGAAGTCGGCGTGAGGATTCTCTTTTGTGAACCGTCAATTGTTGTAATCAGGCGATTTCGCTCATTGAGCCTTCGCCGAATGTCGCGCGGGGAAGGTCGAGTACTGAACATGGACCAGACACCACTTGCCGTGGGATTTGCGATAAATCTGCGTTTCTGCGGCATGAAAGGAAAATGGTGCTCCATCTTTACGCCGCTTGGCAGCAAAATCGCCCGTGAACTCCGTCCACGCGAAATCGCCGTAGGAGTGAATAGAAACCGTGTCAAACGTCAGCTTCCGCTCCGAATAAGAGTCTCCCAACAAAGCGTAAAGTGCCTCAATCTGCTGCGTCCCTTGCCAACGTCCTGCGGGGTTCGTTAGCGAGTCTTCTTCTGATCCGCACCAGACTTGCGATGCTAGCTTCGCATCAGCCTTGTTGACGGCCTCCGCATACACATTCATTACATTTCTGAGTTCGGCTTCCCCACCTTCTTGGGTTTGAGCAGCGAGCGAGGGATAGACAACTAGGGCCAGCAGAGCCGTGGCTGTTGCGCTAACGAAATGCGCAGGTTTCCCGCTAGGTAAGTGACGCCAAGTGTGAGTCATAGCGACTTCATTCTAGACGAGGGAAGAGGGTGCGGCTGACATTCTCGCGTTCAGCACCTCATGCTTCGTGTTCCAGCTAAAACGAAAGACACAGCTGGCGATAACAGGCATTACACTCGTTGACCCCCGCCGGGCATTTTGAGTGTAATGGGGATATTTCAACAGTTACGAAGATTCGATTGCATAGTGCAGCCTCACGACACCGTCAGGAAACGTGCGGCAGGTTAAGAGCTTTAGCGGCAAATCACGGTGTCCGGGCGAGATCAATGGGATACCTTCGCCTATCATGTGTGGGATCACGTGGATGATGAATTCGTCCACCGCGACAGCCGCAGATTACGCCGTGTACGAGCCGCGCGGGCGGCCGCTCTCGCATGCTTGCCCTTTGCAAGGATCAGGGAACCGTAAATTTGATGTTGCTCTCCAGGACGCCTGCTGCGGTCATGACTTCGATCGTTCCGGTGGTTGCCCCACTCGGAACTGTTGTATGGATTTCCGTATCCGACACTACGTCGAATGTTGCCGACAAGCCATTGAATGTTACGGCTGTCGAGCCCGTCAGGTTGTAGCCCAGAATGGTTACCTGGGATCCGATTTTCCCGGACGTGGGAAGAGGCGTTACAAAGGGGCCAAGACCAGTGGCAAGGCTGAATAGCGTGCCGCAAGTGTTTTCGTCTTCCCGGTCGCCGCAGTCATCGCCTGTCCCCCCATACTGCGTGACTCCATAAAAGGTGCCGTTGGCGCCCTGAATCACACTGCCCAGAGGCGTGCTTGCGCTGCCAGGAAATACAGGAGTGAAGACGCCTGACGGCGACAGGCTGAAGAGCGTTCCGAAGTCATTCGCTCCACCCACTGAGGACCATCCATAGAAGTTTCCGTCCGTGGCTTGCACGAGTCCGGTTTCGGGCCATTTCCCATCGGTGCCGTCAGAGAATTCGTAGAGGGTTGTGAACGTGCCGCTAGCTGTAATTTTGAAGAATGTGCCACAGCCAAAACCGCTGCAGGCGCTCAAGTCTCCGCCGGAATATGTTGTGCCGTACAAGTTTCCATCCGATCCTAAGGTCAAACCTTCGAATGGATAAGAACCGTCGCTATTGTTGAATGTGTGCAGGGTGGTCAGCTTGCCCGACGGCGTGATCTTGAAGACGGTGCCATAAAAGCCCGGATCTTGGCCTTCGTAGGTCGTACCGTAAAAGTTTCCGTCGGCCCCCTCGACCAGTCCAGCATAAGGGTAGCCTCCGTCGGGACAACTCGTTCCTGGGCAGTCAAAGCTGTATAGAGTGGTCAACGTGCCAGAGGTGGTGATTTTAAAAACCGTACCAGCATTGTATTTACCGCCCGCGTTAGTCGTTCCGTATAGATTACCGTCGCTTGCTAAAATCAGCGCCCCATACGGCGCCCAACCGTCAGTTTTCCTGAAAGCGTGCAGGGTTGTCAATTTCCCATTGGCAGTAATTTTGAAGACCGTGCCACAGCCCAGATCGGGACAGACTATCACGCCCCCGCCGCCGTATGTGACTCCGTAGAAAACACCATCCGGCGTCTCAACTAGCCCCGAATAGGGTTGGACGCCGTCGGTGCAGCCGGTTTCCTCGCAAAACGCATAAAAAGTCGTAAGCGCTCCGGAGGGAGTCATCTGGAATACCGTGCCACATCCAATGGTGCAATTGCTGTTGACTCTCCCTCCCACAAAAGTGGTGCCGTAAAAATTCCCATCGAGGCCTTGCTGGAGGAACATCCAATTTCCGGGTTCAGCTCCGTTATGTACGTCGAAATCTACAAGAGTGGTATACGTCTGGGCATGCGCGCCGATGGCTGCCACAAAGATGAGGTTGAAGATAAGAATGTTTTTCCATGTTCCAATGCGCACCATATTTTCCTCTTTCGTTTCATTACGCCGCGCAGACCCAAGGCGACAAGCAATTTTCCCGGCTGTGCAACGCATCGAATTTTGGCAGGCCTCTAGCTAGCTAAGTGAGCCAAAACAGCTTCCCCAACGGTGCCCCACTTAAGGGTACGATTCCCCGCGTATTGTCCTCACCAAAGATAGCGTGAAACACAAGAAGCACGGGGCATGCATTGCCAAAAATAATCTGGGGGATGGGTCCTTATATTTGTAGCTGTGCAATTTCTTGCAACCACCGCAACCAATAGTCGATTGAGGCCCTCGGAAGCCTGTGATAAAATCCGCCCTTAGGTTCTCCTCCCCAGCGGAAGTTTTCTCCAACCCATGAATGCCCTTTCTCCACCAAGAATCACGCTTCTATTACGTGCCTGGAGTAACGGCGAAGATCAGGCTCTGGACGAACTAACCCCGCTCGTTTACAAGGAACTGTACCGCTCGGCGCAGCGGCAGATGGCGCGCGAGAAGACCGGCCACGTCCTGCAGAATACGGCGTTGGTCAACGAATTTTATGTGCGATTGGCTAAGCTGAGAGGGATCGAATGGCAGGATCGCCACCACTTTTTTGCCATGAGCGCGCGCCTGATGCGTCGCATTCTGACCGACTATGCCCGGGCTCGCCTGTATCAGAAGCGGGAAGGCTCTGTCCAGCATGTGTCACTGAATGAGGCGCTGGTGGCGAGTCCACTGCAGGATATGGATCTACTTGCCCTGGATCTAGCGCTCGGGGAGCTGGGGGGGATTGACGCCAGAAAGGGCCGGACGGTGGAACTACGTTTCTTCGGAGGATTGAGTGTTGAGGAAACGGCTGAGGTGCTTCAGGTCTCTGTGGATACGGTCAAACGAGACTGGAAGTTCTCGAAGCATTGGTTGCTCTGCCGACTCAGCGGCAATGCCCATGGACAATGAATGCTGGCAGCGTCTTCAACATCTCTTTCACGCTGCCTACGATCTGAATGAACCTGAACGCAGCAACTTTCTAAACGATGCGTGCGCGGGCGACCCGGTCTTGCTTGGCCAGGTCGAACTTCTCCTTTCCCATCGGGAAGGCGCCAAAACCTTCATCGAATCGCCGGCCTTGGATGTTGTCGGCGCGGCCCTGGCCAAACAGGCTCTCGAATCAAGCGAAGGGGTCGACCTAGTGGGCAAAACTGTTTCCCATTATCAGATCATCGAGAGATTGGGCGTGGGCGGGATGGGAGTGGTTTACAAGGCAGAGGATACAACCCTGGGGCGGTTCGTTGCTCTCAAGTTTCTTCCAGATGTTGAGCTTTTGGGGTCTCTGGGTCGTGCGCCGGAAGAGGAATCGAAAAAAAAAGAGACCGCGCGATTTCTGCAAGAGGCGCGAGCCGCCTCGGCCCTCGATCATCCCTATATTTGCACCGTTTATGAAGTCGGCAAGTACAAGGGATCGCCCTTCATTGCAATGCAATTCCTGCAGGGGCGGCCGCTCAGCGAAGTGATTGATGGAAAGCCCTGCACGTTATCCCAAATCTTGCAAGTGGGACTTCAAGTTGCGGATGGACTGGGCGCCGCCCACAACGCAGGAATTGTTCACGGTGATGTAAAACCGGCGAACATCTTCGTAATGGCCGCTCGCCAGGAAGTAAAGATCCTCGATTTTGGACTTGCCAAAGTGGGTCTAGGGCAATTCCGGTCCGATTCCGCGGAACCTCCCGCCCTTCTAGGTACGGCGGCCTATATGTCGCCAGAGCAAGTGAGGGCAGAAGAACTCGATGCGCGCAGTGACCTGTTTGCGCTGGGCGTAACGCTCTACGAGGCGGCAACTGGAAGGCTGCCATTTGGGGGAGAGTCGCACAAGGAAGTACTCCGTGCTGTTCTTCTCGCGACGCCACCCGCACCCTCAAGCTTGAATCCGAAACTTCCTCGAACTCTTGACACAATTATTGCCAAGACACTCGCCAAGGACCGCAACTCTCGCTATCAGACCGCACGGGAGTTACATGACGATCTAGAACGCTTGCGACGAAGCCTCACGGCGCGCTTTCACCAACCCTGGCTGCAAGCTCTGGCTGCGATATTGTTGGTCGTGACGTCGATCGGCGGGTACAAGTATGCGCAATGGCGGGAATCGCAACGGCTATTGTCGAGTGACGCCATTGTGCTCGCCGACTTTTCCAATACGACCGGCGATTCGACCTTTGACGAAACTCTCAAACAAGCCATGCGCGTCGAGTTGGAGCAGTCCCCTTTCCTGCACGTGCTTTCCGACCAACAGGTAAGCCAGGAATTGAAATACATGAGGAACCCAGAGAATGGGCCTCTGACCGCCGTTGTGGCGCGAGAGGTTTGTGTCCGGAGCGGGGCTACCATCCTGCTTACCGGCACGGTCTCGCGCTTGGGCAGCCAGTACGTCGTTGCAGTGAGTGCCACACAGTGCGCTGACGGTGCGTCTCGGGATAGCGAGCAAAGCCTGGTTTCGAGCCGTGAAGCAGTGTTGCACAGCCTCGTTGAGCTTGCCGCGAACCTACGAGCAAAACTTGGGGAATCGCGAACAAACATAAAGAGGTACAGTGTGCCTTTAGAGCAGGTAACGACGTCGTCACTCGAAGCCCTGCAGAGCTACAGCATCGCGCTGAAAACATGGAACACGAAAGGTGAGGAAGCAGCCATACCGTTTCTAGAGCGAGCCACCCAGTTGGACCCGGAGTTTGTCATCGCATGGGCCCGCTTGGGAGACGCATACTTCAATATTGGGCGCGACACCAACGCGGTTCAGGCACTGAAGAAAGCTTTCGTATCTCGCGACAGGGTCGGCGAACCAGAACGGTTTTACATTGAGTCGCGCTATTACAGGGCAGTGACACATGAATACGAGAAAGGTTTGCATGTAGATGAGCTCTGGCGCCAAATCTACCCGCGTGACATATCACCCTATCTGGGCGCGGCCAACGCTTATGCCCGAGCGGGCCGCCATGAAAAAAGCCTGGAGATGGAAGCTCAAGCCCTAAGCCTTGATCCCGACAACGGGTTTATCTATGCGAATGTGGCGTTCATCTACATCAATCTCAACGAATTCGATAAAGCGCGGGAGATCCTGGCTCGCGCCGAAGAACGCAACATCTATAACCCGTGGTTTGAGTCCATTCGATACCAGATTGGATTCGTGAAAAAAGACGAAGAGCAGATGCAGCGTGCGATTGCGGCCGTTGCAGACAAGCCTTCATTGCAAAGTTTCTTTCTAGCCTTGCAGGCCGACACGGAGGCTTATGCCGGACATCTGACCCGCGCCAGGAGGCTGACCTGGAGTGCTATGGAATCGGCTAGACGCAATAACGACCCCGATAGCGCCAATGGCTATGAGATTGCCGACAGCTTGCGAGAGGTGGAATACGGTATTCGACAACGCGCGCTGGAAGAAGCGCACGCAGTGCTTGCTGCGAGGCCTTCGCAGCAAGTGCGCGTGCTAGCGGCCTTGGCGCTGGCGCGTGCGGGGGACTCAGCCTCGGCTCTCGTGGTTGTTAAAGACCTAAATAGCGACTTCCCTTCGGATACACTGTTGAACAGCTACTGGCTGCCTACCATCAAAGCCGCAGTAGAACTCAGTCGTCATAACCCCTCCCGGGTCATTAAACTTCTCGAACCTGTCAAGCCTTACGAAATGGGCCTGCAGCCAAATCCAACATTCCTCGTCCCCTACCCTCCGTATCTTCGTGGCCTTGCCTATCTAGAAAGCGGGAAAGGCGCGGAAGCAGCAGAGGAGTTTCAGAAAATTCATGAGCACGCGGGATTAGTGCTGAATTGCCCGCTGGGAGTGTTGGCTCATCTTCAGTTAGGGCGGGCTTATGGACTGCAGGTAAAGCTTCGTCTCGCGGGCAAGAGCAATCCAAACGCGCCGGGAGGGGCGTCGGGCGCTTCGCAACCGGCGATTATTGCCAAAGCGCGGACAAGTTACGAAAAGTTTCTCACTCTTTGGAAAAAGGCTGATCCCAACATCCCTATTCTGAAAAAGGCCAAAACCGAATACGAAAGGCTGCACTAACCCGAGCATCGCACGATATCAAAAGTTCTACACCAAAAGCCTCGGACGATTCGAAAATGATCCCGGGCGCGCAGAATGTGGCACAAACCGTTTTGAGTGCAATCAGGATTTATCGCCAATTGACCAGCAGTAACGTAGTTTCCGGGTCGCCGACAATCCGGGAGCTATCGCATTGGTGGCCCGACGTCTGCGGCATGGATCCGATTACGCTAGGGAGCGCGCAATCACCAGAGTGATATCATCCTGCTGTTCGCTACCGCTCCTGAATTGCTGGCGGTGCAACTCGGCCTGATTCCAAGCGTTCTCCAAGCCGACGATTGCGCTGTCTCCCGTAGTCTTCTGCGCCATGGCGATAGACAGTGGGAATACCAAAAGGAGCGTTGCGATCATGCGCTGCATCCGTATACCCCTTCCCAGGATGCACTGTACAAGCTTGGTTCGACCCCGTCGAGCGTCAACCAAGGTTCACCCGACGCCTTGGGGGGCTCACGACTACGCTCGGTTTTCATCTCGCTGTCTTTCGGCTCTGGCGGCATCGAATTCATCGTGAAGCGTATCCAGACAAGGGATCTTTCGACTCGCAATGCGCATGAAATCAGGATCGCTAAGGGATTCGTAGGTTACACCTTTGAAGATTGCTCTAACCGTCATCTCCTGAAACACATCGCCCGACTGGCCAAATGCGAGATCCAGTTCGTTCCGGAGCATGCGTTCAATCTCCTGATCCTTTGGGTTTTCACCAAGGAATTTGCGCCATCGAGCTGGGGGATTCTTAGCAACACCAGGCAGAAGGGCAGAAGTCAGGACTTCTCGGTTCGCATCCATTGCTTTCCTCAGCTTCTTCTTTAAGCGCCGCTGAAAGCGATGAACATACCGCTCCAGTGACCTCACTGCAACCTGGAAGGCCGGCTTCTTGTCCCGCCGGATGATTGTTCCGTAGCCAGGCAAGCTGATAAGGTAGGCCTTGGCGATGAACTGCTTGAGCTTTGTGACGCGATCGCCAGAGATCTCACTGTCTTGCTCGATCAACTGAAAGGAACTTCGTAACAACTTCTGCACTTTAGGGTCTTTCGCGAGCCCCATCAGGTCGGACGGTATCGGTACTCTCCTGCGGGATAGCAGCAGTCCGTGTAACTCGAATTCGACAAACTCGAATCTAGCGTTGAATACTCGGACCTTTCTCGCCAAGTCAAACTTTACGGGAGGGTTCGTATCCAGCTCCTGCGCCGTCTTCTGCACATCGGCGCGAGTGATCGGCTTCGGGTGAAGATCAATCTGTGCTAGGTCGGAAACGGTGGTATTAGCGTCGGGGTCGACAATCGGAGTGTCAAAACGAAGCGCGTTTCGCCTTTCGCCGGTTTGGCCTCCAGCCTCGATGAGACGCGGCGTGGGAGAGAAAACCGTTGTCGTTTCATCGCTCACGATCACGCCAAC
>JASHNX010000245.1 GCA_030041415.1 Candidatus Sulfotelmatobacter sp.
TCCTTTCTTACCTGCGGGGGAAGGTGTTCGTGGATTGACATCAGGTAGTAGGCCTTCCGCCTCGATTCCGGGAACCTCCTTTCCAGAAACTCGTCAAATGATTTCAGGTTCTCCATGCGCCAATACTGTCCGAACCTCACCTCGCAAAGGTAACGCCCGAGTTCCACGAACTTCGTGTCCCGATCGGTCTCCTTCCGCTGCTCCCACGCCAGGATCTCGTCGATCTTTGTGATCACGAATACAGCACGCTGACGATTGAGCTTCGGCGGCATGGGCGGGTTTTTAGTAACTAAGCTCGTCAATCCAACCAAGTTCCTCTGCTCCCGGTCGTCGTACCAAGACATTCTTAGCGAGCTCCTGTCGTCCAAGGCAAAAGCCCAGATATGGACAGTTGCTGCAAGGGTTCTGCGGGAAGCGAATCCCGCTGTGGGGAAAAAAGTCTGCAGACTCAATTCGGCGGATCGTATTTTCGACCAGTCGGCCGAATTCCTCGCGTTGCTCCTCCGAAATGCGGGTTCGCAGATATTGGACCTCGACCAGTCGCTTGCGGACAAACACAACCTGCGCCACTTCGGAGATACCTGTCATCCACGAGTAGCAAACGAGTTGCGGGTCGAGAGCAAGCAATCCGTCAGGTTCTTCCGTGTACCGGCTGGACGATGTTTTCCACTCAAGCAAACAGCGTTCTCCATCGAATTGCCCGATACCGTCTAAGTAAGCTACGAAATCGTTCGAGGCCGAAATCTCCTTTCTTACTTTGACCTGCAGATTGCGCCGTGGGTGCCGTACGCGAACCCGACCGTCCTGGCAAAAACGGATCAGCAGCTTAATTCCTTGCTCGAGCATCCGATCCCAGGAATCGCGATCTGAAAACCGGAGCTTTGGGTCCTTGCAGGCCGACCATTCCCGGAACAGAGCATCACCCGGATCTTCCTTCCGAAAATAAGCGCCCAACGCTTGCTCAAAAGCCCGGCCGAAGAGCATTGCAGCTCGATTGTCTTTCTCTCTCCATCCATCGAGATAACGATAGCGGTACCGGCGTGGGCAGGTCAGATATTGACTGATCTGCGTGTAGCTGTAGGTCATCGCCCGATCTCCGTGTTGCTCATCTCATAGCCGGATGGCAATTCTTCCCACTGTGCAGCCGGAGCAAACGCATCGAGATTGAGCAGGGTTACGCCATTCAGGACGGTGTGGCTGATCTTCACCACGCCGCTGAGCCCAATCAGGTTCTTGTCCTCGATTTCATCGTGGCTCAGCAACTCAGAGTCGTAACCGAAGTCCCTCAGGAACCAACTGAACTTCCAAAGCGCTTTTGGAGAGCAATACAGGCGGCCGCTGATGGTTTGTCCTTCGCACGCGGCGGGGCAAATAACGACGAAGCGGATCAGGTAGTAGGGTTTCTGAGCGTGCCAGCGATACTGGGACCTTTGGACGCGAACAAGGTACATTCCGTCTGGAAGATCGATCGCTGCTGATCTATCCGCTCGATGCAAGCCTTGAAATCTTCGTCTCAAGCAGCACCTCCCTTTGCTGGCATATAGCTGTTCAGCTGGCAGAGCAGCGCGTTGCGATCTTTCTCCGCCCAGTCGGCGAGGTGTGCAACAAAGCTCTCGACCTGTTCGCGAGTCGCCTCACGCAGTGCCTCAGTTCCACAGAACTCTGTTGCGTAGGCTTTGACCAGATTGGGATCAAGTTGGTGCTGCCGAATTACCTGGCAAAGGCGGTCGCGAACGGTTCCGCTGGAGTATCCACTGCCGTTTGTTGCGTTGGTTGGAAGCTTTTTGGGTTCGCGCTCAATCGGAGACGGTTCAGGAAGCGCTCCAATCTCTTCAACCGAGCAAATGCCGATGCCGTATGCCTTGCGAAGCGCGCGATTGACAGCTCGCGTTTCTGCTACTCGCATCTCGGCGCCCTGCACGAGGTAGGAGACGTTCGACGGATTCGCATCACCGTAGCCAACAAATCCGCGACAGTTTCGGGATTTGTAGACCGTGGCTTTGAATGCCCACCGCTGACCGGACGGATCGCAAAAACCGGAGACGGAGTGGACGTGGATGCCGGCGCACCGATTGCGCCGGGCGAGACCGATCAACCCTGTGTGCGTCACGTACCATCCGTTTTGCAAGTACGTCAAATCGCCAGCGGAAAGCGAGAAGTGGTGTTCTTCGGTGATCTCCTTGAGTCTGCTTAACGCCTCGCGGGAAAGGCCGCCCCAGATACGTCGTGCCATGCGAATGGAAGCGTCAGCTCTCTTAGTTGGCTTCATCTCACGCTCCTTCGTTGCCCGTTCAGCCGGGCGCATTTCCTAAGTGCGTAAGCCAAGCTCTTGTGGCGGGAGACGGTTCGACTGGTGGCCGAAGCTACGACGTGCCAGTGATAGTCCGCCTTGCCGGTGGGGAACACTCGGAACCGAGGTTGAAGTCTTTGGTTGTCCGGTGGCGCGAACCGTCCAACTGCCCGTTCCAAGAACGGATGAGAATTGGGAGATTTTGCTAGAGTGGACGCAGCCACATTGGCCTCCTTATCAGGTCTAATGGGGTTAGGCTCGGTTGGCGGGTGGTGCCGCTTTCCGGGCCGTTCTGTTTTTCATGTAAATTATATGCATACCCCCTATGCATTGTCAATAAGAATGCGTGATAGATTGCATGTGAGCTGAATACGGTGGTAGTCTGCGACCAATGGCGCTAGACAAAAAAGCCCGAGAATTCTTCGCTCGAGAAGGTCGTAAAGGTGGCAAGATCGCAGCTAAGCGAATGACTCCCGAACAGCGTCGCGAAAAAATGCGTCGCGTCGCCCAAGCGAGATGGGCGAAGGCTAAGAAGAAAAGGCAGTAAAGCGAATTCAAGCAAGCACGGGTCCTGCTCAATGTTTCCGCGATCACCTTGCTGAGAGACAGTTTTGCTCTTGAGCTATTGCGCTCCCTCGGCGGACCAAATCGAAAGGACCAAGACTAAGGTAACTGGACGACAGTCTTCCCATTCAGCGACCAAATCGTCCACACTAGACTCTCGCGAAATATCCCGCCTCCCCCGCCAGAAGGTCTAAATGAAAAGTTCCGCGAAAGGAAGTAACGGAGCAACCGAGCCAGCCAGGCCCAGTCAGGTCTCGGGCATCTCCGAGCGCAAATTAAGAGCGAATCGCGAAAACGCAAAGAAGTCAACCGGTCCTAGGACGGACAGAGGCAAGAGATTTAGCTGCCGAAACGCCCTAAAACATGGCCTATGTGCGGAGAAACTCCTTCCAGAGTCTTACTGGCCAGGAGATGACAGCGACGCCTTCCGCAAACACTTCGGCAGTTTGTGCCGAACGTACCAACCCGTAGATGTTCTAGAGGTCCTTGAGGTACACCGCATCGCAGTTTGCTACTTTAGACGGATTCGTGCATGGTACAGCGAAACCGCCGCAATCCGGACAGCGCAGACCAAGTTTCGATTTGGCACGCTGTTCTCAAGCAAAACGGATATTATGCATTCCGAACAGGTCGCGGCTTTCCATCTTCTAGAAGGCGCTCGAAAGGAAATCGAAGCTGGAAACGGAATGCCAAAAGAACTAGAGGAAGAGCTTTTTGCTGCCTATGCCCCTTTTCGAGAGTTATGGCCCCGGCTAAAGCGCAATGCACAGATTCAAGCCAAAGAGTGCCACTTGCCACTTGAACTTGCCATTGTAGAACTTGGCATCGACTACTTGGTGCGTAAGTCTCAGTCAGATCATGACGCCTATATAGACCTTGGTCTTAGCCGGGAAGGACTTCCAACTTCTGATTTCCTCGATCGACTTCTTCGTTATGAAGCAGCCAATGACCGAGCTCTCAGTCGTGCGCTCGATCGACTCGATCGTTTGCAACAGCGACCCTACCGCCCTGGAGGACCAGTAGTTCCAGCCATCCGACCGCACATGACACAATGAAAATGAAAAATCCTGCAGTGCCAGAGCTCAACAGGCGCTCTGTGGGTTAAAGCGCTATTTTAGAATGTAAACTAGGCTATTCCAGCGAACTGAAGTGCACTGGGGGCCCATCGTCGTGCATCAAGCACAATACTCCCCATCTCGACTTCACGGCTTACCTAAGGACCTCGCAGGCGCTCTTCCGTCTCTCCAACCTGGATCGACGTGTCCATAAACTGTTATCGTGACCTTGCTTTCCTTCGTTCCCGAAGACCTACCCCGGTCCTTTGGCCACCAACTTCGAACTCGCGATCGCACCTATCCACGAGTAATTAACATTTGTTTACATATATCTTAAAGATAATTATCACAAGGATCATCTCTCAGTCCCATTTTTACGGAACGAAGCCAACAAACCCTTTGTTTTCAATCCACGAGGCGTTCACGTGACACCGCTCACGGCATGGGACCGCACGACGTCCGTTCAAACCTGTAACGCGTTTCCATTGCGCGCGTCATTTCACCGCCTGACACAGATTACGAAAATGTAATCTTCGCGTCATGCTGGCGTTTGTTTCTCAAAGCTAGACTGCAGGCCTTGGTGCAATGTTTGCGCCAAGTCCTGTTGGTATTGAGGAACAGGATGACAACCGCTACGAAGTCCCTTCTTCTAACTTTTCCGCTACCTAAGAATCCAAGGAGAACGGTATATGTCTCGAAACAAGTTTCGAAATAGGTCTCGAAAAAAGTCCCGGACCAACCGGCTGCGCCCGCTCGCAGGCGTCGTGGCGGCTGGCCTGGGCCTCTCGGGTCTCGCCGCTGCTCAGTCCCAGTTGTATTACCCGACGTATGAGGTCGGCCCGCAGACGAATGGTTCGTGGGTCGTCAGCGACGGACAGATTATCAATCCGTCCGGAACTCAAGTTAACCTCGGTATCCAAGTCCGCGCGAAAGCCATTGCGCTGAACCCCAACACCAAGACTCACACCGCCGCCGTGCTCACCATGGGTACGTATACATCCAATGGCAACGGAGCAGTTGAGGTGTTCGACACCCAGACCGGCGTTGTTTTGCAGAACTACATCCCGTTCGGAGTCGACCCGAGCGGCAGCTACAGCGGCATCGCCTACTCGGCGAACGGCACGCAGCTTGTCTTCAGCCAAGACGACAGCTACGTTACCGTGGCCAACGTCAATGCACAAGGCTTGCTGTCAGACGACGCGCAAATCAGCGTGCCGGCGTTGCAACCAGTGGATTCTTTCATTGCCTGCTTCCCGAACAGCCCTCCGGGCGCTTACGCCGTACCCTGCGGAACGTTCTATAGCCCGTGGACTTCATATCCTGGCGGCGTCGCGATCGCTCAAAATGGAGAGACCGCTTACGCGCTGTTGAACCAGAACGATACGCTTGCCCAAATCAACCTGGCTACACTGCAGCAAGGAACGCAGATTCGGGTCGGCAACGCACCGCACAGCGTCGTGCTCAACAGCACCGGCACGACCGCGTATGTCAGCAACGAGGGCGGCCGGGCCGCGACCGAGGCAGATTTCCAAATCTGGTCCGCGGGCACTGAAATCGTCGCCGACCCGGTGGTTGGCGCGGCGATCACCGGCACTGTCTCTGTGGTTGATCTGGCCTCGATGACGGTCACCGATAGCATCTCAACAGGTGGTCTACATCCGACTGGGATGGCCTTCTACGGGCCATACCTGTTGGTTGCCAACACCTATAGCGACACTATTTCGGTGATCAACACCGCCAGCAACGTAGTCGAGCGGACAATCTCGCTCGCGCTACCGATCGGAATACCTGGCGCGGGAGAATCAGCCTATGGCGCCGCGCCGGACTCGATCGCCGTCGATGCCAAGGCAGGCGTTGCTTACGTCGCGCTTTACAATGCTAACGCGGTTGCGGTGGTTAACCTGGCCAACGGCGTACAGAGTGCCGTTGAAGGCATGATTCCGGTCGCCTACGCGCCCAGCTCGGTTGTGCTGGACGCGCCGCAGAACGTGCTCATCGTTTCCAACGACAAAGGCATCGGTACGCGTGATTCGTTCGAATGTGACTACGGGGTCTGCGATTACAACACCCACCAGGACAACGGCACGGTCAGCATCGTTCCTGTGCCAAACAGCGCTACTCTGGCGACCATGACGAGCGACGTTTACGAGTACAACCATTGGAATCGGACGCAAAATATTGAGTCCGCCTCCGGTGGCAGCCCAAGTGTCGCGCCGGTCGTGATTCCTGAAAAGATCGGCTCCCCATCGCTGATTAAGCACGTGTTCATGATCGTTCGTGAGAACCGCACCTATGATCAGATACTCGGCGATGTAGCCGCCGGCAATGGCGATCCTTCACTGGCTGTGTTCGGCGACGGAACTGCCGCAGGCGGAACTCCGGTCACCCCCAACGTGCACAACCTAGTGACGCGTTTCCCGCTCCTGGATAACTTCTACGACCCCAGCCGCCAGTCGGCTGACGGTCACCAGTGGATTCAGGAGGGCATGGCTCCCTACGCTGACGACATCCAGTCGCCTGACTGGATCCGCAGTTATCCCGGCGGTAACGCTGGCGACGCACTCGCTTATCAAAACAAGGGGTTCCTGTTCTCAGAAGCCGCAGCCGCCGGCTTGCCGGTAAAGCTGTACGGCGAATATGTGGAGAACGATACCTTCCTGCAGCCCAATGGCTCGACCAGCGAGCCGAGCTGGAGCGATTTTTACGCCGACTCGCAGTGCTTCGAAGGAGGGCCTGATTGCGGACCTCCTGGAACGCAAGGCGAGACAACTCTGTACTACCAGAACACGGTGCAGGCCGAGTCCTCGATACCCGCGGTATATCTCCACCTTGTTCCCAACTTCCCGCAGTTCGATCTGGGTATCCCCGACCAGTTCCGGGTCGATCTGTGGCTTCAGGACTTCAACAATGACGTCGCAAACAATACGGTACCCACGCTAGAAGAGTTGTGGATCATGTGCGACCATACCGGCGGCCCTCCCGAGGTGCAAGCCGAAGAGGCCGATAACGACCTGGCGGTTGGCCGCATCATCGACTACATCAGTCACAGTAGCGTGTGGGCCAACTCGGCGATCTTCATCGAAGAGGACGACTCGCAGAATGGCGTCGACCACGTTGACG
Source organism: Candidatus Sulfotelmatobacter sp. (assembly GCA_030041415.1). Classification (GTDB taxonomy): domain Bacteria; phylum Acidobacteriota; class Terriglobia; order Terriglobales; family Acidobacteriaceae; genus Sulfotelmatobacter. The sequence continues at coordinate 7,030 of JASHNX010000245.1, forward strand.
G
>JASHNX010000246.1 GCA_030041415.1 Candidatus Sulfotelmatobacter sp.
GGACCCTCGCCGCGAGCGCTGGAAGCCATGAGAAAAGCGCTGGGAGCGAGCAATCTGTATCCGGATGACGATTGCCAGCCGCTGCGATCGAAGCTGGCGGCACATCACGGGCTGCCGCCGGAACAAGTGCTAGTGACGGCGGGCTCGACGGCGATGCTGGCTTTGCTTTGCCAGACCTTACTCGGACCGGGATTGAATGCCGTGACCAGCGAGCGGTCGTTCATCGTGTATTCGATGGCCGTCCATGCGACAGGAGCGCAGCTGATCGAAGCGCCGATGCGCGACGACACTTGCGATCTGGGCGCGATTCTGAACGCGATCGATGCCAATACGCGTATCGTTTTTTTGGCGAATCCGAACAATCCCACCGGCACCATGGTGACGGCAGGCGCGGTCGAGCGGTTTCTGGCGCAGGTGCCCACACATCTGGTGGTGGTTCTTGACGAGGCGTATTACGAATTTGCTTCTCACTTTGCGATGCTGCGGCAGGTGAATTATTCGAACTCACTCGAGTATGTTGTACGAGGCGCGAGCGTGGTGGTGCTGCGAACATTTTCGAAAGCGTATGGGCTGGCAGGACTGCGCGTGGGATATGGGCTTGGCCCGGCGGAATTGCTGGGATATTGCGCGCGCATGCGCAACACGTATTCGGTGCCATCGGTAGCCCAGGCGGCAGCGATGGAAGCGCTCGAAGATACGGAATTCACGGCGCACGTTGCGGAGAGCAACGCCGTGCAGGCGCGATTTCTGGCGCGGGAGCTGGGAGGCATGGGATACCGGGTTGCTCCGACCTGGGCGAATTTCTTGTATTGCGACACGGGAGAAGATGGCGCAGGTTTCGCCGGCAGATTGCAGGAAGAGGGTGTGGTCGTGCGTCCGCTGCGAGCGTGGGGGGCGCCGAATTGCATTCGAGTGACGATCGGGACGCCGGAGCAGAATGAAATTTTCTTGCGAGCGCTACAGCGTGTCGGGCTGGCGCCGGATCGACGCGGACCTGCAGCGGTGAGATTTGGCGGCTAACGCGGCTTTACTGCTGCCGCGTGCCTTTCACTTTTTGCGCCGGTTGTTGCGCAGAGCGTCCATCATAGCTGCAATGCGCTTTTGGCGGGTCTCGGGCTTTTTTGCGCCTTGGACCTCGCGTACATATTCTTTCTGGTGGGTGTACGAGAGCTTCTCCCACGAGGATTTTGCTGCAGGGTCGGCAGCGATTTGCTTCTTCAGGTATGCCGGAACCTCAACCTTACGTTCGTCGGCATCGAACTCCATGACTACATCGACCGTGTCGCCTGCTTTGCAGTTTGCGCCTTCACGCATTTGAGCGTTGACAGCCATCATGTGGCCATCGCCCATGTTCATCAGCGAACTGCGAAAAGGAGATCCATTGATGGTTCCTTTGACGGGCACGCGGCCTCTGCGCTGAAAAACTTCGAAAACGTCGAATGGGGGCTTGATCCCCGCCGCATCCATATCAGAATGACCAATCAGCTTCGTCTTGAATTTGTGTTGCGTCATTTCATATCCTTCGCAAACTTGTGATTTGCCAACTCCGCGAGATGCGCCGCACCATACAAGCCAGCGTCGCTGCCTAGAACGGCGCGCGTGATCACGGTTTGGCGCAAGCTGTTGGCTGGAACTTGCGAATCGACAGTCTCTTTCTTTGGAGAGGCTGCGTTTGAAGCCGCCGCGCAAGACGCAGCATTTGAGGCTGTTGCTCCGAAAACGATCGACCGTGCGCAGAGTTCATTCATCATCGTCGGGGCAAATGACTCCCAGGCGCTCGCCACACCGCCGCCAATCACGAACATTTCAAGATTCAGAATATTGACAAGATCGGCCAGCAAGATGCCGAGATAACGGCCGAATGTGCGGAAGATTTTGCGGGCATGTTCATCGCCTTGCATCGCAAGTTGAAAGATCGACTTCACCCCGAACTCGGCATCCGACGATGCGGCTTGAGCAAGCGAGCCGGCACCACTCGCGATCGCCTCGCGGGCCATGCGCATGATTGCGCTCGCGGAGGCGTAGCGCTCGGCGCATCCGCGATTGCCGCAACCGCATGGCTGGCCGTCGGGTTCAACTGTGACGTGGCCGAACTCACCGGCCATTCCGTTCATGCCATACCAGATTTTTCCGTCGAGGATCACACAGCCGCCGATTCCGGTGCCCAAGGTCAACATTGCCATGTTGCGGACGCCGCGGCCGGCGCCGATCCAGTGCTCGCCGAAACCAGCGGCGCGCGCGTCGTTTTCAACAACAACCTGCGCATGATTCTGGAGAATGCCGCTCGTGCGAAGGCGGCGCTCGATTTCAGCGCGGGCGGGATAGTTCTCCCAACCAGGAAGGTTGGCCGCTTTGCGCATGATTCCATTCTCAATGTCGACAATTCCCGGCAAGCCCAGGCCGACGCCGCAAAGATTATTGTTCTTATATTTCGCAATCAATTGCTGAATTGCGCCGCACATTTTGTCGATGGCGGGTTCGGGGCCGAGGCTGACCTTGGTCTCGATCGAAACCTTCTCGAGAAGCCTGCCTTCACTGGTGACGGCGGCCACGCGCAGGTTGGTGCCACCGAGATCGACGCCGATGGAAAAGTCGGACATGCCTTGCAAATCGGGCTCGGGAGATTATAAAGCCAGCGAGAAGGCAGTCGCCCCATTATTGGGTCCCCTCTGGTTGGCAAAAGCAGGTTTCTCCTGGCTCGCTGCGCTCGCTCGTCGGAATGACATCTGGATGATACCCGCCGTTTGACAAGGGCTGGCCCGAGTTGACTCGCAAGAGCTTACTTCTGGCAATGCGGGCAGTAGTGGCTGCTGCGGCCGGCGATGACGATCCGCTTGACGGGAGTTTTGCAGACCAAACACGGCTCGCCTTCGCGGCCGTAGACGCGGTGTTGGAGCTGGAAGAAACCTTCGTCGCCGTTGGCGTCGACGTAATCGGAGATCGATGAGCCGCCGAGAGCGATCGCCTCCTGAAGAACCTCTTTGATCGCGGCGAGGAGTTTCGCGAACTGATCGCGGGTAATCGTAGAAGCGCGGCGGCGTGGGCGAATGCCAGCGCGGAACAGAGATTCGTCGGCGTAGATGTTGCCGACGCCACGGAGAAGTTTCTGGTTGAGCAGCGCGCTCTTGATAGGAGTTTTGCGGCCACGGAACAAGGCGATGAAATGATCGAGATCGATTTCGAGAGGCTCGATGCCAGTTGTATCGAAATCTCCGCGGCGAGCGACGCTGAGACGGCCGAAGCGGCGGGGGTCGACGAAGCGCAGTTCCCTGCCAGAGGCGAGGCGCGCAATGGCATGCGTGTGTTTGGGGATTTCGGTTTGTGGTCCGGTGACCTGCAGGCTGCCGGTCATGCCGAGGTGAACGATGAATTGGGCTTTCGGGTGGGAAGCCTTCGCAGGCGCGGGCGCCCGCGCCACATTGTTGCTTTCGAGATCGAAGACGATGTGTTTGCCCATGCGGCGGACGGCGGCGATGCGTGAGCCGTCGAGTGCAGAGGCGATCTCGCGCGCCGAAGATTTCAGTGGCTCGGGCTTTTTTCCCAGCCAGACGGATTCGATGACGTCTCCGGTAACGCGGCGGGCGAGGCCGCGAGCGATGGTTTCGACTTCGGGGAGTTCGGGCATGGGTCGAAGGCATGCGCTATCAGTTGTGCTTTCTGAATTTGCGTTACCAGTTTACAAGGTAAGATGCAGCGGATGTGCGCGAGATTCCTTGCTCCCGCCTGGAGAAAACGGCTGCGCTCGGAATGACGCCGTGTCCTAAACGACTTTCTTCGGAAGTGCGTCTGAAGTGGCGATCTATTCTTTCAGGGGCACGACGGCCTGGCCGTCGCGGCAGAAAGTGGCGACGCGCTGCAGTTCGCCGTTCGCTCGAGGCAGAGTCATGACGGGACCATAGCAGTAGACGGCGTGGCCGGTGGCGGCGAGATACCAGCGTCCGCCTTTGCTATGCGTGGCGAGTTGGCTGGATGGCTGGCGGACGGGCTGCGGCTGGGCAACCGGGAGACTGAACAACAAGGCTAGGGTCAGAACCTTCATTGCTCAACTTGCTTATCAAACCTACCTAACTGAACTCGCTCAGCAGAACCTGAATCGGTTCATTAGTTAGATCGTGCGGACGGTGCGCCGCGGATCCAGGTCTGAAGCCGGGATCGGCGGAAATTGAACCTGCGGCTTTGTCGCCTTATCGACGTGGCCTTGAGCATGAGGCTGCGAAGCGGCCGGTGCTTGCGCCTGGGCGTTGTGGGACGGAGCCTGCGTTGGAGCCTGAGTTGCCGGATTCGCTCCATGGGCTTGCGCCTTGGCTTTTGCTGCCTGCTGATCGGCAATGGCTTTGCCTTTCAGTCCCCAAAGTTCGCGGCTCTCCGGCAACAGAACCTTGATCAGATTGCTCTGGGACTGGATGGCCGCGCCCTGTTCGACGATCAGCATGGTCATCAAACCGTAGGACAGCACAAAGACAACCGTGAGCAAAGGAAGAAGGCTTCGCTTTTTCTTATTCTTGGGAGCTGGAGCCGGAGCGGGAACCGCAATCGCTGTGCTGTCGTGCCAGTTCATCAAATCACACCCCGAAAATGCCTCACAAGAGCAGGCAAACACACGAAGTGCAGCTTGTGAGCCAATGCTGGACAAAGTCGGAAACCATTGAATAGATGCGGGTTAAGGAGATGAGGTTGGCATGGTTGCAAGAGTGGAAGTGCAATGGAATGCATATATTGAGCAATGGGAATTGCTGAATATGCGGGAAAGCCGCTCCAGACGAGATGTTTCGCGCCTTCACCGAAACAAAACGAAGGCGGAGGAAAGCTTATTTTCCACCCAGGAGAAGCTTCGCAATCGTTGCCAGCTGCATGTTCGAAGTGCCCTCGTAAATCTTGCCGATCTTGGCATCCCGCCAATACTTTTCGACGGGATAATCTTTGGTGAACCCGTAGCCACCGTAGATTTCGATGGCGAGCGATGTGACGCGTTCGGCGACTTGCGAGGCAAAGAGCTTGGTCATGGCGGCTTCTTTGACGAAGTTTACACCGGCGTCTTTCATACGCGCGGCGTTGTAAACCATGAGACGCGCGGCTTCAATCTCGGTAGCCATTTGCGCGATCTGGAACTGGATGCCCTGGAATTCCGCGATTGGCTTTCCGAATTGCTTGCGCTCCTGCGCATATTTAGCGGCATATTCCCAGGCACCGCGAGCAAGGCCGATCATCTGCGCTCCGATGCCGATCCGGCCCTCGTTTAGCGTTTCGATGGCAATCTTGTAGCCTTTGCCCGGCTCGCCGAGGACGTTTTCTTTGGGAACCTTGCAATCTTCGAGGATGAGCTCGCAGGTGGATGACGCGCGGATACCGAGCTTATCTTCTTTCTTACCTACGCTGAAGCCGGGGAATTTTTTCTCAACGATGAATGCGGTAATGCCTTTGTATCCGGCAGAGGGATCAAGCGTGGCGAAGAGCACAAAGAGATCGGCCTCTTTGCTGTTAGTGATCCAAAGCTTGCGGCCATTGAGCACGTAATCGGATCCCTTGAGTTCGGCGCGGGTCTGCAATGCAAACGCGTCAGAGCCGGAACCGGCCTCGCTCAAGGCGTAGGCGCCGCAGGTATCGGCAGCCATTTTCGGCAGGTAGCGCTTCCTCTGCTCGGCACTGCCCCAGCGCAAGAGAGCGTTGTTGACGAGAGTGTTCTGGACGTCGACGATGACGCCGGCCGAAGCATCGACGCGCGAGAGTTCCTCGACGGCGAGAATGGCTTCGAAAAATTTTGCCCCGCCGCCGCCGTACTGCTCGGGAATTTCGATGCCCATTAAACCGAGCTGAAAGAACTCATGGATGAGATCTTTTTCAAAAACGCCCTTTTCATCCATTTCTTTGACAAGTGGACGAATTTTGTCGTCGGCAAACTGACGAATGTTGTCGCGAAAGAGAATTTCGTCGTCCGTGAGAGCGGTGAGCGGCGTGGGGGCGGCGGGTGCGAGCGTGGTTTCGGCCATATGGCATTACCTTCCGAAATCGTGATGCTGAACTGCACAGTCTACCATCGGGCAGGTTGCGAAGCATGAGCCGCGATGAGGCAGGGTGCTCCTGCACACGGGCTCGATTCGCCAGGAGTCTTAAGCTCTAAGATCACATCGGAAGTTCTACAGTGATCTCCGTATGTTGTGCACCGGCGGCGATGACTACAATCTCCCCAGAGTTGCCACACAAGACTGATGCGCCTTAACGACTCCGAAATTCGATGGAAGATCGCGAGTCGCAAACTTCGATTGCCCATTCAGAAAGGCGCACGCGCCGCCTTCGCCGCAAATAAAACAGAGCGAAATATATCGTGCAAAAAACAGATCGATATCGCCGAATCGCGGGAGGTCTCGTGCGGCTGTTGAGCTTGCGGTTGATTGTGTCTCTGATCGTGGGTATCACGCTGGTATCGCTGGGCTTCTCGTATTACGAAGTGGTGCGGGAGAAGTTCGCGCTGCGCCGGGAGCTGGAACGGCGGGCTGAGGTTCTGGGCGAAAGCGTTGCGGGAAATATCGAGAAATCGTGGGAGGACGGTTCGGACCGGGCGCTGCAGCGGACGGTTGACCATTTCGGAAACCGTGAACACCTGCTGGGATTTGCGGTGAGCGATCGCGAGGGCAAAGTGATTGCGATTAGCCCCGAGCTGGCGAAGGTACTGAATTCGACCCCGCGCGATCTGATGCAGGCGATGGTGCAAGGACACGGCGAGAGCTCTTATATCCGGCTGAACGGCAGGCCGGTAAACATTTTCGCGTTGCCACTCTACCGCCAGGACGAGATCGTTGGCGGGCTTCTGGTGGTGCACGACGCGGATTACATCCGGGCACAGAATCTTCGCACGTGGCGGGAAGCGTTTGTGACGGTTCTGATCCAGGTCTTTCTGATCGTGTGCATCACAGTGCTGATCGTGCGCTGGAGCATTGCCGGTCCGATCGCGCGGGCGGCACAGTGGATGCGCGCGTTGCGCACGGGCCGAATTTCGTCGCCACACCAAATGCCCGATCTCGATCTTTTCAAGCCGCTGGCATGGGAAGTAGTGGGTTTAACGGAGAGCCTAAGCCAGGCGCGGATTGCGGCGGAACAAGAAGCGCGGCTGCGGGAAGCCGGAGAATCGATGTGGACTGCGGACCGGCTGGCCGTACAAGTTGAATACCGGCTGGGGGGCGGGCGTTTATTTGTGGTGTCGAATCGCGAGCCCTACATTCACGAGCGCAAAGGCAAGACGGTGGAGGCGGTGGTGCCGCCGAGCGGTCTGGTGACGGCACTCGAGCCTGTTCTTGACGCCTGTGATGGAACCTGGATCGCGCATGGCAGCGGTGATGCGGACATGGAAGTGGTGGATTCGCATGACCGGCTGAGGGTTCCTCCGCGCGATCCGCGCTACACGCTGCGGCGCGTGTGGCTCACCAAGGAAGAAGAAGAAGGATACTACTACGGCTTCGCCAACGAGGGCCTGTGGCCGTTATGCCACGTGGCGCATACACGACCGATTTTCAGGGCGGAGGACTGGCAGTATTACCAGGAAGTGAATCGCAAATTCAATGCAGCGCTTCAGCAGGAGATTGCCGACGTTTCAAAACCGGCGATTCTGGTGCAGGACTATCACTTCGCATTGTTGCCGCGGATGATCAAAGAGAAAAGACCGGATGGGAGGGTAGCGATTTTCTGGCACATTCCGTGGCCGAATCCGGAAGCGTTCGGCATTTGTCCGTGGCAGAAGCAATTAGTGGAGGGACTGCTGGGCGCGGATCTAATTGGATTTCACACGCAGTCGCACTGCAATAATTTTCTGCAAACGGTGGATCGAGTGGTGGAGTCGCGGGTCGATTGGGAACACTTTTCCGTGGCACGGCAAAATCATCGGACGATTGTGCATCCTTTCCCGATCAGTGTGGATTCTCCTGAGGATGCTGCTCCGGACATCGACTTCAAGGAGGAGTATCTGAAACGCGCCGCCCTTATGCACAGCCTGGGGATAGAAACTCCCTTTGTTGGGCTGGGGGTGGACCGAGTCGACTATACGAAGGGAATCCCGGAGCGGTTTCAGGCCATCGAGCGGTTTCTGGAGAAGCATCCGAAATATCAGGGGAAATTCACATTTATTCAAATTGGCGCACCGAGCCGCACGCACATCCGCAGATACAAGGACCTGATGGCGGAAGTGGAAGCGGAGGCGGAGAGAATCAACTGGCGGTTTCAATCGGGCAACTGGAAGCCAATTTTGTTCTTGAAGCGGCATCACAGCCATCACGAAATCGACGACTTTTACCGGGCAACGGATCTCTGCCTGGTGACGTCTCTGCACGATGGAATGAATCTGGTAGCAAAAGAATTTCTGGCCGCAAGGCGCGACGAACGCGGCGTTCTGATCCTGAGCCAGTTCACCGGTGCGGCGCGTGAATTGAGAGACGCGCTGCTGGTAAATCCGTATGACATCGATCAGACAGCCGAAGCGATTCGCGCGGCCCTGGAAATGGAACCGGAAGAAAAACAGATGCGGGTGCGCAACATGCGCAAGCAGATACGGGAGCACAACATCTATGGGTGGGCAGGGGATCTGATCACTGAACTTTGCGAATTGCGGCTGGATGGTCCGGATCGCACCGGCGCAAAACCTCGAACCAGCGTGCCCGCGGCGTGAGGGCACACCAAGCATCGGAAGAACAAGATATCGGACAAGAAAAACAGAAGATTTGAATAGGCCATAAGTTCGATCCATCCCGGAGAGGGGTTATGAACGCATTTTTTGCGGGGAACATTTCGCACAGGACAGGCATCCAATGACAACACCGGCAACAATACCTGTTCAGCAGCACGCGGCAGTGAAACCGTTCTATTTCAATACCTCAGCGCATCTGCTGCGGGTTACGCCGCAGAAGGCGACGACTCTGGTTGAGTTTCTGGATGCGTTACGAGCATGCCCCGAAGGTTCCATCTTTCAACATACGTTTCGGACCTTGCAGGAGCACCACTTCCTCCGTGAAGGCTTTTCCAATGACTTTGCGGAATGGGCCTTGTCGGCGTGCAACGAACCCAGCCTGGCGGAAGTGCTGGCGAGCGTGGACGTACGGGAGTTCACGTCGGTCGCGGATCTGCGAGAAAAGTTCGTTCAAATTGTCGGCGAATTCGTGAATCGCAGCCAAGGCGCAGCGAGCCGGCAGGCCAGAGAGACCTTTTATTTCTGCGCTTCCGACATTGTAGTGATACCGACGCAGTACGTGGCGCGCACTCTACGGGAGTTCGCCGAAGGGCTGCGGCACGTGTCGGTGCACAGCATTCAACATCATTTCATCGAGGCACGGCTGCGGATAAAGCTGATGTCCAACGATTTCTCGCAGTGGCTTCTCGAAGATCTCGGTCTGGCTGAGGCGGCGCGGCAGTTGAATCGTATCGACATTTACACGCTTACGTTGGAAGACGTGAAGAATCAAATTATCAGGATCGTGGAACGAGCGTTGGTGTAACAGATCAGTTTATGGAACCTGTAGAATCGCAAACTAGCAGCGAAACCGTGGCTGCGGAACTTCCGTCGAGTTCCACTGGAGCCTTTACGGTTACAACACCCGCTCCCGCCCCACCCGGGCGCGTCGAACGACGAAAAAGGCCGCGCACCTGGGAGACTCCGCCAGCGCCTGTGCCACCCCCGCGCCTCGACGATTACAAGAAAATCGTGGGCGAAGCGGACATCGATGAATTGAGGTTTCTGTCGCGGGAACTGAAAGGCAAAACCCTGAAGATGGTGAATTCGACCGCGGTAGGCGGCGGGGTGGCAGAGATGCTACACCAACTCGTGCCGCTGTTAAACGAAGTGGAAGTCTTGACTCACTGGGACGTGATCACCGGGGGAAACGATTTTTTTGAAATCACAAAAGCTTTTCACAATGCACTTCAGGGCAGTGATTACCGGCTCACGCAGCAGGCTCGAGACATTTTCCTGATGAACAACGAGCAAAACCGGCAGCGGCTGCAGTTCAACGAAGAGTTCATTGTGATCCACGATCCGCAGCCGTCGCCACTGATTCGAGCGCGCACGAATTCGCCGCAACACTGGATCTGGCGATGCCACATCGATCTCTCAAATCCGAATCCGGAGGTCTGGGGTTTCCTTCGCCCATTTATCGAGAAATACGACGCCTCAATTTTTTCTTCGCAATCTTTTTCCAGGCAGTTGCCGATCCCGCAGTATCTTTTCTACCCGTGCATCGACCCGTTGTCGGAGAAAAACAAGGAACTCGACGATGCGTATGTCCAGCAGGTATGCGACGAATTGGGCATCGACCGTTCGCGGCCCATCGTGACCCAGGTGTCGCGCTTCGACCGGGCCAAAGATCCGGTAGGGGTGATTCTCGCGTTCAAAGAAGCTCGGAAGTATGTGGATTTTCAGTTGGTGATGGCGGGTGGAGGGGCAACCGACGACCCTGAAGGAGCGGCCGTCCTGCGGGAAGTGCGCGAGGCAGCGGGTGACGATCCGGACATTATCATTCTCGATCTGCCTCCGTGGTGCGCTCTACAGATTAATGCTTTGCAGCGGGCTTCCACCATCATCGTGCAGAAGTCGGTGAAAGAGGGTTTCGGGCTGACCGTAACCGAGGCGCTTTGGAAGGGCAAGCCAACGATTGCAGGCGCAGTCGGTGGAATTCCGAACCAAGTTATTCACAAACTGACCGGAGTGCTGGTGCACTCGGTGGAGGGGTGCGCCTATCAGATGCGATACCTGTTGACTCATCCCGAATTCGCGAAACAACTGGGTGAAAACGGGCGCGCGCATGTAAAAGAGAACTTTCTGATGACGACCAACGTGCGGCGCTGGTTGTTGCTGCTGCGAATTCTCAACGGCAGAAAATGACCCAGCGGAAGAGGCTCGGTCAAGCTGCGCGACGAGGGGCGCTGTGCGCAATTCTACTTGTTGTCTTTCTTATCTTTGCGCTCGGGCTGCTCCGCGGCGGATTCCTCGTGACTGGTGGTGGCATGGGGAGAAGCCTCGATGGTGACATCGACTTCCGCGCCCGGCTTCAGTTTTACCGACTCGCCATTTTCGTTGGTGAGCACATTCTCGATGCGCAACTCGCGATAAAGATGATCGGCCCCTTCAACGCTGATCTGCGCCTTCTCCGGTTCTCCCGGCTGTAGAGGTCGAATTACTTTCTCAACGACTGCAGGCAAGGTCGTACTGGCATTTTCACTCATGATAATTACCTCCGAGGGCGCGTGATTGCGCGTTGTGACAGAGATTTTCTAAAAATCATGGCTTTCACATGCGTTCCGTTGTGCCGCGAAAAAAGGGCAACTTAACACCTACCGTCCTAACGATTCTGCGAGGCCATTTCCTCTTTTCCTGCAGTGCCCAGCTTGTCATCCTTATTACGGAAATCCAGCCCGAAGTGCGGCTCCGACTCGGTGCCGGAAATTCGAATCGGGATTTCCGTGCCGGCTCCGTCCTTGCGGAAGAAATGATCCAGAGGTTTCAGAAGAACCGATTTCCATCCAGTCGTCATCTGCGAAAGCGAAGCCTCGAGTTTTGCCTTTCCATGGAAATCGAACGTCTGGCCGTCGAGGCTATAAACGCCAGCCATATCCACATGAGTGCCCTGAATCAGGAAATGCAGCAATGAAAAACTCAGAAGGCCATCCTGCAGAGTAAACACGCCCTTCAAGTCTGTGGGAACCGTTTGGTCCAGATGATCGTGGGCTTCGCGCGGTTTTCCTTGGCTGATCAGGCTGAAGATATCGAGCTTCGACTGCACTTTCAGATTGGTGAAGTGCGCGTCAGTCACGTGAAACGTCCCGCTCAACTGGAGCCGGTCGGCAACACTGGCGTCTCCGGGACTCAGTCTCAGGCGCGCGTTCATTGTCACGGGCCCGGTCATGATCGGCGGCTCGGTATGCACCCCGAGGCGCAGCAGATCCTGAATGCGGCCGCGATGCAAAATGACATCAAGTTGGATATCGTGGCCATGCGGATTCCTGACGCGAACGACCGAACCGCTGGCAGTGAGTGAAGTATCGAGAAAAGTTGCGTTGACCGGCCGCAGATACGTGTCGCCGGTGGTGCCATCGACAACGGCGTGAAACTTTGTGTGAAGCGCGACGGGATGGCCGCTGCTCGCAATCCGGAAATCGGGAGTATCGGTCGTGCCGTCGACCTGGATATCATCGAGCGTACCGGAATATTCCCCGGTCGAAGAAACAGTTCCCGCGATGCCTTTGATCGTACCGAGATCGGCGTGAGTGAACACGTAATGTCCCTGCACCGGCGTATCGCGGGGATCATCTTGACGCCAAGGCCCGAAGACGCCGACGGAGTGAATATCTCCAACTGGCTTGGGGTTAACGAGCGTCGCGTCGAACTGAAAGGGCTGGCCGGGACCAACATTGCTGAGCTGCAAATTACTGATGGCGAATTCAAGCGGCGGCTTCGCCGGATTCGGAGTATTGATCAGCAGCGTGGTGTCTTCGCAATTAACATGATCGAAGAAGATCGAGACGCGGCTGCTGTTTGTCCCGATGGTGCTGATCTCCTGCCGGCTGCCCTTGGGGGGAATGCTTAGTTCGAGGCCGCTCACATAGACGGTATCGATATGCATCGGCCAATGAAACAGGCTGGTGAGCGAAGTCCGGAAACGGAATTGGCGGACATTGAGCAGCGGCTGGATGCCGGGTTCGTGAGGATCGGTATCGGCCGCACCGAAAATCGTGAGGCCGCTTCCGGTCACTTGAATTCCGTTGGCGATAGAAACGCCGAAACCGACGAGCTGAATTTTGCCGCGGTAACGAGCCGACAGGGTTTGCATTACGCGCGCACGGAGAATGGGCTCGGCGCGAGCCACGACGATCTTCACGGCGATGAAAGAGCCTGCGAGGAAAAACGCGGCGACGATCGCGATCCACATCCATAGGCGGCGCGATTTGTTAGGCTTGGCATCCATTCGAATCAGACTCTTTCGCTGCGCGCGCTCTCCGTATCAGGCGCAGGCGGCACACATGCACCTGCTCGTCGTTTGGATGCCGAAATTCCTTACCGGGGATTAAACTTTCGCGCGATGTGAAGGACAGGGCTTCTCCGATGCTCCCAAGTCTTCCAACGCAGCGGTCCGCGATCAAGAAAGGCAGAAAGAACCGGGAAAATTGCTGGGCCTACCTCGCTAATTGCTCAGAGCTTTCACCTGCTCAGGCCGCTGTTGCTGAGATCGAGCTAAGCCGCAACCACTGCACCTTTGCATCCTGAATGGCCGCAATTGCAGGCGCCCTCGCCAGTATCCTTTGAAGCTTCGCATTCCGGACTGCAATACTTGCTGCCTTGGGCCGCCATGGACTTGCTAATGAGATGCGCGGACGGAATCTCGTGTTGGTGTCTTTATTTCAATCCGTAGACATCCAGTTCGCCTTGTGGATTGGTCACGGTCGTCAGATCGTGGGCGGTTGAGATATAGACTTTCCCGTTCGCGGCGATGGGAGCGGTGAACTTGATCCCGTAGCCGGGAGCGTCCCCGGAATTCATATTGCTGTCGTAGAGCTCTCCGGTTCCGAGATTGCTCGCGTTGTATACGCGAAGGATGGCGCTCGTCGGGGCGACCTGCCCACCGTTCTGGAGCGGATTGCCATGGTCAATCATCCAGAGGACTCCGGTGGAGGAAAGGCTTGTGGAGTTTGCCGAAATGAAGGAGGTTGTGCCGTAACTACCCTCGAGGATGTTGGGTTGCGTGTAGCTGCCGTACGAGAGCTGCCCAGAGGTCGCGGAATATGGAAACTGCCTTACGACACCATTCGCTGGATCCATGGCGGTCGGCGTAATCCCCAGATAGACGGAGCCGTTGAAGTACGCGGAGGTGCCGAAGATTTCGTACGAGTTAATGTCGGCCGATCCGGATTCGGTGGTGCCGGTACAAGTCGCCTCGTAAGGCGGCAGGAGATCGCTTTCAAACCACAACGTCTGCGTCGCCCCGGTGTCGTTGTTCTGCATCTGCCCTAGATCGCCGGTATTTAGCAGATAGATCTTTCCGGTTTTTCCGCCGGCCACGAGTTCTGTGGTGTTGGGAATCAGCATGAGGCCACCGGAGGCAAGATCAGCATCGGCACAATCCATGTACGCATAGACGTAGGGCGTGAAGTAATCTTCCAGTTGAAGTGTCTGCGTAAACTTCATGACTGAATCGCCGAAGGCCGTCTGCCCATCCCACGGCCCATTTCCGGTAGTCACATAAACGTAGCTGCCGTCTGAAACTGGTCCGCCGCCACCCATCCAGACTCCACCAGCGCTGCCGTATGTGCCCTCGCCTGTAAGGTTGGGGCTCATGTTGAATACACCCGTCTGAGTAAGGACAGACCCATCGTACGTGTAAGCCAGCAACCATCCACTGTGGCAACTGCCGAAGCCGATAAACACAGAGGCAGTTGGCCCAGGAAGAACCAGCAGCGCTGCCCGCTGCAGACAATCGGTACCAAGCGTCGTGTCATTCGATCCGCTGACGGAAGCGGTAATCTGAATCGGGCTGCCGGACTTTTGAGCTCCGGTTGTGATGTCCAGAGCATTCAGCCGGAACGTGCCTCCGACTGCGGATGAAGTTTCGGTGGAAACAACGTACATCGTGTTGGTCGTAGTGTCGATTGCCGGGGTCGAAGTTACGCCTTCGACGGGTTGAATGGGACCATTGGTCAAGGGCGTCTCGCCGGACTGCAGCAGCGAGACCTGCCACAAGGGATTCGCATTGCTGCCGGTGTTGCTATCGGCGTCGAAAGCATAGACGCTGTCGTTTTCCGTGGCGGCGAAGAGAACGTTGTGGGTAGCGCCGGCAACTGTCAGGTTCGAAACCAATAGCGGCTGACCGTACACGTAGCCATCCACTAGCTGGGAAAAAAGTTTGCCGAAACTCGCAGAGGTAACGTTTGCGGGAGTCAGAAGCGTCTCGTTCAGATTCGCTCCGCTGCGATTTTCATCCACGTGATACATGGGGATGTTGACACCGGTCATAGTGCCTTGTGTGACATCGAGAGTCGCACTACCTGTGAAATTATCGAGGGAAGCAGTTACGCCGGTAGATCCTGCACCCACTGCAATCGCCAGGCCGCTCGAATTGATGGTCGCGACGCTGGAATTGCTGACGGCCCAAGTCGCCGTCGATGTCACGTTGCCTGTGGTTCCGTTGCTGTAGGTGGCTGTGGCGGTGAACTGCTCGGTGCCTCCGACAGAAATGCTGGCTGAGCTTGGCGCGACGCTGATTGCAGTGACTGTTAGTGCGGTCACGCTGAGCGCCGCTGCGTTGCTGGTGATGCCGCTGAGCGCAGCGGTCACAGTGGTCGAGCCAGCTGCGACGCCGGTAGCGAGTCCGCCGGAATTAATCGTCGCGACTGACGGCGATGACGACGTCCAGGTCACCGAGGCCGTTACGTTTGCGGTCGAGCCGTCGCTATAGGCGCCAGTTGCCGCGAATTGCTCGGTTGCGGCGACGGCAATGCTCGTAGTGCTGGGGGCAACGGCAATCGACTGAAGCGTCTTTGTTACGGTGCCAGTTTGCACGCTGAGAGCGGCGGTGCCCGTCGTTCCACTCAGAGCGGCGGTGACACTGGTTGAGCCCGAAGCCACACCGGTCACGAGTCCGCTTTTGCTGACCGATGCGATGGAGGAACTTCCAACCGACCATGTCACGCTTGAGCTGACGTTCGCCGTTGTGCCGTTGCTGTATTTCGCGGTCGCGGTAAATTGTTGCGTCGCGCCAGTAGAAATATTCACGCTGGCAGGCGAAACAGAAATCGAAACCAGAGTATTCGCGGGAGGAGGCGCGGTCGAAGAATTAGTTACTCCCTGGCAACCGAGGCCGGCAACGATAAGCACGAGCGAAGCAGGCAAACAAACGCGAAAGAGCGAAGTCGAGCGGTCCGTCACGGATCAACTCCTAGCGGAGAAGTTCAGCCATTCGAGAACGCAGCTTAGTGTCGCGGTGTTGCGTGAAGGTTGCCGATGGGAAATTGGAAAAATGACGGCAGAAATGGTGACGGGGCGATCCCGTTCGAACGTACTACAACCTCCGATTGGATAGCACAAACTTTTCTCTTTAGGGAATCAGGTGTTTCTGGTATTTTCGTTGAAATTATCTGATCAGTTTCACGCTGTGCAAGTCTCCCCCAGCCGATGGTGAAACTGGTTAACGGTTGTAAGCGCCACAAATTGCCCCACTTCGTCTGAGCCCTCGACCTGCTCGCTGAGGGCGTTGCAGTTCTGCTGTCGGCAAGCCCAACAATCCAAACCTGGAGACGCATCGCATGTCGAAGTTGCTCACCATGCTCGTGTGCTTGACCGCTTTCATCACACCTGCCGCATTCGCTACTGTAAACGTAACCTCACCGACCAATAACGGAAGCTATTCCGGGCCTGTATCTTTCATCGCAACGGCGACCACGACGACCTGCACGAAGGGCGTGGGTTCGATGGGCATTTACACCGCTCCGTATCAGCTTGCCTACGTCGTAAATGGAAGCAGTCTCAACACCACGCTCGACCTCAGCCCTGGCACTTATGACACGGTGGTTGAAGAATGGGACAATTGCGGAGGTG
This sequence comes from Candidatus Sulfotelmatobacter sp., assembly GCA_030041415.1. Lineage (GTDB taxonomy): Bacteria > Acidobacteriota > Terriglobia > Terriglobales > Acidobacteriaceae > Sulfotelmatobacter. The sequence goes on from JASHNX010000246.1 coordinate 16,562, forward strand.
CAACCACCACTCCCGTCACTATCACAGTCAAGTCCGGCGGATCGTCTGGCGTCTCGGTAACCTCACCCGCGAATAACAGTACGGTCGGGTCTCCCGTGAATTTCACCGCAACAGCGACGACGACTTGCTCGAAAGGCGTCGGCTCGATGGGCATTTACACCGCTCCCTATCAGCTTGCTTACGTCGTGAACGGAGCCAGCATGAACTACAACCTCGCATTGAGCCCGGGAACCTACAACACAGTTGTCGAGGAATGGGACAACTGCGGCGGAGCTGCGACGACGCCCGTCACGATCACAGTCTCGGGCGACGGAATCGGCGGGTCATTCTCCGAATTGCAGCATAGTGGGGGCTGGGCCGATTATGGGCAGCGGGCTCCAACCTTCGTGGACTGCTCACCTTCCCCGTGCGACGACATCACTTTCTCGCTGACGCAGAACATCAAATCTCCCTCGATTAGCGGTGAGTCAATGGAAACCTATCTGAGCGGCAGCGAAGGGTATGGCGACGCGTTGTTCAACAATCACTTGATCGGCGTGGATTCGTCGCAAGGATTGCCGGACACGAACCACACCATCGTTCCCAACGTGCATAACTTCGTTTATGACGTGTACTTTTATACGACTGATCTGAGCGCTTCGCAGGCGCTGGAGTTCGACATCAATCAGTTCTTCAACAACCAGGGATGGATCTGGGGCCACCAATGCACGCTGACCGGCGCCAATGTATGGGACATTTGGGACAATGTGACGGCGCACTGGGTCTCGACAGGAATTCCGTGCGAGCCGATCAATAACTCGTGGAATCACCTCACGATTCAGGTACAGCGAACCTCGAGCAATCAACTGCTGTATCAGTCGATCACGCTGAATGGAAAAACCTATTCGGTTAATCAGACGTATAGTCCGGGCTCCGCGCCGGGTTGGTACGGGATCACCATTAACTACCAGCAGGACGGCAACTACGAACAGTCGCCATACTCGGTTTACCTGGATGAGCTGACTTTCACCTACAACTAATTGGGAAAACAAGGCAGAGATGCCGGGGCGCACAGCGAGGTGCGCCCTGAGTGTTTGTACTGCTGGAATTGGGTTCATCATACGCCGGTAAAAGCGGAGTTGAATCGCAAGATCGCCAACCTTGAGGCGGCCGTTGCGCAAGACTACAACCTCTGTGTATGGCCAGTGATGTTTTCGCTTGCCCTATCGGGAGATTCTGGTATTCTCCCTACATTGTTTAACGGATTACCTCTCAGATCACCTTACCCAGCGGCAACCGCTGGCCTTCAAGGATGACTTGAAGTTAGCCGTTGTAAGCC
>JASHNX010000247.1 GCA_030041415.1 Candidatus Sulfotelmatobacter sp.
TTGGGGCATTCTTCAGCCAGATTGTGGCGGCTGGCGCTCGACCTCTGGCCATCGGAGGCGACCACTTGAGTTCGCTCCCGATACTGCGAGCAGTCGCCCGCCAGCGAGCGGTCGGAATGATTCATTTCGACGCGCATTCCGATACGGTCGACACGTATTTCGGCGGCTTGAAATACACTCACGGCACGCCTTTTCGCCGAGCTGTCGAGGAAGGACTCCTGGATCCAAAGCGAGTCGTCCAGATCGGAATCCGAGGCTCGACTTATTCCACAGATGAGCGCGATTGGCCGCTTGAGCAGGGGATTCGAATGATCTCCATCGATGAGTTTGAAGATTTGGGTATCGACGCTGTCCTCGCAGAAGCACGCCGTGTGGTCGGCCAGGAGCCAACATACGTTACGTTTGACATCGATTCGCTCGATCCTGCTTACGCACCGGGAACCGGGACTCCGGAATTCGGCGGCTTCACCTCGCGGGAAGCGAATCGACTGTTGCGGGGCCTCCGCGGTCTGGATCTGGTAGGAGCGGATGTAGTCGAAGTATCACCACCATTTGATCCCTCCGGGGCTACGGCGCTAGCCGCCGCAAATATCGCCTTCGAATTGCTTTGCCTCCTCGCGGAAATCGTAAGCGGAAAAGGCATTGCGGCTCGAAGTACCGAGCGTCGTCGTTAATGGAGGCTCACGCAGAAAATAAAACTCAATGCCCAATCCATTTGCCATGAAGAACTTGAGAATCGGCATCTGCGTGTATGGCATCGCCGCGATCGCTTACGGCATCACGGACCTCGTTTGGGGTGAGTTCGATCCCTCCGATCAGCCTCTTCAGGCTTGGGGCGACCACGTTCCTGGCGCCACAATCTTCGCGTACATTGCAGCCATTTGGCTCGTGGTCGCAGGCGCAGCCCTACTGTGGCGTGGGAGTCGGCGCTTCGCCGCTTCGTCGCTGGCCGTCCTGTACGGCATCTTTGTGCTGTTTCCCTTGCCCCGCTTCTACACCGCGCCCCATTTCCTCGGATATCGTGCGGCCGTCTACATCGGTGTTCTGGGCAGCGTCTGCCAGGAAATCGTCCTTTTCATCGCGGCACTGATCGTCTGGAAATCCCTGTCAGGGCCAGATTCGCTCTCGCACAGAGCGGCCCTGATCGCTCGCTGGACGTTTGGGCTTTGCTCGGTCGACTTCGGCCTCGGACATCTCACTGCCACCGAGACTGTGGTTCCGCTGATCCCCAAGTGGATTCCCTTGGGTGCAAGCTTCTGGGCAGAGCTCACCGGGATCGCATTCGTGCTGGCCGGGCTGGCTATCATCTCCGGAATTCAGGACGTTCTGGCGGCGAGGCTCCTCGGACTGATGCTGTTAGTTTTCAGTGCACTGGCATTGGCGCCTCTGATCATTTTCTTTCCGCACGCACACGGGTCTTGGGGCGCCAATGCTTATAACCTGACGGCTGTGGGGGCTGCGTGGATTGTTGCAGAGTGGCGGGACGGTCAGCGGCAACTCGTTCAGCATGAGCAAAGCGCAAGTTCGGTGAAGCCATCTCTGGCGGAGGTTGGCTAATGGGGCAGCTTCCAGTTAGCTCGTGCGTCGCACTGAATTCTGAGGCTACTCTTGTATCGTGCGCCAAATCGATGACGTGAGCTATTAAATCTCTGAATCATGAACTGCTCGGCCCTCGAATGTTCGGATTGGCTATAGGCGGGAATTATGCAGAACGGGCATCACCCAGATAAGCCATACATGCTGGCCACCGGAGAGAGAGCTGCGTCTCGTCTAGATCTCTTAGAGAGAATGTTCGGTCCAGCGACCCGTCACTTGCTGTCCGCCATAGGGCTGCGCTCAGGCATGCGTGTGGCAGAGATCGGTTGTGGCATCGGTCTGACCGCACAATGGGTATCAACGGGGGTCAGCCCCGGCGGAGTCGTAGTGGGCGTGGACTCAAGTTCTGAGCAACTGCACATCGCGGAGAAAAGCGCGAGAGAAGCCGGCACCACAAGTCTTTCATTCCGCGAAGGCAATGCTTACGAAACCGGTTTGCCGCGGAATTCCTTTGATCTGGTTTACTCTCGGTTCCTCCTGTGCCACCTCGCCGATCCGGCCAAGGCGCTCGAGGAAATGAATTCACTTTTGAAGCGGGGCGGAATCCTGGTATGCGAAGATCACGACGATGGTGGCATCTTCACCGAACCCCCGACACACGCCTACAAGCGACTCATTGAAATCAGCGAAACAGTGAATCGGAGCCATGGTCTCGATTCGTACATCGGTCTTAAGCTACCCCGTCTATTTTATGCAGAGGGTTTCAGTCAGCCGGATGTAAACGTGAACCAAATCGCTCTATTGCGCGGTGAGGAGAAACGGTTTTGGGAGCTGACGTTGAGAGAAGCGGCGCCAGCGATTTTGGCCGCACACGCATCTAGCGCGGACGAACTTGACGTTATCTGCGCGGAAATGCGCCAGATTGCACAGGATGAATCCATCCTTCTGATGCTCGCTCGTGTGACTCAGGTGTGGGCGAGAAAGCCGTGAGCGTCAGAAGATCGAGGTCTTTATACCGCTCTTGCATTTGTGGCGAACTCAAGTGGGACGGTCAGAGAATTCTCGGACCTCACGACCATACTGCAAGGCGTTGAAGTCGACAAAACAAACAAAACTGGAGAGTCATGACCGCTTCCGCGATTCCTGCCAGGTCTACCCCGACGCCCCGTATTCAGTCAGTGGATGCTCTGCGCGGAGCCATCATGATGTTGATGGCGATCGATCATATTCGCGATTACATCGCCCGAAGTGCCCAGCAGTTCTCGCCTACTGATCTGACGCGCACAACTCCGGCAATCTTTCTTACCCGCTGGATCACGCATTTTTGCGCGCCCGTTTTCGTACTCACCGCCGGTCTGGGCGCATATTTCTGGATGACCCGCGGGGACCACTCGAAGGCCGAGCTATCGCGACTGCTGATCAGTCGTGGTATTTGGCTGATTGTCCTTGAGGTAACGATACTGCGGCTGATCTTTTTCTCGCAGGTGAACTTTACGGCGAATCCTGTGATCCTGGTCATCCTTTGGGCGATTGGCATTTCCATGATCGCGTTGGCCGGGTTGATTTATCTTCCGATGCGCGTGATGGCGGCGGTTAGCATTGCGATTATTGCCCTGCACAATCTACTCGATCATGTTTCCGCCCAGCGCTTCGGCCGGGCGGCGTGGATTTGGGACATTCTGCATCAACAAAATGTTTTCGCTTTCCATGGAATCAACTTCGTGACCGCATATCCGGTGCTGCCCTGGATCGGAGTGATGGCTGGTGGCTACTGCCTCGGCACGGTCTTTGAATGGGATGCCCATCGCAGGCGGAGTTTTCTGGTGCGTCTAGGCCTGGCGCTTGCTGCAGCATTCGTTGTGGTACGTGCCGCTAATGTCTACGGCGATCCTCTCGGTTGGAGTCATCAAGCCTCGCCAGTTTTCACGGTGCTCTCTTTTCTCAACGTCACAAAATATCCACCCTCACTCGATTTTGTGTTGATGACACTCGGTCCGGCAATGGTCGTGATGGCATGGCTAGAAAAGTTTCATTTTGCATTCATGAATCCGCTGATTGTTTTCGGGCGTGTACCGTTCTTCTACTACGGGGCGCACTTGCTTTTGGCGCATCTGATTGCGATTGGGGTGAACTTCGTGCGCTATGGGGCAAAGCCGTTCCTGCTGATTGCGCCACCCTCGATGGGAGGCGCGAGTGAACTTTTTCCGGTTGGCTACGGGTTCCAGCTTTGGGCGGTGTATGCGATCTGGGTTGTGGTACTACTGCTTCTCTATCCAGTATGTGTTTGGTTTGCGCGACTCAAACACCGTCGGCACGACTGGTGGCTGACTTACCTGTAATTTCTCGTCGAGAAAGAGTTTCAAGGGCACGTGTTCAAGCCAAATACGCCGCTTGGACCGCACACCATCCCCTTCTTCAAAAACGCAAGTTGGATCGCGCTCTCCCTGACACGAAACACGTTGAGCCAGCGACAAGCTGTAGATGAAAATTCCACCTTCTCAGTATTTGTCTTTAAGCTGAGGCGGATTGGGCCAACTGGCTGGTGGTACGATCCCGCTTTCCCGGAGATAAATGACCACTTGACCATAGTGATCCGCCACATGCCAGACGCAAACAACACCCAAGCCGGAAGCGGGTATTGGGACCCGCATAAGGCCCTTCAATGGGATCGTACATCTTTTGTGCGTTGATTGTAGTCAGGGATTTCTTTAAAACCGAGAAGGAGTCGCGAAGGTAGCGGAGCAGTTCGGCACGTGTTCTTGCTGGATTAGGTCCCCCTTTGTCACACGCGCCGGGTGTCTTTGCGCCGTCCAACTCGGCTGCAAATGCGAAGTTCGCGCACGCTACGTGCTTTACCTGTTCAGCAAAGGTGCGGACCTCGGCAGGACCGAATTCAGGTTTGTCATTCTTGAACAGACCTGGCACAGGCTGGTAGCTCCACTTGTCTTCAGCCACAGACCGGAATTCATATTTCTGCTGGTCAAACATACGAACGATCGCTTTCCCGGGGGTTTCGTTCTCGCTCAACTCTGCGGCCGTGGGCCGCTTCTGTTCTTGCCTTCCCGACGAGATAGCGAGGGCAAGCAGCCAAAGCCCAAGTAAACTCAACCTATGCAGGGTCTGCATGGAAGCACCTCCTCGCGCCCACTTATCGCCATCAACTAGATGCCCAGCAGTTTATTGCTAAGGATGCCAGCAAGAATTCGCCGAACATCAAAGTGTCTTGTCATCCCCTGACGGTCGACAGATTTCTGAATTCGCAGGATTACAATGAGTCGACAATCGTTCAGTCGATCTTTGATTTCAGTCGCCCTGGTGTGCCGATGCGTGCAAGATCCTGTTGTTGGATGGGGTTGCTTATCTCGGGCGCAGTTAATCCGGACGAACGTGTCAGAAGATCCTCTGAAATCTCCAACCCAAAAAACATATTGCACCGCGCTGGGCAGCCGAGATAATAAAGCGCCTTCTCAAGCGTTGTCCTCGAGGATCAAACCGTTACGCGATCCACGAAGCTACTCTTCGATGCGGAGGAATGGTTCCATTTCGTGCACAATGTGCAGCACACCGTAATGGCACCATAACAAGCTTCGAAAATGGTCCTCGACAGGATATCGATTGATCACCAAAGATATCATTAGGGAGTGGCGTAGAAGCTAGATCGAAATGTCGTTAGATGCCGTGTAGCCACCCGAATTTGGAATGTTCAACGATGCGTTATCCGTTTCCCAATTCGTACCCGCCCATGTGCTGGCTGCGCTTTCTGGCCTGCCCACGCCGCTATCGTGCGGTCCTGCCTTCCCATCTGCGTCTTAATCTCTTCGGAAGCGACTAGTGTGTGACCCCTGCGTCACGAATTCCGGGACATAATGCAGAACTGCGACTTCGTTCGGATAAATCGTCAAGCAATGAACGAATGACCAATGCCTCTGGAGGGTTCCATGCCAACCAACACTTTGACTGCACCCAAAATCAGGACTGGGTTACCCGGCCCGAATGCCAGGCGCATTGTTGAGAGCGATGAGAAATTTATCTCGCCGTCATACACACGCCCTTATCCAATGGTAGCCAGACAAGGGTGCGGCATCGTTGTCAGCGATGTTGACGGGAACGGATTTTTTGATTTCTCGGCGGGTATCGCTGTGACTTCAACTGGGCACTGCCATCGGACCTGAGGGTCGAAGTTTTTGTAGAAGCTTATCGTTCACAGGGAGGGGAGCCCGAGGTCGGTCCCCCTGTCGGCAGCTGGTTCGTCGATTGGAACGAGCACCGTCTTGATATGATGGGGGCGTGTGGTTCTTGAGGAGTGGTCCTATGCAGATGTGTGGCATTCCATTTGCAGTCACCGACTGGACTCAGGTTGAGCGCACTGAGCACAAAGGCCACAAGGGTTCAGCGTATTGGTGGACCTGCAATTTCGGTGATGTTCGGGTTCGGATGGTGGAGTACACTCCTGGCTATCTCGCCGATCACTGGTGCAGCAAGGGCCACGTGGTGTTATGCGTCGAGGGACAACTGGATACCGAATTAAGCGACGGCCGGAAGTTCACGCTCACTTCCGGCATGAGCTATCAGGTTGGTGATAACGCCGAAACACATCGGTCCTCAACCTCACAGGGAGCGAAATTGTTTATCGTAGACTGATGATGTGGGGCTCGGATACGGCGCTCCAGCTACCTCGCATTGGCCAACTTCGCAAGGGCAATATTCCACAAGACTCGAGATAATTGGCGCCGAACTCCAACACTGCTCTGGCAATCGACTGCAGCATAACCTGCCGGGTTCAGTCGAAGTCGACGTCGAAGACCTGTCGCTAGCGACTCTCGTGAGATGCGCGTAGCCGGTTGTCTGAATGAAATCGATCCGGGACAAGAGAGAGACCTTCTCACAACTGTGCATCGAGATATTTCTTGAGCTGTCGAATCCCGTCTTCGTTTCTCTTGTAGAAGGTCCATTTCTTGATTCGTTTGCTGGTCACGAGCCTGGCATCCCTCAATATTCTCAGGTGCTCGCTTACGGTTGGTTGACTCACCCCGAGCTTTCTAGCAATTAAGAGCGCACAGACCCCGTCCTTGACCAGGCAGCCATCTATCTGCGGAGGAAAATTTGCTCTCGGCGCTTTGAGCCACTTCAAAATCATCAACCGGCTGTCGTTGGCTACCGCACGCAATTGGGCGTTGTTATTCATATTGTCAATTGGCTAAGTGACGAAGTATAATGTGGGCCTACTTGAGGTGACATGTGAACCAAAAGAAATCATACCGCTATCAAGTCGTCGACGTCTTCACCCAAGTCCCACTCGAAGGCAATCCGCTGGCCGTCTTCCCGGAGGCTGCTGGTATTCCATCTACGACGATGCAAAAGATCGCTCGCGAATTGAACCTCTCGGAAACCGTGTTCGTTGTGGCCACCCAAAAGATCGATTGCACCGCCTGCCTGCGGATCTTCACTCCTGGCAAGGAGATGGATTTCGCAGGTCATCCTACTTTGGGCGCAGGGTTCGTGTTAGTACAGCAAGGTTTGGTCCGTTCGGGAACTCGATCTTTCTGCGTCGAGGAGAACATCGGAGCGATTGCTCTTCTTGTTGACGAAGGAGACTCATCGATGCTTTGGCTTACCACTCCCCCAGTTCGCGATGGTCCCACGGTTGAAAGAGAGAACGCCGCCGCTGTACTTGGGCTTGCGCCCGCCGAACTGGCGCACCCCATACCCCAGGTGCTCAGCGCCGGAAATCCGACGCTTTTCATTGCCTTGAAAGAGAAGTCGGCTGTCGATCGAGCTTCACTGGACGGTTCGCGGTGGACGGCAGTCAAAAGCCAATACCATCCCGATCCGCTGTGCGTATTTGTATTTGCTCCCACCGCCGACGGGGCGTACTCCCGTATGTTTGCTCCCGATTACGGGGTTCCCGAGGATCCTGCAACCGGGAGCGCCACCGGACCACTCGCGGTTTACATGATGCGGCATGGCTTGACATCCCAGAGAGCAGGCCACGGTTTCGTGAGCGAACAAGGCGCTCGCATGGGCAGGAGAAGCTTATTGCATGTGCGTGTGCATGGTGAGAACGGCAAGGACGGAATCGACGTCGGTGGTTTCGTTACACCCGTGATTGATGGCGAGATACACATTTAGCTCAAATTGGAGGAACCATGTCAGTTTATGAAAATCTTAAAAAACGTGGAATCACGATTCCTGCAGTCACCGCTCCCGCGGCGGCGTTTGTTCCGCATGTTCAAACCGGCAATCTTATCTTTATTAGTGGACATATCGCGAAAAAAGAAGGCAAGCCCTGGGTTGGTCAGTTGGGAAAAGAGTTGACCACGGAACAGGGGAAGGAAGCAGCTCGCGGAATCGCTGTTGATCTGATTGCGACGTTGAATTCAGCCGTCGGGGATCTCGACAAAATCAGCAGAATAGTCAAACTCATGGTGCTTGTAAACAGTGCTCCGACTTTCACCGAGCAGCACCTTGTCGCCAATGGAGCTTCGGAATTGCTGGGCGAGCTTTTCGGCGCCGCCGGCCCCCACACCAGAAGCTCTTTTGGCGTTGCCCAAGTACCTTTTGGATCGTGCGTGGAGATCGATCTCGTCGCAGAAGTAAAAGCATAGGAGATCGCTTCTGGCATATCGTCTATGGGATGGGAGCGGACCAGGTACAGAGCGCGCTCGAACTGGCGAAGCAGCGCAACGCGGGCTGGGTCTACTTGACCGATGAAGTCGCCAACCCCTATTTCAGTCCGCCGAAATACTGGAACGCCGAGGCAGCGGCTGTGGCGCAACAGGTTGTGCAGGCTCCGTATGCCACCGCGTGGCCGGACTCGGTAACCGGGAATGGCCTGCGAGCACCTGGGCGAGTGAACATCCGGTGGAGTTCGACGGTTGGATCGCGATGGCAGCTATTTTTCGACACGGATCAGAACGCGAAAACTGGCTACCACGGCGGCGGCCTCGCATTGGTAGCTGAGTATCTGTTGCAGGCCAATGACGGCGCGGCGCAGTTGTTTCGGTACACCGGCTCGGGAACGGATTGGGCTTGGACGGAGGTCGCAGCCGATGCCCAACTGGATGCTTTGGGCGCGAATGTTTTTGCAGTTAGCTTCGATACCGCAAGACTCGGGAACCCGGGAATGCTGAACTACCAAATTCGGGCGCTGGACGCATCGGGGAATCCACTAGGTGATAGCTATGTCCTTACGCTCAGTGTGACCAACACGGGGCTGGTTTTTGACATTCTCAACCATCCGCAGTGACCGGACAAATCCCGCGACCGTACTGGATTGAGCGAGGCCATGCCCCGCGGAATGGGGTATCTGGGAAAGCAGCGAGAACTGCCATCTGTACTACAAACTCCGGCAAGTTAGGGGAGAGCAACAGATGAGCAATTTCTTCTTCATTAAAAGCAAGCTGAGTGGCAGCGCCAATCTCGTCGTCGATATTCTGGGAGATTCCCGCGCCGACGGAGCACCCCTCGATTTATACCCGCAAGTATCGTCGTCGCCGTCGAGTGCAAACGCGCGCTGATGCGGCGGCTGACCAACTCTTGTAACACTTGGGCACTGAAACCGTATCGCTCGATATGCTGTTTTTCTACCGCGAGCAGCAGACTTGTCACGACCAATTACACTTGGCCTAGCAGACTCAGGCAACTGACGAGAGCACCGCTACTGATCATCGGAGTCACTTGCTGGCGCCTTGTCGTCCTCCGCCATTGCACGGCGATATCTCAAAAGCAGATGCAGATCGGCAAGTGTCGCTTTTCGAATTGTGACTGTGCCAGTGCTGGTGTCCACGTTTGTATTGTGCAGGACATCGCAGCTTCCCGCAAAGCTCAGTCCGCATGATCACGAAGCGCCTTGGGTTTCTCGCGGAGCCAGAACCATATGGCTGCGTGCGCGATTCGTAATGAAGTTGCGCGGGCCACGGGGGCTAATCTTGTCGGGCAAGATCGCGGATCTGGTTGAGGTAGTCCACGTAGATTGGAATTGGAATATCAGGGGAGTCGCCGTCGTTTAGGAAATGCTCGAGGCGGATTTCGATGGGAATGGAGCTGATTACTTCGCGGAAGCGCGGCATTTGCAGATATTTGACCCGCCAGATTTTCAGCATGAGGGAGCGGAATTCCTCACTGATGAAGGGCATCTTGAGATCGCCTAGGTAGATTGCGTCAAAATGCGAGTGGGCGAGGCGGGCGCGGAGAGGGTCGTCCGGAAGGGAAAGAGTGTAGACGAGGTGAAAGATGTCAGCGAGATCTCCCCAGACGACCTTTTCTTCGTAGGCGGAGAAGCGGAAGAGGGCGCCCGTGCGTTGCTGCGCCGCACGAACGTGCTCAGTGGGTCGAAGATTGTGCGTAATGAGTTGGTCGCGAAACCAGCGGAAGCGGTCGGGCTTGAGGTTGAAGCGCAGGAACTCGATGGCGTAGGCGTTCGGGAGGTACAGGCCAGGATCGGCGTCGAGACGGGTGAGCCAACGTGTCCAATTCTGATGCTCGAACGTGTCGAGGAGCACATTGAGGTCGGCGACAGTAGTGTCGGGGTGGTATTTGGTCGCTTGCCAAAAGTGCTCGGTGGAGTTGTAGGTGGCGCCATAGAGCGGGATCCCTTCGGCAATTGGGTACCAATTCGACAGGACACGTGCGGGAATCGAGGGAGCGGCACTCCAGCAGTTGATGGAGTGTTTCCATTTTTGCTGCACGGCGACGAAGGCGTCGGCGTATCCGGCGGGAGTGGGTTCGGTGACTTGGGCGAGAGCGCGACGGAGTTCGTCTTCGGTGTGCGTAATAAGCGATTCGAAGGGGCGCTCGTCGGTCATGGAGACGATACGACTCTCGACGCCACGGCGAAGGAGTTCACGGGCGAGTTGTTGCTTCTTGGCTTCGTTGAAAGCCGGGTTGCCCGGCCAGCGATTAGCTTGCGAGTCGATGTAAGGAAACAGTTCGGAAAGTGATGCGAATTCGATGAAACCGTGAATGGCGAACTTCACGGGACGGCCGTCCTTGGTAATAACGGTGGATGGAATCACCAGAGCTTTGATGGAAATTTCCTGAGCATGGAGAGTCGCGCAGAAAAGCCAGATCAAAAGTTCGGGATGACGAAGTCGCACGAGCGATTTCATGCCAAGGGATGATGCCACTCACGAGGGAGCGGTTCAAGTTGGGAACGCGGACTAGAATTTGCCGTCACGATGGCAGTAAGAATTGGAAAAGCGGCGTCGTTTTCCGACAAAAGAGTCGCTTTTCTACCTTCCTTGAACGCCGCTCGTGATCCGCGCTTTCGAAACGATCGCATCGAACCGCGGATCACCATGCAGGCGTTCTAACTCCGGATCCTGGGAAATCTCCCCCGGCGAAACTAATCCGTTTTCGATGGCATGGTTCAAATCGGAAAAAGCTTCGTCCGACTGGCCTTTGGCTACCTCAACACAGGCAAGGTTGTACCATGCTTCAGCCGTGGTCGCCGGTTGGTTGGTCTTCACTGCGGTTTCGATCACGTTGTGGAGAATCTTTTCCGACTCCGGATAACGCGCTTCCTGGCTTAAACCCAACGCCTTCATCTCTATGCTCTGCAGTGTAGAAACGTTCGTTGGGCCCAGCGTGCGCGCCCTTGCCTCGATGACCTGATCTTGCAGCTTGTCGGCCTCCGCGTAACGACCTTCTTTCGCCATGGTCAACGCAAGCATCGACATCGCCCTCAATCTCTGCGGATGGTCCGGACCCAGTACTCGCTGTTGTGCATTGATCACATCGGAGTATATTTTCTCGGCCTCGGGCAAGCGTCCTTCCTCCTCCAGATTCTCCGCAGCGTGCGACATCGAAAGCAGCGTCGCCGGATGATCTGGCCCGAGCGTTCGCAGCTGGGCCGCGATCAGCTCGGCATACATTTTGTCAGCTTCCGCGTAGCGGCCTTGTGGCGTCATAATTTCTGCCAGTTCAGTCAGCGTGCTCAGTGTTTGAGGATCGTCGGGTCCAAGCACGCGCCGCTCAGCGTCCAGCGTTTGACGAAGCAGACTTTCGGCTTCAGCGTGCCTGCCTTCATTGGTGTAGACGTATGCCAATCGGTCCATCGAGGCAAGCGTATCCGGATCGTTCCGCCCCGCAACTTGCCGCTGGGCTTCAATGGTCGTTTGCAACAGCTTTTCCGCATCGGAAAAATGGCCCAGGGCTCGATAAAGCTGTGCGACATAACTTTCCATCGCCAGCGTTTGACGGCTTCGTTCCCCGAACAACGACCGATCGGTAGAAAGCGCCTGTTCCGCAAGTTCCTGCGCGCGGCCGTACAGCCCCAAACCCGCATACGTCTGCGCCATCGTCTCGATCAACTCGGCTTGCAACTCGGGGTCTTTGCGCAGGCTCGTGCCAATTTGTTGCGACGCGCGGTCGAGAATCTCGCGGGCCGTGACAGCATTGCCGCGTGCGTCGCTCGGATTTGGCACCTTAAAGATGCCCGTCATAAATCGCGAGATGCGATCCGCGCGGTCTCGCTGTTGCCGAATTTTTCGGAGTTCAATCGATTGCGCCACACCAAAACCGATCAGCAGCACTAATCCCATGCCCGCTGCCGCTACCCCCACTCGATGTCGGCGGATATATTTCTGTGCCCGATAATTAAAACTAGCCGGATGCGCCAAGACCGGTACGTTCCGCAGACAGCGGTCCACATCGGCAGCGAGTTCTAGCGGCGTCGCATAGCGTCGGTTGCGATCTTTCTCCAGCGCCTTGAGAACGATGCAGTCAAGATCACCTTTTACTTGTTTGACGAGTAGCTCTGGCTGATTGTGACGCTTCTCCGCCACCTCAGCCCGCGTCGCTGCATTCTGTCTGCGAATCTTGGTACTGGGTTTCAGAGGATCAACTTCGCGCAACTGCCGCAATGCTTCATAGAACGAATCTATCTTCCATGGGGTTACATCCAGAGGCTGGTCGCCGGTAAGCAAAACATAGAGAACCACGCCCAACGAATAAACATCAGTGCGGGTATCGACATCTGCCGAGGAATCGGCCTGCTCGGGGCTCATGTATCCTGGCGTGCCGATCCAGTTGCCCGCGCGCGTCATGGCTTCTTCGAACTCCGTGCCAATGGCTTTGGCCAGCCCGAAATCGATGATTCGCGGCATCGGCTTGCCGTCGGTCTCTGTGACCAGAATGTTCGGCGGCTTCAAGTCGCGATGGATAATTGCCTTCTGGTGTGCATGCTGCACTCCTTCGCAGACCTTAATGAACAGTTCCAGCCGCTGTTTGACGTTGAGTCGTTTATCGTCACAGTACCTCGTGATCGGCTCGCCGGGCACGTACTCCATCACGAAATAAGGTTGCCCATCCGGAGTCGCACCGGCGTCGAAAACTTTCGCAATCGCCGGGTGATCCATGAGCGCAAGCGATTGTCGCTCCGAAAGGAAGCGTTTCAGCCGCTCCTCGTCATAGACGCCGATCCGGATCAGCTTGAGCGCGACTTCCCGCTGAACTGGAGCAGTCTGCTCGGCTAACCACACTTGCCCCATGCCGCCTTCGCCAAGCCGGTGCAGGAGCTTGTAGGGGCCGATAATCTTGGGAACGAGGGCCGCCACACTTCCAGCCGGCGCTGCATCGCTGCTCGCGGTTGCGTCGAAATCTGGCCGTGACGCCGAATCATCCGAGCTTGGCGCGATGGCAGGTTCAGGCTGCCAACTTTTTGCGCTCCTCAAATCTTCGCCCATGCATCTGTCTCAGTGAATTTCGAGCGCAGTGTAACACGCAAGACTTCATCGAGCGTGCGGGGATTTCTTAAGTCGTAATCCCTACTGATTGGCGCAACCAAGGCGATTACACTCATTAGCATTGGTGGGGATTTTCAGCTCGCCTTGGGGACATCCCAGCGGTGCCAGTTTCTGGTTTGCCGAGAATTCGCGAGTTGATGCCGACAAGCGCGTTCACCCCCCTTTCAGAAAAACGCGACCCGATGGTCAGGTGCTCACTTCGACAATCGAAGTGTGCCGATCAAAGCAGCAAGAGCAGCAGGTTGATTCCGGCGGCTTGGATAGTAGAGAAAATATCCGGGGAATGAGGGGCACCAATCTTTCAGGACCTGAATCAAGCGTCCCTCGGCAATTAAATCTTTGAGAGTGTCTTCCATTGCTGTCCCGATCCCTGCTCCGTCCAGCACCGCCTGGATGACGAGGTCTGGGTCGTCGAAGGATGCTGGGCCTTGAGGGCTGACCGTGAGCGCCTTGCGGCCCTTTTCAAACTCCCACCGATACAGGCTGTCGCTGAAACGGAACCCAATGCAGGCATGGTCTTTCAGATCTTGTGGGCGTCGCGGTATGGAGTTCGTTTCAAAGTACGCCGGAGAGCCAACTACCGCAAGACGCATTTCTTTGGTTACAGGGATGGCGATCATGTCCCGTTGGATGAACTCACCAAGTTGGACACCCGCGTCGTACTCTCCGGCCACGAGATCGACAGGATCGTTGGAAGAGGTGACCTCCAACACGATCTCTGGATAAGCGCGAGCGAAGCGAGCCAGCTTCGGGAGAATCACCATTTGAGTCGCCGTCCTCGGAATGACGATTCGTATCCGGCCTGATGGAGATTCCCGTTGCTTCCGCGTTTCTGCAATGGCTCGTTCGATTCGTTCCAGAGCGGGTGCCAGATCCTTTAGGAGCGCTGCACCGGCGGCCGTCGGCGAAACGCTTCGGGTGGTGCGCGCGAGTAGCTGAATTCCCAACCTCTTTTCGAGGGATCGCATGGAGTGGCTAAGAGCGGATTGTGAAATGCCTAGCCGGGTAGCTGCGCGCGTAAAACTACGCTCTTCTGAGACTGTAGCGAATGCGGAGAGCTCTGCTAAATCGCTTCTCACTATTCATGAATGATATTCATAGCGCTTTGCCACTACAACCGGATTGTTTCATCAAATAATTCATCTTAATCTTTGTAGTACGGGTGCGGCTGGCACCACAACACGGGAGGATCGCAATGCAGAAACGCAAATTGGGAAACGGTGGACTGGAAGTATCGGCCTTGGGATTTGGCTGTATGGGAATGAGTTTTTCCTATGGCCCCCCAAAAGACAAGAAGGAGATGACCGCGCTGCTCCATTCCGCTGTGGATCGCGGCGTCACATTCTTTGATACGGCCGAGGTCTACGGGCCTTTGATCAACGAAGAGCTGGTCGGTGAAGCGCTGGCGCCGTATCGCGGCAAGGTCGTGATCGCGACGAAGTTCGGCTGGGAGGCGAATCCTGGGGATGTTGGCAGATGGAGTGCTCTAAATAGCCGGCCCGAACACATCAAGAAGGTGGCGGAGGAATCGTTGAAGCGCCTAAGAGTCGACGCCATCGATCTTTACTATCAGCACCGTGTCGATCTCAACGTCCCGATCGAAGATGTGGCGGGAGCGGTGAAGGATCTTATTCAAGAGGGCAAGGTGAAGCACTTTGGCCTCTCAGAGGCGAGCGCAAAGACAATCCGCCGCGCTCATGCCGTCCAGCCAGTCGCTGCACTACAGAGCGAGTTCTCGCTCTTTTTTCGAGAGCCCGAAGAGACAGTCATGCCGGCGCTTGAAGAGCTTGGCATCGGCTTTGTGCCGTTCAGTCCGCTTGGCAAAGGTTTTCTGACGGGAAAGATCGACGCCGATACAAAGTTCGACAGCACCGATTTCCGTAACACGGTTCCGCGTTTCAGCGCAGAGAATCGCAAGATCAATCAGGCACTCGTGGATGTGATTGCCGCCTTTGCAGAGACGAAGAAGGCTACGCCGGCACAAATTGCCCTGGCATGGCTGCTCGCGAAGAAGCCATGGATAGTTCCGATCCCTGGCACAACCAAACTTTCGCGTCTGGAGGAGAATCTGGGTGCCGCGAAGCTCTCACTGACAGCCGATGAAGTGCAGTCTCTTGAGGAGGCGTCCTCACGAATCAAGCTAGAGGGTGCCCGCTATTCCCCATTTCATCAATCGCTGGTAGGGCGATGAGTAGCGCTCGTGCGGTGAAAACCGCTGTGGAGATCGTCCTTGTTGTTGCAATGACCTTCGGCATGTCTGCATCGGCGCAAACCGCCAGGTCCGGCGGCGCGCGAGACAAGTTGATCGGCGCGTGGCACCTGGTTCGAATCGATACGCCCGGCTCCGATGGGAAAGCTGTAACTGGACCGCAGCCCGAAGGCATGCTGGTCTACACGCGAGATGGGCACATTTCGGTGCAGTTGATGTATCCCGAAGCTCAGCACGATCTGAACAATGAATACGTTCGTAACGGTTATGAATCGTCGTTCGGCACCTATGACATTGATGAGGCGACGCACACGCTTACTCATCACGTGACGGGTGCGAATTCGGACGATCTCCTTGTCGGAAAGAATCTTCCTCGTATC
>JASHNX010000248.1 GCA_030041415.1 Candidatus Sulfotelmatobacter sp.
GTTGCTGACCGCCAGCCAGGCCTGGGTGCGGTAGCCCTCGGTTAGATCGTCAGGAGCGTTCGCGCCGCCCATCTTTGTCGCAACCCAGCCAGGCTCGAGAGCGTTCGACAAAACATCCGGCCACCTGCGTGCGATGGCAAATGCCAGCAGCACGTCGTGAAGTTTGGTATCAGAATAAGCCTGCTGACCGTTCCACGGACGCTGCTCCCACAGCAGATCCTTCAGGCTCGCATCGCCATCGCGGTGCAGGCCGGAACTCAAATAGATCAGTCGTTTCGGCCGTTGGATAAGTGCAGTAAGAATGTAGGGAGCAAGCGTGTTGACCGCAAACTCGCGCGGCAATCCGGCTTCTGTAACAATCTTCTTGGGCGATTGATAACCGACCCCAGCGTTGTGGATGACCGCGTCGAAAGAGCCCAGCACGTTCACCTGCTCCGCTACTTTACGCGTCTGCGCAATGCTCGAAAGGTCGCCGATTACACACCTCTTCGCGCCGGGAATGGCCGCCAGCGTTTCTTTCGCGCGCTGTTCGCTGCGCGCATGTACCACTACCTCGTGTCCCTGCGCAATAAGAAGCTTCGCGGCCAACAGCCCAAGGCCATCGGAGGAACCGGTGATGAAAACGCGAGCCATTCTATTTTCGCTCGAATGATGCGGGCGACGTATCCAAACTAACGGGGATTCTCCGGAGTCGAAAGTACCGGCGGCGGATTTCTCTCGGCAAACTGCCGCTGGTGCCAATAGGGATAGATCGGCGTTAAATCGCTCGCGGCATCTAACCTTGCGACCTGCTCGGCAGACAAATTCCATCCCACTGCGCCCAGATTCTGTCGCAATTGTTCTTCATTTCTTGCGCCCATAATCACGGTCGAAATCGATGGACGCTGCACCAGCCAATTTAGCGCGACCTGTGGCACAGTTTTTCCCGTTTCTTTCGCAACTTCATCGAGTGCGTCCACCACTTTGTGCAAGTATTCATCGGGCATCTGGGGGCCATTCTCTGCGGTTTTGTGCAGCCGGCTCTGCTCGGGCAGGGGCTTGCCGCGGCGAATTCTCCCCGTCAATCGGCCCCAGCCCAGCGGACTCCACACCAGCGCGCCCACTCCTTGGTCGAGGGCGAGCGGCATTAACTCCCACTCGTACTCTCGCCCGATCAGCGAGTAGTAAACCTGGTGTCCAACATAACGCGCCCAGCCGTAGCGATCTGCCACGGCGAGCGACTTCATCAAATGCCAGCCGGAAAAATTCGAGCACGCGATGTAGCGGACTTTGCCGCTCACGACTAGCTGATTCAACGTGCTCAGAACTTCGTCAACTGGTGTAAGCGCGTCAAACCCATGCAGGTGATAAATGTCGATGTAATCGGTTCCCAGGCGCCGCAGGCTGCCTTCGCAGGAACGAATCAGATGATACCGCGACGACCCCAGATCGTTCGGCCCATTGTGGCCACCCATGCGGAATGTGGCCTTAGTTGAAATCAAGACGTCATCACGGCGTCCCGCGATTGCCTTGCCCAAAATGGTCTCGGAAAGCCCGTCGGAGTAGACATCGGCGGTATCGAACAGATTTACGCCGGCTTCCAGACAGATATCCACCAGTCTGGTCGCCTCCTTGACGTCGCTCGATCCCCATGCCTCGAAGAATTCGTTGCCACCACCAAATGTCCCTGTTCCGAAACTAAGTACAGGTACCTTCAATCCAGAGCGTCCCAGCGTGCGGAATTCCATGAGCGAATAGATGTGATTTATTGGAGAATGATGCGCCGGCTAGATGGAAAATTGAGAGCCGCCGCCCGACAGAGCGGCAATATGGAGTCGCGTTAGGCTTATCCCGGATAGCGCCCAGCGATATATCCTTCGAGTTCCTCAATGTGTTGCGCCTGCCCGGAGATGATCCACTTGACGAGGTCACCAAGAGATATAATCCCAATTACTCCACCGTCATCTCCCATCACTGGCAGATGGCGGAAGTGATGCATGGTCATGATCGCCATGCATTCATCCACTGATTGTCTTGGGGTTACGAACACCACGGGCGAAGTCATGATGTCGCGCACCGGAGTCTCTTTGGAAGAGTGGCCCTTCAAAATGACTTTTCGGGCATAGTCGCGCTCCGACATGATGCCCACCAGACGGCCCTCAGAAATTACCAGTAGGGCGCCCACGCTTTCTGACGCCATTTTTTCAATCGCCTGATATACCGACTGCTCAGGCATCACCGATAAAATGCGGCTGTTCTCCTTGTTTCTGAGCACCAACGCAATCGGGTCTGTAAGTTTCATGGGCCTCGCTGCAATTCGCCGCTATCCGCGAACTCCAGAAACCTCTCCGATGCGCGGATTCTGAAGTGGGTTTCTTTTTCTGACGTAAGTCGCAAGTAATTCCGGAATCCGGTTGCGAAGAAACCCCAAAAAATCGTACACCTTTCGTCAAGCGGACAGCGAAAATTCTTCGAAGAATCTTCGGCTAGTTAAGCCGAAGCGCGGGATGAAACCAAAGACCAAGACCGGCAAGCCTCGTTGATTACATGAGGCTCTCCTGACTTTGGCGGTTTAATCTTTCGGCCCACAATCCGTCCAACCCCTTAGTAATGCAAGGTAATCGGCTGTCGCAACTAAACTTGACAGTGTGGTTCAAACTAGCGAGTTTCGGGTTTACAGAAATTGACACTGAGATGGGGGTTGAAACTTCAATGAACAAGATCACAAACGCGCTTATAGTCATGGCGGTGGGCGGACTGTTTTCTGTCGGCGCAGCCGTTGCCCAGGCGGGGCCCGGGCAGGACGATCCTGGACATCCTCGCGTGAATGAAGTCAACACGCGAGAGCAGAATCAACAGGACCGCATCGCCAATGGCGTTAAGAACGGCACCATGACTCCGGGCCAGGCTGCTCACGTCGAGCGCCAGGAGCAGCATATTGAGAATCAGGAAAAAAGAGACATGGCCGCTCACAACGGTCATCTGACCAAGGCCGAGCAGAAACAGTTGAACCGGGAACAGAACCACACCAGCCGGGAAATTCACCGGGATAAGCATCAGTAAACTCAGTTGCAGATAATTCGGTTCTGCAGGAAAAGCCGCGATATTCGGGGCTTTTCCTTTCCTTGATGGAGCCGTCGCGGCCCACATCATAGCTACTTGGCGGTGGCATTGTGCAGTTCGTCAGCTGCCTTGCCAATTGCCGCTGCGACGTTCTGCAGCACTTCGCCCACCATCGGCACCTGCGCGTCGGCCTCTTTCCATTTTTCTTGGTCCATATACTCCCGCACGGCAGCAATCGGCTTGGCGCCGTAACCCGTGTAAGCTCCCGGGGCGTAAACCTGATTCCTGAACCACGGCCGTTCCGGCAGGCCTTTTTCCGTGAGGAAGGCCCGTTGAATTTGCATGAGTTGCTCATTCAAAGTCGTAGCGGTCTGCTGAGGCAGAGCATTACCGCTGGCTTGCCACTTCGTGAATGCCGCTTCGTACCGGTCCGCACTGGCCTTGATCGCCTCCACTCCGTTTTTGAGCGGAGCAAAGTTCATAAACGGAGGCACTTCCTTCGCGGGCGGCGGCACATAAGTTTTCCTGGGATCCGATGTTGCCGTAAACACTCCTTCTTTCAATTCCAGATTTTGCTCGGTGAACTCATCCTGCTTGTCTTTCAGCAGCTTCTCCAGCTCTTTCACGAATCGGCCGATCGTCTCCGCCTGGCCTTTGTACTCATACGGAATCACATCCGCATCCGCCAGCCGCATGATCGCAGTGCCGCCAGTCTGAGCCAGCGCCCGACCGTAAGAAAAATCCGTATCCACAAAGTGCGTGTACCAGTAGAAATCGTCATAAATCGAGTGATACGAATCCGCGTCGTTTTCACCGCCATAGCCAATGTTCAGCGTCGAGATGCCATCATGATCCTGGAATGCGGTGTAGTCCGAACCATCGCCCAGCGCGCCTATGCGGACATCGGCCTCTTTTCTAATCTCACCACGTTCGTCTTTGGGCGCACGCTGGATCTGCCGCAGTTTCGCCCGTTGCTGCACGCTTGCGTGTTTTTCGGGATCCTGCACTTCGCGGGCAACGTCATTGATAAAGTGCTGCAGGTCGTGCGTTCCTCCGGCGTAGAGAAACCCGCGGCCGTTGCTGTCTGAATTGATGTATGCGACTGCATGCTTCTGCAGTTCATCGCCGTGCGTCTCCACCCATTCGGTCGATCCCAGCAATCCTGGTTCTTCCCCATCCCAAGCACAGAGAATGATGGTCCGCTTCGGCGTCCATCCTTGCTTGTGCAACTCTCCGAGCATGCGTCCTTCTTCCATCACCGTTACCATCCCCGAAATCGGATCGTCGGCCCCATTTACCCAAGCGTCGTAGTGATTCCCGCGAATCACCCACTCGTCGGGCGCTTCCGATCCCTTCATCGTCGCGATGACATCGTTCACCGGCTTCAAATCCCAGTTCGAGACAACCTTCAAATGCACCTTCGCCGGTCCCGGACCAACGTGATACGTAATCGCCAAACCTCCGCGCCACGCTTCCGGCGCAACCGGTCCCTGCAAGGCAGAAAGCAGTGGCAAGACATCGCCCCAGGAAATTGGCAGGACAGGGATTTTCGTGATTGTCTTTGCCTCTTTAATGTCCAGCCGCTTTGCGTCGGCTGTTGCGCCCACGCCCGGGGTCAGCGGATCGCCAGGATAATCCGTGTCCATCACGCTTCCACGCTGCACGCCTTCACGCGGTCTCCATCCGCCGGTCGGATAAGTATCACCCTCGAAAAATCCATCATCTTTAGGATCCGAATAGATGATGCAGCCGATCGCACCATGCTCCGCGCCAACCTTCGGCTTAATCCCGCGCCAACCTTCGCCGTAGCGCGCAATAATGATTGCGCCCTTTACCGAAATTCCCAAACGATCGAGCTGCTCATAATCTTCGCGGTTGCCGTAATTGACATACACGAGCGGGGCCGTCACATCTCCATCAATCGAATATGCGTTATAAGTTGGCAGCTGCTCAGACGTCTGGCTCGACGTTGGATCGCCGGGAACGGGCGGTTCCTGCAGTTTCGCCTTAAATTTGGTCGGCTCCACCAGTTCGACAACCCGCTCTTTCGGCGTGGGGAAGAGCACATTGAACGTCTCGATGTGCGCATCGAATCCCCACTCCTTGAACTGCGAGAGAATCCACTCCGAGTTGTCTTTGTCATATGGCGATCCGACGTGATGCGGGCGGGCGCTCAACCTTTGCATGTCCTGCCGCAAATTGTCCGCGACCACGCCATCGCGCAGTTTTTGTTCCCATTCGCGCTCGGTCTTCGATGACTGCGTCGAATAACCCGCGAGCGAATTAGCGGCCGTGGTGTTTTCTGACGACTGTGCCCACGCCGACCCCAACGCGAGGAATGCGAATGGCCCGTTTTGAACGATGGACTGGGATGTGAGTTGAGCGATGCTGAAGAGAATGAAAAGCAGGCAAAGATTCCGGAGCAGTTTCAAAATCGCCTCCCGCGATTGAGTGCAAGTCGCCCGATTGCGCACGATTGGATAAATAGAATCGCGGGAATTATAGGACGAACCGTCTGACCGCCGTCAACACCAAGGAATACGTTGGACACGAGCGAACACAAATCTAGCGCGTCAAGAACAACCCCGCAATGGCCGCGCCACAAATGATCCAAGCAGAATTTGTACGGTAGCGGAAAAGGAGTGTGGCGCTTACAAGCAGAATGGCCAGCGCATACCAGTCCACCAATGCGGCGCGTCCCAACTGCCAGGCCACTACTGCCATCAAAGCCAGCGATCCGACGACCACTCCGTCGAGACCAGCCATCGCCAGGGGAGACTGCCGAAGCTTAGAAATGACCCGCCCGGCGAATGCCACGAAGACAAAACCTGGTAAGAAAATCGCCACGGTTGCGACTACCGCGCCCCGCGCACCGGCAACCACATAGCCAATAAACGTTGCTGTTGTGAACACAGGGCCGGGCGTGAACTGCCCCACTGCGACCGCATCGATCAGTTGCTTTTCACTAAGCCAATGCAGATGCTCAACGAACTCGCTTCGCAGAAAAGCCAGCAGCACATATCCGCTGCCAAATACGACCGACCCAATTTTCAGGAAGGAGAAAAACAGACGAACTAGATTGATAGGCGTCGAGGCAGCAGCAACGACGATCGCGGCGAACCCTGAAGGTGTGAAAAGGGGGACGAGGCTCCGCACGCCCGGTTTTCGCCGGGGAATCGGAACGGTTGCAAGTGCCACAATCGTAGAGATCGCGAGCACGACAAGAGGTATGAGTCCTTTTGCGCTCAGGACCAGGGCAACTAGGCCGACGAACGCGAGCCACTTCGTCTTGGCCGCCTTTCTGCCAAGATTCCACAACGCCTGCACGATGACGGCGATCACTGCAGGCTTGATGCCATAGAGAATTCCCGCGACTGGCGGTAGTGAGCCGAATCGCACATATGACCAAGCGATCACAGTCACCATGAGCGCAGCCGGAACAATGAAGCAGACACCGGCAACAATCAGGCCGGACCATCCCCGTAGTGCATACCCGATAAAAATTCCTAGTTCCGTGGAACTCGGTCCCGGAATCAAATTTGCAATCGCCAACCGGTCCAGGAAGTCCGCTTCCGAAAGCCACGTTCGCCGCCGGACAAACTCTTCCTCCATCATGGCGATATGAGCGGCGGGACCGCCAAAAGCGATCGTGCCCAGTTTCAGGAAAAGCCAGGCCAGGTCGGCTAGTGACGGAGCATCTTTTGCTTTTTTCATCGAGACCAAAGGTACCGGAGACTAGGGATCGAAGGTAGGAGCAAGACCGGCTGAATCGCAAACGGCCTCGCTCCAAACTAGCCCAGAAGAAGCCTCGCGGGGACCGAAAAAGTTAACCCATGTACACTCCGGTCTCGCCGAGGCGGCTATACTGTGCGAAAGCCGTGGTTGTTCGCGCAACAAACCGCGGTGCGTTTCCAATTTCGCCGGACGCATGTAGCGCCGGAATTTAGACGAGGAGAATCGCAATGAAGAAAATCGGGTTCCTGACTCTATTGGTTACTGCTACTCTTCTGTTAACGCTTGCCTTGCCGGTTTCGGCAGCGGGTCCAAAGGCCGCTCCTGCAGTTGCCGCCGCGGTTCCAGCCGCCCCTGCTGCAGTGGCCCCGCAGGATCCGCATCCGCACATTCACGCCGCCTTAGACGCCATGCGGGAGGCGAAACACCATTTAGAAAGCGCCGCGCATGAATATCATGGTCATCGCGTGAAAGCTATCGAGCATTTGGATGCGGCGATTCATGAAGCCGAACTCTGTGAACAAGAACCCTAAGCTTTTTGCGGTCTAGTAAAACAAAAGGCAGTGTCGAAAGACACTGCCTTTTGCGTCAGCCAAGTTCGGGTATTGGCTAGTCGGAGCCGATCGTATATCCGATCGAACCTCCGACGCGAAACACGCTATCCGAGTTGAACTCGATGTTGTTCTGAATGTGATAGTAGTGAACCTCAGGCCGCACGAAGAAATGGTGCCACACGTAATATCGAACGCCGGCGCCAAGATGTTCCATGAAGTGGTCGCTGCTCGTGTAATTGATACAGCCGCCGCTGAAGTAGCTACACGAAGTGATCTCCGGAACATAGAAGCGTGTCGCAGCTACGCCAATTCCGCCCATGAGATCGAGCCCAACCTTCTTACCCACCTTCGGCTGATACAACGCGTTGAAGTCGGTGAGAATCGGACGGTAGGTCTCGTTTTCACCTGCGTAGATGCCTTGGCTGGCTCTCCATGCGGTTTCAATATTGAAGCCGATTCGCCGCCTGAACCCCACAACGTCTCCGCCCAGGTTGAGATAGGTGCCGCCTTTTTCTGCCGGGGGCTGGAAGAACAACGCTCCGCTGGTCGGCGCGGACGACAGCAGCGTTCCGCCGCCGAAAAAGAAATCTGCCTGCTGGGCAGAGGCAAACGGGGCGAGGAAGAAGAAAAGCAAAAACGGTGCGAAGCTCGCTATCTTTCTCAAGAAAACCTCCAATCAGTTCATTGTGTGTGAGATGAGATGCTCTCACACACCCACTACGATGCATTCCAGTTTGTGTCGGCCCATCATAATGTCATAGAGTGCGCAGATTCAACCACACCAAGCCAGGCACGTAAAGAAACGTCAAGCTACCGATGATTCGCCTCATCAGTAAGCAGCAACCCAGAAGAAACCCTGAATCTCGCGAAAAGTTGCGCAATCCTATGCGCGATCTACTTCGATTTCGCCCCACCGCCGCCCGGAGCACGAATATGGTCAAGGCCGATCGATCCTCCTCCAAAAAAGATCAGCGCGAAGGCGAGCGCCGCCAGAGCCAGTTCGAATTGATATCCATGTTCGCTCAACAGCCCATTGTGAAACTTAACCTTCGCGATCGCCACGCACATGTCGATGCAGATCGCAAAGGCTGCTGCCCGGGTAAACAGGCCGACGAGCACAAGCAGGCCACCGAAGAACTCGGCAAAGGCCGACAAGTATGCTGACCAGCCAGGTAATCCCAGGCTCTGAACGAATTGAACGTGGTGATGAAGGCCTCCAAAAACCTTTTGGTATCCGTGCCCCACCATTATGGCTCCAAGGGCCAAACGCATAACCAGGAGAGCAAGAGGTTGCAGACGATCCAAGTAGCGCAAGCGTTTCCTCCACCCTGATAGATTACTTTAGACCTCCGCAGAGAAGAAAGTTAGCGGGCTGGCACTGCCTCGATTTCTCATGCGCCGGAGGGAACCCTCAGAGTAGCCAAGCTACCATTGCGCGAGAGGACCGTTTCTGGTAACGTTTCGTTTTCTCGCCTCAGATTGCGGTGTTGCGGCGTCTTGCGCGGAGGGCGTCGCGTTTTGAGGCGCTCCCTTCATTCGGAATTAAATCATTCTAGATCGGGAACCTTTATCAGGTTTCGGGGTTACAAGTAAGAAGCGGTTCCATGCTGATCGGATTTTGCCGCTGGGGGACTAGGGAAAAAAAAGCTTAAATGGCCAGGAGGCCGCGATGAATCGCATCACCAGAAGTGAAGGTGCTTTGCTGAAATTTGCAATCCTTTTGTTGACGATCTCACTTCCACTCTTTGCGCTGGGCCAGCACAAAAATGAAAGCAAGCCGAGTGCTCCCGCGCATTCAAGTGCGCCGTCGCATGCTGCGACGCAATCGCACAGTTCGACTCCCTCGCATGCCGCAACCGGACACACGAACACGGCCTCGCGCCCATCCACTCCATCCACGGGGAGCCGGCCGAGCAGTCCGAGCCGTCCCAGCACAGGGAGCCGTCCCAGTACTGCGAGCCGTCCGTCGACTCCGGGTGGCCGCACGAACACTACCGCACGCCCTAGCACAGCACGGCCGAGCACAGCCGGCCGCACCAATACCGCTGCCAGACCTGCGACCAGCGCTCGACCGAGTGCCGCGACGAGCCGAGGCCCAGCGAGCCGTACGCCTCCAGGACGCAACGTCGCCCTGCGCGGTGGCGGCACCGCGAGCATTCGTCCTAATGGACAAGTTCGCTCCTTCAGCCGCGGTGGAATGACAGTGACCAATAACATTCACGGCGGGCGAACTATTGTCAGCACGCACAACGGAGCGACTATTGTTACGCATGGGCGAGTTGGCTTCGTTCAGCGGCCGTATGTGGTGCGCGGCGGAGTTAGCTTTGTGTCGCGAACTTATGTGGTGGGCGGCGTCGTGCACGTGGGCGTCTATCGCTCCTACTATTGGGGTGGACATCCTTACTTCGGTTGGCATCCTGGTTTCTTCTGGCATCCTGGATTTTATGCCTGGGGATGGCAGCCTTGGGGCGCGCCGCTTTACTGGGGCGTCGGGTTGTGGGGCTGGCACGGCCCATGGTGGGGTTTCTACGGGGGATGGTGGAATCCGTATCCCTACTATGCTGCGCCGTACTTCTGGCTCACCGACTATCTGATCTCGCAGCAGCTGCAGGCAGCTTACGCGGCCAATTACGCGGCCGCTGAAAACGCGCATGCCGATGAAATGGCGGCTGACGCGGCGGCCAGCGATGCTGCTGCCGCAGGAAGTGCTCCGCCGCCGGCGGATGCTTCAGCGGGAGGCACGCCGTTAAGCCCCGAGCTGAAAGATGCCATTGCTCAGGAAGTGAAGGCGCAGTTGGCAGCGCAGCAGCAGCAGGCGCAGCAGGATAGCGCGCCGGCTCCGGCAGCTTCTGCGGCTCCGGCTCCGGCTGCGGCGCAAACGCCTCCGCCGGCGCTTGATCCGGCGCAGCGTACTTTCATCGTGAACGCTGATCTCACGGTCGTTTCCAATGGACAGGAGTGCGCTTTGAGTTCGGGTGACGTGCTCACTCGCCTCACCGATACCCCCGACGCAGATCAGACCGTGAATGCCAGCGTTTCGGCCAGCAAGAAAGCCGACTGCACTGCCGGGTCGACCGTTGCCGTGAAAGTGGACGATCTCCAGGAAATGTTCAACCACTTCCAGGAGACGATCCAAAATGGCATGACCGAGATGGCCAAGAAGCAGGGAACGAATGGGATGCCAGCCGCTCCGGATACCGGAACAGCCGCTTCATCCGTTCCAAACCCGCCAGCCGATCCGAACGCTGCAGCCGACCTGCAACAGCAGCAACAGCAAGCCAATCAGGCTCAGGCCGACGTGCAGCAACAAGCCGCGAGTTCTGGCGGAACACAATAACGCAGGTCTTTCGGGAATCGATTATCAGGAGCGCCTTCTAGGCGCTCCTTTTTTGCCATGTAAAGATTCGGAGGTTTTGCTACACTTCCAGTCGCAAATTGGCGGGCGACTGGAAGCGCGCCACGGCGGAGGGTTTGCGATGTTCCGGAAAATTCAGAAGTTCATTCCCGTTGCATGTTTTGTGTTTGTCGGCGCCTCGCTGATCTCGCCGCTCTCATTTGCGCAAGCTCCCACTCTCGACGAGCAACTCGCGGCGCAGTACAAGCTGGCAAAAATAGGACAAGATACCGGCGGCTATTCTGTCGTCGACAAAGGCACTCTTCTCGCCATTCAAAAAGGCGGCATTCTCGGCGTGCCTTATTCCGACCAGAGCATCCTTTCGACGAAGTATGAAAATGGAACTGTGCACTCGCCGAGCAACGCGCTATCGAAGACCATTGGTTTCGGTATGAAGCGATTCGGTAAAGAGCAGACCACACATCTGTTTGCTGTGGGCGACAAAGTTTATCCCTCGAAGATTGAAGTCAACGCCAGCAAAGACACGGTGACGATCGGCATCGTCGCTTGCGATACCTGCAACAAAACGGACCCGCCGACGTATAACAAGGCGAATATCGTGTTCCAGTTCCCGAAGGGAACTCTGGCTTCGGCGACAGCGGGTTCGGTCGAAGACACGATCGGCCAACTGCTCGCCGTCAGCACGGATGATTCGCAGCAGGGCGGGGATCAGGGTGGCCAGCAGGCCGCCGATCAAGGGAACCAGCAGCAACCAGCAGATCAGGGTGCCCAACCAGCCGCCGCCGCTGCGCCACAACAACCCGCGCCGCCGGATCAGCCAGCGCCCGAGCCAGCCAGCATCGACAAAGGCATGACGACGGATCAGGTTCAGGCCGCTCTCGGCAAGCCGGACAAGATCGTGAATCTGGGATCAAAACAGATTTACGTGTACAAGGATCTCAAGGTGACGTTTCTGAACGGCAAAGTCAGTGACGTACAGTAAGCCAAGCCTTCGCAGTGGCGATAGCTTTATAACCAGCATGGGAAGAGCGGGTTTGAGCGCCCCGCATCCGGTGACCGCCGGAAAGTTGGGCCTAACTCTTAGTGCCCTGGAAACAATAACTTCCGCTGCCGGCATAGTACCTCCGTACCGTCTGTAGTACTTCAGTTACTGATTCCGAAGTAAGTGAACACGCCTGATCAAGCGAGTCCAAGCTATTGTGTTGTCTTCCTTAAGAAATACAATATATAGAACCATCCCCAAAATGGCCATTTGGCCCATTCCAGAAAACCCGCAAAAAACCCAGTAAAACGCGGAAATTCACTCCGAGCTTGGCCTTTTCGAGGCTGATATATGCTCTGGACACCGAACGTCCAGCAGACAGTCATAGTTGGGCGATGGTTTCAAGGTATCTCCGCGGGGCCGGAATGTGGAAGGCAGGTTCGGGTGGAACGGGCAAGGAAACATGGCCGACTCACGAGAAGTGATGAACATTCGCCAAGCCTCCCAGTACCTGGGAGTGAGTCCGGACACGCTTTACAAGTACGTGGGTGAGCAGAAGATTCCCGCATTCAAGCTGGGCAACCGCTGGCGCTTCAAGAAATCGAAGCTCGACCAGTGGATGGAAGAAAAATCCAGCCAGATAGAGCCGGGAACGAAGAAAGTGAAGGCGGCGGTAAAGGCCGCCGGATCACAATAGAGACGGCGCGGTGATTTACGCGCTTTGAAAACGACGCGGACAAGAGAGTCCGCGCCACACAAAAGGCGGGCGCACATGTTTGGAATGGGATCGAAGTCGATTGTTGGCCTGGATGTGGGCTCTTCGAGTATCAAAGCGGTCGAACTCAAAAAGAAAGGCTCGCAGATCGAAGTCGCGCACCTCGGGCTCGAACCTCTGTCCTCCGATCTGGTTGTCGACTCGATGATCGTTGATTCAGGGACGGTATCGAGCACGATCGCGAAGCTGTTTACCGATTGCCTGATCAAGACGAAGTCCGTGGCGACTGCGGTGAGCGGCCACTCCGTGATCGTGAAAAAGATCTCGCTGCCTTCGATGAGCGACCAGGAACTCGCAGAAACGATCGAGAAGGAAGCGGCGCAGCATATCCCCTTCGATCTCGCCGACGTTAGCCTCGACTATCAGATTCTTTCCGAAGAAGCGGGCAGCCCGCAGATGGATGTCCTGCTGGTCGCCGTGAAGAAGGACAAGATTTTGAACTACACCAACGTACTCTCGATGGCAGGCCGCACCCCGGCTATCGTCGACATCGATGCCCTCGCGTTGCAGAACTGCTACGAGTACAACTACCAGCCCGCTCCGGGCCAGGTGGTGGCGCTTTTGAACCTTGGCGCCAGCGTCATGAACATCAACATTGTGAAAGGCACGACGCCGCTGTTTCCGCGCGACGTCAGCGTGGGCGGGCATCAGTACACGGATTCGCTGCAGAAGGAACTCGACTTGAATTTTGAAGATGCCGAGAAATTGAAGCTGGGCGAAAAAGTCGGCACCGTCAGCGAAGATGCCAAGACGCCGATCCTGCAGCAGGTGACGGAAATCATCGTTCTCGAAATTCAGAAGACGTTCGATTTCTTCCGCGCCAGCGCTGCCGGTGAGCACATTGAAAAGATCTATCTCGCCGGCGGCTCGGCGAAGGTTCCCGGCTTGATGGAAGCGTTGCGGCAGGAATTTTCGATGCCTGTGGAATTGCTGAATCCGTTCCAGAGAGTCGTGCCCCCGACTGAGGGCCTGGGTGTGGAACTGGTGGAGCGGAATCCAGGCCAGTTAGCGGTTGCCGTGGGCTTGGCCTTGAGGAGCTTTGAATCGCTATGATCAAAATCAACCTGCTCGAAACCGCTAAGGGGAAAAAGCGCGCCGGTGGCAGCGCAGCGCCCGCCCTGCCCACGATGGAAATGGGCGACATGGGATCGCCCAAGCTGAAAGTCCTCATCATCGTGGTGCTCGTCGGACTTTTGAATTACGGGTACTGGCACCGGCTGGATACGCAGTCCAAGTCCATCGCCGCCCAGATGCAGGCTGCCGAGCAGAAGAACCGCGAATTAAGCGACGTAAAGGCGCGGTTCCTCGAGCGGCAGAGACAAGCCGACGCTTACAAGCGCCGCGTAGATGTGATTGACCAGCTGCGCGATGCACAGACCGGCCCGGTCAATCTGCTAGCCATGCTCGGACAAACCGTGAACGAAACGGAAGCCGTGTGGCTGCGCAAGATGGATGACACTGGCCCGTCTGTAACCCTCGACGGCACAGCACTGAGCACGGATGCGGTCGCGAACTTGATCGGCAACCTGCAGAAGACGGGTTTTTTCAAGACCGTCGAAATCAAGGAAACCTTTCAGGACGACCAGATCAAAGAAATGCAAGCTTTCCAGTTCACTCTGACTTGCGAGAAGGGGAAGTCGTAGAGGCAGACCTATGGCAACGAACTTTAGCGAACTTTCCGGGCTGAAACAGTGGGGAGCGTTGATTGCCGGAGCGGTATTAGTGAGCGCTGGTTTGTATTACACAGTGTTCAAGAGCAAGAGCGATCAGAACGCGACCGCCCAGCACGCGGTGCAGGAAAAGGTTCGGGAGAACAACGAGCTCGAATCTTACCGTCCCAAGCTGAAAGACATGGAACGGCAGCTGGCCAACTTGAAACAGCAGCTTGATATTGAGCGGCGCATCGTTCCAGATGACAAACAGGAAGATGCCTTCATCGAGTCGATGAACGGCGAGGCCCAGAAAGCTGGCATCGAGTTGCGGCGATACATGGCGCAGCCCGTGAGCGCGAAAGAGTATTACACGGAAGTGCCGTTCGAAATGGAGCTGGATGGTCCTTACTACTCCATGCTGAATTTCTTCGACCGGGTAAGCAAGTTGGAACGCATCGTCAACGTCAGCAACCTGGTGATTTCCTCGACCAAGAACGCCATGGATGCCAAGGTGAAACACACTTACCAGTACGCCCCGAACGAGAGCGTAGCAGCGAGCTTTACGGCGACAACGTTTTACAGCCACGACTTGAACGCAGCGCCGGCAGCGAAGCCGGCGGGTGTGAAGTAAACAGGAACCGTTTATGAAGCTAACCAAAGGCATTTTGGCAGCGGTACTGATGACGGGCGGAGCCTGGGCTCAGAATCCGAACATCGTCAATAACGTGCAGAATCAGATGACGGCTGTGCACCAGCAACAGGGTGCGGATTCCAGCGCCGCGCTGGGAATCGCATCGACTTCCACCAGCGGACAAGCGAAGAAGCCGTCGCCCGTCGCACCGGTCGTGAAACCCGCGGCTGCTCCCATGGCGAAGCCGACAACTGCGGGAAAGCCGGTAAACATTGCCGCGCAGCCATCCGAGACTGCAGCACCCAAGGCGGTTTCGAAGTCTGCCTCGAACAACAAACTCGAGAGTGTGAAAGTGATTCGCCATGCCGATGGAATTCAGATCGAGATGGCTACCCAGGAAGCGGTGACGCCGACGGTGGATAAGCTCACTTCTCCCGATCGAGTCGTTGTCCAACTGCCGGCAACAGCTATGGCGACCGACAAGAACAAGATTGCGAT
>JASHNX010000004.1 GCA_030041415.1 Candidatus Sulfotelmatobacter sp.
CTCAATACCTGTCTGCGGTGTTGATGTTGAAGCCCAGGATGGCATTGACCTCGACAGGCTGCGAGCCATGCATCGCAGGACGGAACTTCCAGCCAGGTAAAGCTGCCATGATTTTTGCGGTCATGGAAGCCGGGCCGGGTTCGAGAACTTGAAGATTGGTGAGGTTGCCGGAACTGGTGAGCAGGCACTTAACGACCATCCGCGCGCGGGGAAGGTTGGCCGGGAGATTGGTGACGATGGCTTCGGGTCCGGTGAGCGTTTCATTCTGCATGTTAGGGCTGGGATTCGCTTCGGCGAACTGCATAACTACCGTGCCGATCGTTGTGTCGATGTAAACCGCGTAATTGTTGCCGGGAAGTTTGCCGTAGAAATCGAAAGCGCCGCCGGACCGCGAAGTTGCGACGATAGTGATGGCGGGGCCTTGATCTGCTTTTACATTCGACCGGCGGGGAAGATTGGAGTTTGGATCCCCGCTATCGGAGCCGAAACTGGGCAGCGTAACAACGGTGGTTCCGCCTTGGACGTCGACTCCGGGCACGGCGGGACTGCCAGCGGCGAGACTGCCTGCGCCGCCCGGGCCGGGGGTGGTGGAAATTCCTCCACGCGCAGTCTGGTCGAAGCCGCGACCGGCACCGATCTTTGCTGCGCCTGAATTCGTTGAAAGCGTTTCAGCTGGAGGTCCGCTGCCAGTGCCTTTCGCATTGCCGATTCCCGTGCCTGAGCCGGAGCCGCCGAGGCCGGCTTTCTCTCCGCCCGATGGAGAGATGGCAGTAGCACCTTTGGCGGTTTTCCCGGGAAGCCCGACGTCAGAGCCGGGCCGAACCGAGGCAACGATGCCGGAGCTGTCATGATTTCCGCCGGCATTCTTTGGAGGGGCAAGGACGGAGTCCATTTCTGCAGGACGGCTGAAACCTTTTTGTCCCGAACCAGAAGTTGACGAGACAACGGATGGCGGCGGAGGGACAACCTCAGGCGCAAGCTGATTTCGATTTGATGCCGCACTCGAGGAAGCCGAGGCGCTGCGGCTTACCGTGGGAGGCGGAGGCACGACTGCAGACCCAGGAGCGCGCGGCGACATACGCGAGACAGTCGATGTTGCAGATGCTGAAGGCGCGGGAGGGACGACTTCGGGAGTGAGCGTGCGTGGAGAGCTGTGATTCGATGAACCGCCCGTCGCGGCGACGTTGGGCGGCGGAGGCACCACGTTAGCGGCGAGTTCGCGAGAGGACGTGCCACTCGTCGAGTTAACGCTGGGCGGAGGAGGTACGACATCCTGAGTCCCGAAAATCTTGCCGATGATATTGCTCATGAATGACGGAGCAGCAGCCTGGGTTGGAGGTGGAGGTACGACCGTTGGCGAAGATGCCGCCACGCCGCTTTCGAGGCGGCGCAGATCGCGTGCGGAATCGGCCGAAGGCGGAGGCGCAATGACGGAAGGCGCAGGGAGATGAAGCTTCGCATTCGTGTTGTCTTCCCGGACCGGCGCGCTGACGGGAGGTGGAACGACCGCGATGTTGGTCGTTTGAACTCGTGTCGAGGGAACTTCGAGGCCACTGGTTGTCGGGGCCGGCGCGATCACGCGGGCGTTAAGCGCAGGAGCAGAGCGCGATTGGTCCGCAGAAACCTGTGTCGAAGGCGGAGCGATCACATTCTGGTTTAATGACGTACCACGCAATGCGTTCTGTCGAGCGATGTTTGGCGCGGGCGTGATGATCTCAGTGTCGAGACGCGGCGCGATCAGAACATGGTCGGATGGCGTAGTTGGCGCGGGAGGGACGACCTCCGAACGCAGAGATGGTGCGGAGCGGGATTGATCCGCCGAAACCTTGGGCGCGGGAGGAACGACGTTATTGAGTGTGAGCCCGGTTCGAGAATGCCCGTCAGCAACATCGGACGGAGCAGGTTGGACCACATTCGCACTCAGCGACGGAAGCTTGAGAGCCGACCGCAAATTTTCTGGAGCTGGAGACGGCAGCGCGGATTTGAAGGCGAGCAGGTTTGCAACGTCCTTTTCGGAGGAAGGAAGCTTCAGATCAGGCGCGTCGACGATTTTTTCCGAAAGGGAATTGCCGCGGGCGATGCGAATTGTCTGCGTGCGGTGGTGAGCTTCCTGACCGCCTGCAGTCGCAGTCTTTCCGGATTGAGAACCGCTGAGATCTTCGGTGCGAGGAAGTTCGTCTCCGGAATAATAGATGACGTTATACGGACGCAATTTTGGCGGCGCATAAGGCCGAAGCCGATCGAGCTGGCGCGGGAGATCGACGACGGCGAACACGAAAAGCAATTCAAGGATCAATGCCGCAACGAAGCCGCGGTACCCGATGCCGCCGAGCGGGGCTTCGCCGGCAAGGCGCGGCCCGGAGCGGGCAAATGCCGGCCCGATCGAGGTGAAGAACTCGCGCCAGCGCGGCGACCACTCGACCAGGAGCTTGGGTGCGTCGTCAAGCTCGATGATGGTGACCTGATCGAGTTGGAGATTTTCCGTCACTTCAGGATAGCTGCCGCTGGTTTGGGGGCGATGGAACCGGCGGTCCTACTCCTTCATCTGGATTTCGATACGATCGCCCAACGCGGTTTCAGTTCTGGCCGCAGTATGGCTGGGCAATTCCAGGACTGACGCCGCCTGCATGCGGATTGGGGAGAAATGCCAGGGATGGAGGTTGTGCTCAACGTGCACCACCGTCCCGGCGCAGTCTAAATAGACTACGTCAATGGGGAATTGCATAGCAAGAGTATGAACTCCGCGACAGGGACGAATCCAGAGGCCACGGCCATTACGGAAGTCATCTTCGCGAACGCCTATCAGGCCCCGCAGACGCGACCAGTGGCGATCGGCAATGGTGACATCAGTTGCGAGATAAATCTTGCGGGTTTGGTTGAAGGCGTGGGTTTGAGGCATATCGTGACCTTAAGGGCCGAAGGTAATTTCTTGGGGGACTATCTCGGGGTGTCTAAAATCGTGCCTGTGCAAAATCCCGCAAACTGATTCTACTTGCTGACCAGCGAATGGTACGCCTGGATCAACGCCGGGCCAATGGTGACAAAGAGGAATGGGACCAAAATGAACAGGACGAGCGGAGGAACCATTTTGATGGTGGTCTTGGCGGCTTGTTCTTCGGCGCGCTGGCGGCGGGCGGTGCGCAGCGAATCGGAATGTACACGCAAGGCTTGCGCAACGCTAGTGCCGAAGCGGTCGGTCTGAATCAGCGTGCCGACCAGGGAGCGAATGTCATCGACTCCGGTGCGTTCCACTAGGTTGCGAAGCGCCTCGGCGCGCGGCTTGCCGGCGCGCATCTCTAGGTTGACCAAATGGAATTCATCGCTGAGATCGGGGTGAGCGTGGTGTAAATCCTGACCCACGCGAAGCAGAGCCTGATCAAGAGCGAGACCGGCTTCGACGCAGATCACGGTGAGATCAAGCGCGTCCGGGAGCGCAATCCGAATACGCTGCTGGCGATCTTTGATCATGCGCTTCAAGAAAAAGCGGGGAAGAAAAAACCCAAAAGCCGGGATGCACACCAGCAGCGGCATATTGTTGAAACCGGCAAGAAGAGCGACGCAGGCAAATCCGACGGTGGCAAGCGCGAGGCGAGCTCCGAAATAATAACTGACATGGCGAGACTCGCGAAGTCCGGCCTGGATCAGCCAGGCGCGCGTGCGGGAAACGTCGGCCGGCGAGAGCGGGATTGCTTTGCTGAGAGGGTCGAGCGCCTGCTCCAGCCGCTCTTTCACTTTCATGCTGGGCTTGGCAACTTGCGCCGACTGTCCAGCCAGAGAGCGGAGACGGGCGCCCAGCACCGAACTGGGCGTAACCACGGCTGCGCCAAAGGCGAACACCACCGCTGCAACGGTGACAAAGATGACGATGGTGAGAATCAGCAGCGACATGCTTATACCTGAATCTTAATGATTTTTCGGATTACGAAATAGCCGATGGTTTGCAAAGCGATGCTGACGACCACGAGAAAATGGCCGATGGGATCATAAAAAAGCGGTCGAACAAAGTCGGGACTGAAAAGCTCGAGAACAACTACGACAACCGGAGGCATGGCCATCAGCAACGCCATGGTGAGCCGGCCTTGCGCCGTGTGAACCCGCACCTGGCGCTGAATTTTGAAGCGCTCGCGGATCACGTAGGACAAGTTGTCGAGAATCTCCGCCAAGTTGCCGCCGGTTTCGCGCTGCAGCATGACTGCAGTGACGAAAAACTTGATGTCGACGAGCGGGACGCGCTCGGTAAGATTCATGAGTGCGTCGCGCACCGGCATGCCGAATTTCTGTTCTTCATAGAGCTTGCGGAATTCGCCAGCCAAAGGTTCGGCGATCTCAGCAGATATCATTTCAAGGGCCGTGGTGAAGGCATGACCAGCGCGCACGGCGCGGGCAAGAGTATCAATGGCTTCGGGGAAGAGTTCCTCGATTTTTTCGAACCGTTTTTGACGGCGATAAGAGATGAAGGAATAGGGAACAAAAGCGCCGATAACAAGAGCTGCCCAACCGATAGCAGGATTCCGAGCCCAGAGCAGGGCGACCATTCCGCACATTACTCCGCACGAGGCGCAAAGAGCCAGAAAGTTGCCGGCGCGGATTTTCATGCCCGCTTGCGTCAGAGCCTCTTGGATGGCGGAAACGCGCGCGGAGCGGCGCAACAGAGTGTCAATGGCGGGGATGTTGCTGAGTTGCTCGTCACGCAACAGGGCGAGTTCTTCATGAGGCTCGCGCTCGGGCGCTTTCTGCGCCATGGCCAGACGGTCTTTGATGAGGCGAGCCTGGGCGCGGCGCTGGTCGAGCAAAGACGCAACCGCGAAGGTTGCGAGCGCAACCACGATGAAGATGACGAAAGCAATCAAAACTGCAGACATGGAGTTAATTCAGTCCCGGATTGCTGATTGCTGTTGCGCAATGCTCTGCCGCGGCAACAATCAGCCAAAACCATGTAATCCAAGAGTCCGTATTAAATCTCTACTTTCGATTCAAACAATGCCGGCCGCAAACGAGCGCCGCCGGTGGCCAAGCGGTCCGCGAATTGCGGACGAACGCCGGTGGCACGGAACGCTCCGCGCACTTTGCCATTTTCGTCGATGCCGCTGCGGTCGAAGGTAAAAATATCCTGCATGGCGATGACGCTTTCCTCGAGGCCGGTGACTTCCGAGACAGAGGTGACTTTACGCGTGCCGTCAGACAAGCGAGCGACCTGAACAACAGCGTGAATGGCGGACGCGATCTGATGGCGCACGGCGCGCTCGGGAATATTGAGATTTGCCATCGAGACCATGTTTTCGACACGGGCCAAAGCATCGCGAGGAGAGTTGGCGTGAACCGTGGTGAGAGAGCCTTCGTGACCGGTGTTCATGGCCTGCAACATATCGAAGGCTTCCTCGCCGCGGACCTCGCCAACAACGATGCGGTCGGGGCGCATACGCAGACTGTTGATGACGAGTTGACGCTGGCGAACGGCGCCCTTGCCTTCGATGTTAGGAGCGCGCGTTTCGAGTCGCACAACGTGTTCCTGTTTGAGCTGAAGTTCGGCGGCGTCTTCGATGGTTACGATGCGCTCGGAGTTGGGGATGTAGCCCGAAAGAACGTTAAGCAGAGTGGTCTTGCCGGCGCCGGTGCCGCCAGAAATCAGAAGGTTGAGACGCCCCTTCACCATCGCCGAGAGCAGTTCGAGCATCGGCTCAGTGAGAGTGTGATTTTCAATCATGTTGCGGGCGGTGACGGGATCGCGGCCGAAACGGCGGATGGAAAGACAGGCTCCATCGAGCGCCAGAGGAGGAATGATTGCGTTGACGCGGGATCCGTCAGTAAGACGGGCATCCACCATGGGCGAAGACTCGTCGACGCGACGCCCGACGCGAGAGACGATGCGCTCGATGATCTGCATCAAATGCTGATTGTCTTTGAATGACAAACCGGTGAGTTCCAGCTTGCCGGAGCGTTCGATGTAAACGCGATCGAAACGGTTGACGAGGATATCGGAAATCGTCGGATCCTTGAGCAGAGGCTCGAGTGGGCCCAGGCCGAAAATCTCATCGAGAATTTCGCGCGACAGGCGCTCGCGCTCGGCGAAGCTGAGGGGAACGACTTCGCTGTTCACCGAGTTGCGGATCAGGACAAGAACTTCTTCGCGCGCCGCATCCCCATTGGTGCGGCCAAGTTTTTCGAGGTCGAGACGATCGAGAATCTTGCGATGCAGGTCGGCCTTTACCTGCTGGTACTCAGTACGCTCGAAGGTTTCCAGATTCGCCATAACGGGTTAGATCGTCAACAAAGTAATCGTCAAACAGTTTTAAACAGCGACCAGGCGGCACGTTTCACATCGACATCGTTGCGCGTGAGTTCTTGCGCCAGGCCGGAGAAACAACGAGCAATCTCGGTGTGGCTCTGCTCCATCACCGGAGCGCCGCGATCGATCGACGAGGAGACCGCGAAGTATTGATTGGGGACACGCCAAATCAATTTTACGCCGGCGGCGTTTTCCGCGTCGGTTTCGCTGAAGCCGGGAACTTTTCGAAAACGGTTGAGCACCAGCCGCAAACGCTCGCGATTACCAGTTTCTCCAAGATACTGCTGCACCCGAGCTGCACTCCACAGCGAAGCGACGTCCGTGCAGGCAACCAAGAGAACGCACTCCGAGAGATTGGCGACGAGGCGGCTGGCGGCGTCAAGCCGAGAAGAATTATCGACCACGACGTAACGGTAATGATTCACGAGCATGTCGAAAAGCCGAACAAATTCCGCAGTCGAGGGCTCAAGGGATGCGGGGACACTGGGTCCGGCCAACAATTGCAGGCCGCCTTTGTGCCGCGTCATGAAACTTTCGAGCAGGGAACTATCCATGCGGTGAAGGTTCCGAGTGGCGTCGGAAATATTGAAAAGCGGCTTGACATTGAGATGCAACGCGGCATGCCCGAGCGGCGCCAGATCAACCAGCGCGGTCTGGCCGTGCGAGGCCTGCAGAGCCAAGGCAAGGTTGACGGCGATAGTGGTCGAGCCGCAGCCGCCCTTGGCATTGACCACAAAAAATACTTTGCCGCGCGGACCTTCCTTCTGGACGCGGCGCTGCGCCGTGGTGAGGCGGACGAAGGCTTCAAGAAGATCGGTAGTCGTTGTGGGGCGCTCGATGTATTCGCGCGCCCCAGCGCGCATGGCGCTAACGATCACTTGCGGCTGGCTGAGGCTGCCAATGGCAAATATTGCAGATTCGGGCAATTCCTGATGCAAAAGTTCGACAGCGCGCAGGGCTGTGCCGGAGTTGTTGTCTGTGGGGATATCGACCATAACGACGTCGGGATTGGCGGCTTGTACGCGGCGCGTGACTGGGTCGGAAGCAGCGACCGGGTAGCTGGCGCAGATATGAACTGTCCGGGCGACACTGGTGCCATCGACCAGCACCTGCAGCACAGTGCGCTGTTCGTTATCCGTCGCTACGATCACCACTGAGAGTTCTGGCATACGCTATCGACTGCTGTTTAATCTTTCTCTGCCGGGATCCACACCGTCGCCATTTAACTTACATTCCTGAGGGCTTCTTGCCGTCGAACTTTCCATTATCCAGGAAAGGCGCAGGATTCTTGGGGGTGGCTGGGGCTTCGGTAGATGGGGATGTCTTGCGCACCGTGCAAAGTACCATCAATTCGGAATTGCTCTTTGAAATGCTCTTGCTTCTGAAAAATGCACCCAGGATGGGAATATCACCAAGGCCGGGAACCTTATTCCAGGTGTCGGTGACGCGGTTGTCGAGGAGTCCGGCAATGACGAAACTCTGGCCATCGCGAAGCTCAAACTCGGTTTCCGCTTTGCGCGTGCTCAAGGCTGGAACCGTGAAGCCAGAAATCGTGACGGAATCCGCATAATCGAGGGTGCTGACCTCAGGCGCGACCGTCAGGTGGATATTGCCGTTCGGCATGATCAAAGGGGTGAACTCGAGTTTCACGCCAAAATCCTTGAATGCGATCGTGACGGCGGTGAAACCCTGTCCGGGTTGGACCATGGGAAAGGGAAACTGACCTCCGGCGAGAAAACTCGCTTTCTTGCCGTTGACTGCGATCAAGGTTGGCTCGGAAAGGATTTGCAGAAGACTCTTGCTCTGCAATGCTTCAATGACCGCGCCCAAATGAATGTTGGGCTGGAACAGAAACAGATTCAAGACCTGGCTGATCGTCTGATTGACGGTGGCCGGGGTGTTCTCGCCTTGCGTCTGGCTAATATTCTGTGAAGCGAATCCGCCGTACTGGCCCGTGGTCGACGTACCTACAATGTTGGCGGCGCCATTGGAGAAAATGTTTACTCCAAGCTGGGTAAGAGCCGAGCGATCCACCTCAGCGAACTTTACTTCGAGCAAGACCTCCTGAGCGCCGACGGGGCCGAAAGTGAGCACGTTGATCACGTTCTTCGAGTATGCGGAAGCCAGTTCCCCGGCGCGCTTGGCGACATCCTCCGTACTAACGTGGCCGGCAAGAACGATGGCGGCGCGAGACGGCGTGACGGAGATCTGCTCATCGGGAAAGACGCGATGTTCTTCTTCGGCGCAGGCGCTGACATCGACATCGACGCGGACATCGAAGCTGCGGGAACGCTCGAGTTCGTCCCAGATGAGCAGGGAAACCTCACCTGGAGAGCGCCCGTGGACCAAAATCTGAGTAGGAGTTACGACGGTGGCGTAAATCACATTGGGATCGCTGACAGAAATGCGCTTGAGACGCTCCGTGGTATTGATGAGCAACGATTTGTCGACCATTACGCGGAGCGGCGCTGACCCCTGGTTGGGAGATTGTGGAGGAAGCGTGGTCTGGGACGCCGCGGCGGATTGCTCCGGAGCGGGAGACTGTCGTCGCGCGGCGAACGCCGATTGCGGCATGATGGGCGGAAGAAGCGACAGCGCAGTAGCTACCAAGAGTAGCGAGCGAACCTTCATCGTGACATTCCTCTCCCGTGAGGAAAACTGTTGTAGGGCCGAGGGCGCAGGCCCAGAATTCTTCCACTACTTCGGATCGTCATTACTCTGTTCGGGGAACTTAACTTCTTCCTTTTGCTTGTCGCCCTGATAAACCTCAACACTGAGAACCGAGGGCGAGGGCGGGGGCTCAACTTTGTGTTTTGCCTCATGAACAACCGGTCTGGGCGCGGGGGCTGGCGCCATGCTTTTGTACAGTTCCCTGACGTTGGCTGCATCTACAGGATCCTGATGAGTATCGAGCGGATTGCGCAAAGCCAGTTGAATCTTGCCTTGTGAACTTGCCAGGGTCAGTTTCTCAGCATCTTCAGGGGAAGCAAGAAGAGTGATCACCGGAACATTCTGGGCTTCGCCGGCCGCGTTGCGCTCGAGATTGTGACCGGCGGCGATGACGGCGACGTTCTGGAGAACGGTAGTGGTTTGCGAGTCCCCACTACCGGTGGGAGTTCCAGTGAGCAGGACATCGACACGCGTTCCCGGACCGACGAAGTTTGCGACGGATACGACTTCGTTCACCCGCACAGAGACTGCCCGCATGCCCGGAGGAATCAGAGCCGGCAAACCGGCCCCGGCATTTTCGGGAGCGAGTTTGCCGGGAAGAATGAATTCGCCCTTGGCGATGGGGAGGATTACGCCGCGGCCGAGCACTTGTGAGCGTCGGGTGGGAGTTCCAAATGGGAGCGCTGAAGCGGGATACCTCACCAGGCGGATATCGTGTTCTTCAATGCGTGCGCCAACTTGAATGTCATTGGCGGCGACCACTACCTCGACTCCAGGTTCGGATGCCGGACCATGCCCAATCAGGTTCTTGTAGACGGCGACACTGACGAGGCCGCCGAGCGCCAAAGCCAGCGCTCCGATCATCAACAAACGACTGCGATTCATAGTGCTCCATCAGCACGGGCAAAGATGAGCGTGCCGGTCCACGGCGAAACCATGCCGCGCGCCGCTTGCTGGCGCGGCCCCGCCTTGCGAGTCGAAGTGGTCGAAGCGGACTGGCACGTTACTGAATCGAACTTGCGACGTTCGAAAAGACATTGTTTGCGTTGGAGCCGATGAGACGAATGGTACCAACCACGATCACCAGGATCACGGCCAGCATCACGGCATATTCCGCGATGTCCTGTCCTTCTTCCTCACGCCACAACTTGCACAGGTACTCCATAGCTCGCCCTCCTAGACGAGATCAAGCGTTTAGAACAGCTTTTCCAGGCAGATAAAGACCTTCGCCCTGCCAGGATTAGCGTCCCAGTTACTTGTACACCGCTTGCGGGGGAGATGTTAGCCACAATAATAACCGTAAATGGGTATCAAGGGTGTAATTTCTTGCATACCCAGGGTAACCGTCGTGCACAGAGGTGCTATTGCCGTTGCGCGTTGTTTCCAGAGGACTCGGCAAGGGGTGAAGAAACAGCGATGGCGGCACGGAGGAACGGGTGTAGATAATGCCCTGATGATCTTCGAACGTGGCCACCCATCCGGGCGCGCCACCTAAACCGGTTGCCAGCGGGGAGTCTATGGGCACGATAACAGTCTCGATATGCCAGCGCTCAAAGGTCTGCCGCCAGTCATCTTTGAGACCGTAAGTATCTGCAAACTCATGGAGAAACTGGTTTCCGTAGATGTCGGCCCGGCCGTCAATGAAGACACGGAGGGCAGGATATAGATTCCAGACGAGGTATCCGCCCCAGTCGTAGTTGTTGAAGACGGGGCCGGCCGGCAAGTGCGCCTGGAGAAACACGACGGCGGCTTGGGGAAAGTGCTGAGCGTTGACCTGAGGCTGTTCCTGAATGACTCGTTCGGTGTGAATGGCAGCAAATGCCACCATGCCTACGACGAGGGAAAAATTCAGGACCTGCCGCGGGAGCGGAGGGAAGTAGATTCGCGGCGAATCGTTCGCGGTCCGGGCTCGAAGCCAGTTCGCGACTTGCTGTGAGATGAGCGGAACTGCGATTAGAACAAAGAGCGGGATAAGGCGGATAGAGCGCAGCGCGGCGAACAGACTCACGATCAGCAGGAGCACATCGCGAAACCGAACGTTCGCGCCCTCTGAGCTCACCATAGCGAATAGCGCGAGCAAAATGAGCAGGAAGGGCCAATACTCAGGGCGATGGAAGTTGGGCGAAGCCCATTCGGCGATGAAGTTCTGCATAGCCGAGGAGCGCAGAGTCTCGATCGGGTACCAGAAGAGCTTAGCGCCGTTGGGATTCAGAGGAACGAGTAGAAAGTTGATCACCAATATGGGCAATGCGGGCCGCATTGAGATTCGAGTTGAGGATTGCGACCCAGTCTGCGCAAATCGAATTCTTGTGGTCCACTCGTTTTCGATCCAATCCCCGATGAGAAATAATCCATACACGCCGAGGCCGAGAGCGAAGCCGGCGTGAAGATTGACCCACAGAAGAGTGAGCAGTAGAGTCCACCACAGAAGTTTGGGATTTCGACCGGAACGCTCGAG
>JASHNX010000249.1 GCA_030041415.1 Candidatus Sulfotelmatobacter sp.
CGCCTTCGCCAATGAGGCCGCTCGTCACGATCTTCTCGATCAGCTCACTGTTGCCCGCCAGCGCACTGACGAATTGTTTGCCATCGTTAAGCCCGATTCCCTTTATGAACGCCCAATCGCCGAGCGCCACAGAATCATTTTCTATATAGGGCATCTCGAAGCATTCGATTGGAATCTGTTTCGCGGTCGTGTATTTAATCTCGAGAGTTTTCATTCCGGCTTCGACCGCCTCTTCGCCTTCGGCATCGATCCCGTTGGAGGCGGCTTGCCGACCGATCAGCCTTCCGACTGGCCATCGATTGCGGCCGTTCGCGATTATGTCGGCCAAGTGCGCAACATCCTGGATGACGAACTCGCTGACGCTCTCATCGCTTCCTCCGGTCGAACATTCGACGGCTTCCCGCTCAGTACTCTGCTCAACGTCGCCATCGAGCATCGCGTCATGCACGCCGAAACCCTGGCCTACATGTTTCATCAGTTGCCGCTCGATCGTAAAATCCCCCAACCTGATTCTCTGAACCTTGATTCTTCTTCGCTTGTTCGCCGCAGCGTTGACATCCCTGCCGGCTCGATCACGCTCGGCCTTTCCCG
Source organism: Candidatus Sulfotelmatobacter sp. (assembly GCA_030041415.1). Lineage (GTDB taxonomy): Bacteria > Acidobacteriota > Terriglobia > Terriglobales > Acidobacteriaceae > Sulfotelmatobacter. The sequence continues at coordinate 592 of JASHNX010000249.1, forward strand.
TTCGAGCGGCGTCTTCGGCTGGGACAATGAGTTCGAATCCCACGTCATCCACGTTCCCGCTTTTGCAATTGATCGGTACAAGGTAACAAACGGCGAATATCTGGATTTCATCGCCGACGGCTACGACCACCGCGAATTCTGGATTGACTCCGAATCGGCGGAAGATGTCGACCCCGCTCAAGATTGGAACTGGAAGACTCAGCACAAGATTTCTCACCCTGCCTTCTGGCTTCGCCGCGGCAATGGCAACAGCAACCACGACTGGCTCTACCGCACCATGTTCACCGAAACTCCTTTACCAGAAAGCTGGCCGGTCTATGTGAGCCAGGCGGAAGCGAAAGCCTTCGCGCGGTGGGCAGGGAAGCGGTTGCCTTCCGAGAGCGAATGGCAGCGCGCCGCTTACCCTACTCCCGACGGGGAAGAGCGAGATTATCCTTGGGGCAACCAGGCTCCCGCTTCCGATCTCGGCAATTTCGATTTTGCCAACTGGAGCCCCGCTCCAGTGACCGCCTTCCCTCGCAACCAGAGCGCTTTTGGTGTCGATGGAATGCTCGGCAACGGATGGGAGTGGACCTCGACCGAATTCTCTCCATTCCCCGGCTTCGAGCCTTTTTCGTTTTATCGCGGATACTCCGCCGATTTTTTCGACGGCAAACATTTCGTCATGAAAGGCGGGTCGGCGCGCACTGCTGCATCCATGCTGCGCCGCACCTTCCGCAACTGGTTTCAGCCACACTATCAATACATGTACGCGGGATTTCGCTGCGTGCGCCAGCCTTCGTCCGGAGACCGATCTTCAACCTAGCCAAGAAAGAAGATCGTCACAAGGAGAACGAACCATGCTCGTCCACGCGATCACCGCCAACATCGATTATGAATTTGCCGCCGATGTGCGCGCCGGCCTCACCAAGCCCAAACAAAAAGAATTGCCCTCGAAATACTTGTATGACGAAGTCGGCTCAGCTTTGTTCGAGGTGATCAGCTACCTCCCGGAATACGGCCTGACGCGTGCCGATGAGCGCCTTCTGCGCCGGCACAGCAACGAGATCGTCGAACGGCTTCCCGGCCCGGTGTCCGTAGCGGAACTGGGCAGCGGCAGCGGAAAAAAAACTCGCCAGATTCTTGAAGCTCTTTCCCGCCGTCAGAGCACACACTACTATCCCATCGAGATTTCCCGCTCCGCTCTGCTCATGTGCGAGCGCGAACTCAGCGACATCGATTCCATCAGCATTCTTGGTTTCGAACGCGAGTATCTCGATGGTCTGCTCGAAGTCGCGGCCGAGCGCCGCGCCGGACACCATCTTCTCGTGCTTTTCCTGGGCAGTACCATCGGCAATTTCGACCGTCCCGCAGGCACTCACTTTCTCGCCGAGGTTCGCCGCATTCTTCAACCTGGCGATTCGCTGCTGCTCGGCACCGACCTCGTGAAATCCAGCGCGGAGTTGCTGGCAGCCTACGACGACCAACTCGGAGTCACCGCCGCGTTCAATCTCAACCTGCTGGTTCGTATCAATCGCGAACTCAGCGCTGATTTCGATCTCGCTCAGTTTGAGCATGTCGCCAAAATCAATCACTGGGCACGCAGCGTCGAAATGCACCTCCGTTCCACCCGACGGCAAAAAGTGCATATTCGCGCTGCCGACCTTTCCCTGGATTTTGCGGAAGGCGAAACTATCTGGACAGAAAGCAGCCACAAATATTCCGCGGAAGAGGTTGTGCAGATGGCCCGTGCCACCGGCTTCCGCTGCGATGCGCAATGGATCGACGATCAGTGGCCGTTCGCGGAGAATCTGCTGATCGCGGAATAGCCAACGGCTGAGAACTTTCTGCAGCCTGATCTCCGACTGCGAAACCATTTTTCTTCTGCGGGGTAAGACTGCGAGGTAAAACTGCGAGGTAAAACTTTGTAAATCGGTGCGTCTCCATGCGCGTCGGCAAGGTAGAGTAGGAGTGATGAACCTTGCCAGAACTTGGAGCAGGCCGCGTACTTGGCGACTCGCAGTGATGTGTTTGGCTGCGTCAGCCGCGATGTGTTGCTCCGGACTGAGTTATGCGATGTCCCCTCCGCAAACTCAGCAGCCATCAAATCCCGCCGCCTCAAGCCGGCACATCGGTGCGATCAAAGCCATCAACGGAACGACGGTAACTATCGCGCCCGATACCGGGCCCGATCTTGTCATCTCAGTCCAAGCCTCGACGCGATTGCTTCGCATCGCACCCGGCCAAAAAGATCTCAAAAGCGCGACGCCGATTCAATTTCAGGATTTGCAGATCGGGGATCGTATTCTGGTCGCGGGTAAACCCTCCGACGATAACGCGTCTGTCGTGGCCACGACCATTGTCGTCATGACCCACTCCGATATTGCCGCGCAGCATCAGCAGGAATTGCAGGATTGGCAGAAGCGCGGCGTAGATGGTCTCGTGACTGCCGTCGATACCGCTGCAGGAACGGTAACGATCTCGTCGCGTGGCAAGCCGCTCATCATCCATTGTCCGGCGAATACGGTCTTCCGCCGATACGCTCAGGATTCGGTGAAGTTCGATGACGCGAAACCCAGTACGCTCGCGGCCATTCATGCTGGCGACCAGCTACGCGCCCGCGGCGAGCGCAGCGCCGATGGTGGCGACCTAACCGCAGAAGAAATTGTTTCCGGAGCTTTCCGCAACATTGCCGGAACGGTGAACTCAGTTGATTCGGGCGTGTCAACGGTCACGGTTCATGATTTGCTGTCTCAGAAGAACGTAACCCTCAAAATCACTCCGGATTCGCAGCTCCATCAGTTGCCGCCGGAGATGGCGCAACGAATCGCCATGCGGCTGAAGCGTACGGGCACCGGCGGCCCGCCGTCTGGCCCACCGGGCGCATCCCCTTCCAATCCTCAAAGCGGGAATCAGCCACCAGGTCCGCCCTCTGGACAAGAAGAGGCCGGTGCACCCAGGCATTTCGGCGGCCCTCCTGACCTGCAGCAAATTCTGAGTCGCACTCCGGTCGTTGCCCTTGCCGATCTCCACAAAGGTGACGCCGTGGTTGCGCTTTCCACCGAAGGTGCTGCCGACTCTGGAACGGCGATCACACTACTCACTGGCGTCGAGCCGATCCTCGAAGCCGCGCCAAAAGGCAGCAGCGCTTCGATCCTGACCCCGTGGAGTCTCGGCGCTCCCTCGGGCGATGCCGGTGCGCCATGATTCTGCCAAGGTTCAAGCTGGAGCCGATCTCCTTTTTCAGGTTATTCTGAAGGAGTTGGAAATCTCTGGGGTATCTCCAGCCTTAAGGGTTCTCGATCCGTTTGTCGCCTTCTCCCATTACAAGACGTAAGTTTCTTTTTTCCACCGCCGCAGTCGGAGCCGTAGCCGTGGCCGGGAACGGAATCCTGCTTGCGCCCAACCTCCCTCGAGTTGTCCGCCGCGAGTTCGTGCTGCCGCGGCTGCCCGAGCGAATGAATGGATTCACCATCGCGCTGCTCAGCGACTTTCACTACGATCCAATCTTCTCCGTCCACCCTCTGCGCGCTGCGATTCCTCTTGTGAACAATCTTCGTCCGGACCTGATTGCCTTAACCGGAGACTTCGTTTCCGTCCCGGATTTCGGCGATTCGCTGAAAGCCGCATTGGCCGCCGAGCCTTGTGCTCAATTGCTCCGCCAGATGAAGGCCCCGCACGGTTTGTGGGCGGTTCTCGGAAATCACGATAACGATACCGATCCCGAACATGTGACCCACGCGCTGGAAGCGGTGAACATTCACGTATTAATCAACGAATCCCAGCCCATCGAGCGCGACGGTGCACGTTTCTGGCTGTCGGGGGTGAACGATGTCTTCAGCCATGATGCCGACGTGCCAAAAACATTGCAGGGCGTTCCCGCCGGCGAATCCGTCGTTATGCTCGTGCATGAGCCTGACTATGCCGATGTCGTCTGCCGATATCCTGTCGACCTTCAGCTCTCCGGGCATTCGCACGGCGGCCAAATCAGGATTCCTTTTCTGCCTCCGCTCTATTTGCCGCGATGGGCGAAGAAGTACATCTGGGGCACGTATCACGTCGGCCCTCTCACGCTCTATACCAATCCCGGCCTCGGGACCATCGAAATTCCTATGCGTCTGAACTGCCCGCCCGAGATCACGTTTGTCACTTTGCATTCGCCAAAGATATAGCGCGATAACGATTGTCCTCACCGGCTCAGCCGATGGCGTGACCAACGACAATACGTAGCAGGAAATGTGCAATCGACTTCATCTTTGCCTTGCGCCTCCTCGACGACCCGCACCTGAAATGATTCATAGCAATCCGTTTACGCGAATTCGAAGATTCGGCCTTGTGGTTGCTCTGTGCAATCGGCTAAATTGACAGCCCTGAGCACTCGAGCACGACGGCATGACTCCCCACATCCGCCTTTGCCTCTCGATATTCGTTGCCGTCGGCGTGAGCTTCGCCTCCGTACCAACTCCTTCCGGCCTACGCCATCCAGATTTGCGCGACCGCGAGCACCAGATTTGGCGTGCGCCCGCCCGCGCTGCCGAATACAGCCAGGTCTCGCATGAGAGCGGCCGTCCCCGTTGCTCTGACGTTGAGGCCCCTGAGGCCCTGACCACGCCCGACCCTTTTCTGGCAGTTCTCGGTCAGGAGCTGAAAGTCAAGGTCAACTTCATCATCGGTATAGACGGCCGCGTGCACAGCCCTCTCATTCTGCAAAGTGGCGGCCGTCTCGGCGACCGTGACGTACTCAGAACCCTGCGGACCTGGCGCTATCGCCCTGCTACTTGCAACGGAGTTCCCACGGAAGCCGAAGGCAACGTCGAGTTTTCCCGTCATTGAATTTGCCTGCCTTGGTCTAAAATGACCTTGAACGGGGAAAACCGGACTCGTGGACAAGAATAAAGAAGAAAAAACCAAGGCAAACGATACCCTGAAGTCCTCCGTCGCCGCGCAGGAGCCCGAAGGCAGTCTTCCTCAGATCGGGCCCTACAACCGAGCGCTCGGTGAAATCTACCAGCGTCTTTATCCCGAGATTCGCCGGCCAAAGCCAAATCAGCAAGCCATTGCTGCGGCGTTGCAAGCGATGCAGCGCCTCACCATGGAATCCGACGCGGAAGTTGCTGTAGAGGAGTCTGTTGCCGGATCGGTCATGGATACAACTGTCTGCGCTGCCTGTGGGCATCCCAACCGCAAAGGCAATAAGTTTTGTGGCGGGTGTGGAATAAGTCTGGAAGCACCCGAAGCGGCGATGTCCGTTACGGAAGCCTCTCATCGCGATACTTCAGCTCGCATCGAGTCTGAGCTTGCATCCGAAGCTGCCGCCGGCACCGAACCCCCTCCGCCCGCGCCTTACGCGAATGAAGATCATTCACCCCACGCACATCCGGCCGAAGTTCATCTCCAGTCAGGCGCCCCTGACGGCAGGCACTTCTATCACCACCATTATCATCATCACTATTTCCAGGCAGAAGCTGATCTTCCTGCATCCCCTCGCGGCGTTACGTCGGACAGCGCACGCGGAGCCGACCGCCTGCGCGCCGCCGCGGCCGCCAAAGGCGAGCACATGACTCGCAGCGAGGCTGCGGTTCGCCGCCTGACGCAGGAGTGGATTTTGGCTTGCAACACGCGGCAACTCGAAGAATTGACCGAGCTCTATGCCGCCGACGCGGTAATCCTCCGCTCCAATCTTCCGCCTGTTCGGGGCGCAGCCGCAGTGCGCGAGTTTTTTTTCTCATCGCTCGAAGCCGGTCTCGGAGAGGTCGCCCTCGACCCCCTGCGGGTCGAAGTTGTCGGCGATATGGCGCATGAGGTCGGCCGCTATAGCGCCCTGGTCCCTGGAACTGTCGGCAAACGCCGCGAGGAGAGGGGCAAATACCTCTGGATTTTCGCCAAGCAGACGGATGGTGACTGGAGACTGATTGCTGAGTGCTGGTGCAGCGATCTGATGCTTACAGGCGCCGAATCGGATGTCCCCAAAGGCGTTCCCTTGGCGGCAAAACCCCCGGCGCGAAAAAGCTGACGAATTCCCTACGTCGCCACCCCCAGCTTTTCCAGTTCGCCGCGTAATTGCGCGACGCTCTGCATCTGAATCGTGCGCATCCCTAGTGCTTGGGCGCACTCCAGGTTCAGCGCGCGATCGTCGATAAAGCAGCAGTCCTGCGGATCGAACTGCGTGATCTCGATCGCCAGCTTGTAGATCCCGCTCTCAGGTTTTCGCAACCCCACAAAACATGAACTGACGAAAAGCCGGAAAATCTTCCGTAAGCCGAATTTTTCGATGCGATACAAATTGAGCTCGCGGGATTCGTTGTTGATCGTGCCCATAAAGTACTTGCCGCTCTCGGCAAGAGCTCGCGCGAAAGCAAGCGAATCCGGCTTGGGCTGCGAGAGCGTATACATATACTCTCGAAACTCCTCGCGGCTGAAAGTCCGTTTGCGGTAGAACACGGTGCGCTGCAAGTACTCATCGAGCGAAATCTTACCGCGCTCAAAAGATGACACCACCATCTCGTGCCGCGCGTGAAACTCTTCCTGATCCAGCCCGAAATGTTCGAGAGCAACTTTGCGCTCGCTGTGATCCCAGGCATTGGTGAGCAGCACCCCCCCAACATCCCAAAAAAGAGCGCGAATACCGGCCACTGGGTCCATCCTCTCTGTCGACTCAAGAAGTGATGCCGTCAGGATTTTCGCCGCGCGAATACTCCAGGCGACAACGCATTGTAAGATGCCGACCCTGCAATTCGGGAGTCATCTTGGTGTTAATTTGCGTTGGTAAATTGCCGAGGCACTCAATCGGATCCATTTCATAACCCCCTCACAACCCATCTTCCCGCTCGCGAATCGCATGTATAATTCAGGTTTTGCGCCATCGTTTCACGCCACCGCTGAAAGGAGTTCGAATGTCGGTTTCACTGGTAACCGGCGGAGCTGGGTTCATGGGCTCCCACGTCGCGGCGCATTTGTTGAACATGGGCCACAGCACCGTTGTGCTGGATGATCTTAGCGGCGGTTTTCGTGAGAATGTCCCCGCAGGCGCGATTTTTGTTGAGGGTTCGATCCTTGATCACGAACTGATCAATCATCTTTTTCGCAAACATTCCTTTACGTACGTCTACCATCTCGCCGCCTACGCGGCTGAGGGTTTGAGCCATTTCATCAAGCGCTTCAATTACAACAACAACCTCATCGGCTCCGTGAACTTGATCAACGCTGCCGTGAATTATGGGGTCAAGTGCTTCGTCTTTACTTCGTCCATCGCCGTCTATGGCGCGGGACAAGTCCCCATGCGTGAGGATACCGTACCGATTCCCGAAGACCCTTACGGCATCTCGAAGCTTGCAGTCGAGCAGGAGCTTCGCGTCACCCACGAAATGTTTGGCCTTGATTACGTAATTTTCCGTCCCCACAACGTTTATGGGGAAAGACAAAATATCGGAGATCGTTATCGGAACGTGGTCGGCATTTTCATGAACCAGTTGCTCCAGGGCAAACCGATGACGATTTTCGGCGACGGTGCGCAGCAGCGGGCATTCACTCACATCGACGACGTAGCGCCTGTCCTGGCCGGCTGCGTGGAAAATCCTGCCGCCAGAAATCAGATCTTCAACATCGGGGCCGATGCTCCGCACTCCGTTAACGAACTTGCTCACACGGTTGCCGCCGCGATGGGAAAATCTCCCAGGATCGAGCATCTTGACGCCCGCAACGAGGTTAAGTTGGCTTTTTCCGACCACTCCAAAGCCGAAGCCGTTTTTGGCAAGAGAGAAAAAGTCTCCCTGCAGGCAGGCGTTCAGCGAATGGCCGATTGGGTAAAGAAGAACGGCGCGCGCGAAAGCTCGACTTTCGACGGCATAGAGATTGAGCGCAAACTTCCGCCTAGCTGGAGTCGCGTGGCCAGCTTAAGTCGATAGGCAAGATTGACTGCAATTCGTCTTGCGGATAGCGTTTGCGGGGACCCACACGGAAGACTAATAGGCGTTCTTGCTGGTGAACATTTTCACCACCGTCATGGTGATGATCTGCAGATCGAAGGTCAGACTCCAGTTCCGCAGGTAATAAAGGTCATATTCGACGCGTTTGGCGATTGAGGTGTCGCCGCGCCAGCCATTCACCTGGGCCCAGCCGGTAATGCCGGCTTTGAACATGTGCCGCGCATTGTATCGGTCGAATTCATCCAGAAATCTTTCGACAAAAAATGGCCGCTCCGGCCTCGGCCCGACAATGCTCATATCCCCCTTGATCACGTTGAGGAATTGCGGCAGCTCATCGAGATTTGTCCTTCGCAGAATCGTTCCCACCATGGTCCGCCGTGGATCGTTATCACAGGTCCAGCGTGTATCTCCTTCTTCCTGGCTGCCTACCCGCATGGTTCGGAATTTGAACATGCGGAAAACCCTGCCGTTTAAGCCTACCCGGTCCTGTGCAAAGAAGATCGGCCCTCTGCTCGTCAACCTGATTGCCAGTGCGATCGTCAGGGTGAGCGGAAGTGTCAGAAGGATCACCACGACCGAAAAAGCGACGTCAAAAATGCGCTTCTGGAAAAGATATGGTCCGGTCTCGGCGAGCGTCGGCCTTAGATCCAGCATGTGAATTCCGCCCAGGTCGATGAGGCGGTCGCGCAGTATGACTCCTTCGCCCAGATCGATTACCACGCGTGTCGGCACACACAGCTTCTCGAGCGTCGGGGCAATTTTCTGGACGTCGCTCAATCGTGCAGCGGGCAGCGCAATTATCACGTCGTGAATCGAGTGCCCATTGGTGAAGGCCGGTATCTGATCCAGTTCGTAAACCGGACCATCCACGGCCACTTCCTGGTCAGGAAGCCGGACAAACCCAACCACCTTGCAAGGCAAAACTTCCCCGTGCAGGAGCGAAGCGCCCACGCGCCGCGCAAAACGGTCCGTGCCAACCACCAAAATCTTTACTTCGTTTCGTCCGTTCTCCCGCAGGAACTCCAGAATCACTCGCGCTGCAATCCGTGCAATCGTCGCCAACACAAACAGGGTCACAGCGCTGATGCCGATAACGACCCGGGAATAGCTCGCTTGCCGATACAAAAAACCTGCCGCCATCACAACTGCGTACGTAAAAGCGAGAGCCTCGATCAGGCGCCTGCTTTTCCCACCAGGCGCATAGAGTTGCTCGACATTCCACAATCCCGATTCTTCCGCCGCGATCGCCCACACGATCGTCGTCAGCAGCAGTACCCCCCAATAGGAAGGCAAGCCAGCCGGGGGGTTCCGCGACACGAAAAAGTTGAAGCCGAAACGGATTTTTACCGCGATGAAGTAGGCAAAGGCGGGCAGCAGCAGAGTCAAGACTCGTAAATAGAAGCGTACATAACTAAGTCGACTGCGAATCATACAGAAGCCTAGCTCTCCTGCGGGACAGCAATTAATAATCCTTCGATATGGTTTTGTCTAGTTTATTCAAAGGCACCGTAAGAACTCAGTCTGCGCTTCAGTGCCAACGGGAGAAAACGCTGATTCAGGCCAAGGACAAAACCGGCGGATTTGGCGAAACTCTGGCCAAGGCCCGCTCGCTCTTTGTGGCGTTTCGCCCCATTTCTGGCTCTCGCAAACTGTTTGCCCACGAGTGTTCCAAAGTCACGAAACAAAGCGGAACGAGTTCCGGGAGTGTCCCAAATCTGCAATTCTTTCAAGGTGTACCCGATGTCAAAGTAGCGCTTGAAAAGCTGCTTGGTGCTGTACTCATGGGAATGAAACACCGTCGCGCCCGGTTCGTAGATAATCTTCCATCCCGCGTCGAGAATCCGTTTTGCAATCGCCAGATCCTCGAACATTTTTAAGTCCTCAGGATAAGGATTTTCTTCCCAAACGCTCCGCCGGATCGCACTGTTCACATCGGAAAAATGGTAAAAACGATACCCCAAACCATTCCGGTGAGCCGGGTCTTTCACGAGCCTTTGTGCGCCATAAACCTGATCAAACGTATCGTAGCGTTCCAACGTCGAGCCAGGTTTCGGTAGTTGCCGCCCGTAAGCGGCGCCCACGCCCGGGTCACTGAAATTTGCCAGCATGCTATGCAGCCACCTATCGGAAGCCGGAATCGCGTCTCCCGAAAGGTTGACCACGATCGGCCCTTTTCCCAGGCTCGCAGCCAAATTTCGGGTCCGGGCATGGTGAAACTCGTGCGCCGGAATTTGCTCGATACGAATTGGGTAACCCCGCGCAATCTGCAAAGTTGCGTCGGTCGAGCCAGAATCTACAAGATTCACCTCGAACTCGCCTATGCCCTTCTGTGTAAAGATTGCGTCCAGGCAGGCGCCGATATTGCGCTCTTCATTTTTGGTCAGAATTGAAATTGAACAGTCGAGCATTTGCGCTTTTCCGTGAATCGGAGCCCGTAACTTGCCAACGCTCTCCCTACGCGGTGAGGGATTCCGCAGTCAGGAGCGCAGTGCTGCTATTTTGAAGTTGCAAATCATTATACGCGATAGCAGTTCGGGCGCCGTTAGCAGGAGCGAATGGACGAAAATGGATCAAGATTGGATGCAAGCCCCGATTCCGGGTTGCCGATTTTCTGAGTACCAGCCGAAGGTTAGCCCAGCGCTCATTTTTCGTCAAACGGGTGAAGCCAGGATCCAAATTTTGGGTAACGTGACCGCCGGACGTATCCGGAGAGACGTTGAGTCAAGAATTACCTTGCCGTCACCGATTCAGCGGAAGCTTACGCGGTCAAATGCCCGCATACCACGCGTATCCGCCTTCCGGAGCCGCTGACCCCAATCCTTTGCCGAACGACTTCAGATTGTCCGTCAGCGTGAGACGCGTGATGTATTTCACGTTTTTGTAGCCGAGCTGCCGCGGGACCCTCAGCCGCAGCGGTCCGCCGAATGGCACGGGAAGGTCCACTCCATTCATGCGGTGCGCGATGATCGTCTGAGGGTGCATGGCATCGGCCATGTCGATGCTCTCCCACCAGTCCTTCTGGATCGAACGATAAATCACGTAGCGGACCTGTGGCAGCGCCCCGACGCGATCCAAAATGTAGGACAGCGGCACGCCGCTCCATTCCGCGATGTAAGTCCAACCCTCCTCGCAACCGATCATCGTCATCTGCGAGCTGACCGGAAAGCTTCTGATCTCAGCCAGAGAAAACGATGTGGGGCGCGTGGCCATGCCATCCACGGCGATCCGCCAGTCCACAAAATTCGCGGCCTGCAGACGTTTAAAGTCGTCACCAAGAGGATCGACTTCATTGGCGAAAGGATTTGCTGAAATCTGGCTGGCCGGGAACTCCCGCGCCTTGGCGCTCCGCCCAAGCAGGCGCTGCGCCGCATACGTCAGCGTTTCTCCCGGCCCGTAAAGTCCCCTGCTGTCCGGCGGAATGAGCCCGTATCGTTGTGCGATCTTAGCTCCGGCGGCAATACCCGATGCTCCAGCCGCCACCGCAATCCCCGTAGTAATCAGTTTGCGCCGGGAAATTTCGCTCATAGCAATTCACTCCCTCGGTGAATCGGCGCGACCCGTGATCATGGCTCGCATCCGCGATCGAAATCCTGCCAGAAAAACCATCACGACATGAATCAGAACGAACAGCGCCAGTAACCCCGTGACTATGAAGTGCAGTGAACGCGCCGTCTGTTGTCCTCCCAAAAGCCTTACCGCAAGTGGAAATGCCGCGTTAAACCCAAGCGACATTGCCAGTCCCGTCCAGATCATGAGAGGGAACAGCACGAAAATCACCAGCAGATATGACAGGCGTTGCAGCACGTTATAAGACCACGCCTCCTCTTTGCCCGGCCGCTCGAAGCGCAAATGACGGACCATGGAGCCGCCAAGCTCTTTTAGCGAAAGAGCGGAGGAATCGGGAAAAACATTGCGGCGAAAATGTCCCTCGAAGATCCCCCACAGTACATAGAGCAGCCCGGTCGCGAACGCCAGCCACGCCGCCTGGAAATGAAGATAGCGGCTCCAGCCATTCTGGTCGGGCAGCACGTAGCCGTAGCCGGTTGGAACAGTGTCGCGGGAGGATGGAAGGTGCAGATTGAGCCACGGCCGCTCGTTCACGTTGCCGGTCTCGCCCCAATAAAACCGCGGATGCGAGAGCACAATTTCGCCTCCGCTTACCAGCAGCGCGAAAAACGCAACGGTAGTCAGCCAATGCGTCAGGCGAACCAGCCCAGAGTGCCGCTTCTGTTCAGCGGCAACATGCACGAGGGAATTGGAAGCGTCGCCCGCCTTTCGATCCGCCAGCGGCAAACTTGCATTCATCGGATGAACCCCGCTCAGATTTTACCTCGGGAAGCGTTAGAGTCGGTCTCTATCTTCCGTTCTATCGTTCTGGAGGAAAACTGGGACCTCCAGAAAGCTATCCAGCGATTTCATTCAGCACTTCATTCAGCTCGCTGCTCGGCTCGCCCTCTATACGCCGAATCTCGCTCAGCAGCAGTTTCATCGTCCTCTGAAACTGCCGCTTCAGCTCGGCAGGCTCGATCGACCGTGGAACGCATTCCGCGGCCGCATCCTTCTCCAACCGAGGAAGATCGTCGAGGCCGCGCCCTTGCTTCGCAATCACGCCGCATCGCAGGCAAACCAGTTCGAACACCTGATTGCGCATGCCGCTCAGCATGTATTCCGCCTGCAAGACGCGCCCGCGTTCGAGACTCGATCGAACGTGCAAAGCATACAGCCATGCCATGCCAATCAGTTCCTGCGGATTCGCGGTTGGTGCAGCCTGCGGCGGCCTGGCCTCTCCAAATATCAACCGGAATTCCGGCCCGATCGCGCCGAATTCTTCCGCGCGCCAGAATGCGATATCCACCTGTAATGTATTTTTCAGTAGGAACACGCGGAAGAGCGTCGCACCGCGCATTACATCGACATGCGCGACTGCATTGTGACGCTGATAAAGCCGCTCGGTCCATTCGGCGATCACCTGATCGTAAGAGGCTGCCGCCTTCAAACCGAGCGCCAGGTCGATATCCGACCAGCGATCCAGCCGCGACCCAGCCGCCGATCCCGTGTGTGCCGCGCCACACAGGTTGGCATCCTTTTGAGCGGCAGAGACAAGTTCATCCCGCAGCCGCTCGCGTTCCTCAGGAGTAAAGATCGGCACGCTGAAGATGGTAACGGATGATGGCTGTCGTTTGCCTGCAACATCACAAATGGGACCCGACCGGTGTCATTCCGAACGCGCGCGTAGGGTGGGTGAGAAACCTGCTTTTTTCATTGTCATCCCGAGTGAAGAGGAAGGTTCGCTGCGCGAACCTTCCTCGCAGTCGAGGGACCTTGTGCTTGCCCATCGAATATCGCGGGAACTGAACCTACTCACCCGGAATTAGCACGGCAACCGAGGCTACGCATCTCCATGCCCTGTCAATCTTGACCCACGTGTCGAGAAAGCGCTCGCGCCGCGTCACAGACTTTCCTTTCTCCGCGCTCCGGGTGCGATAAACGCCATAGACCACAGCCGAGTCGCCATAAATATCCGCCTTGCTCTTTTCCGTCACCGCCTGCGCCGGCGCCTGATACCCAGGAGCCTTCAAACTCGCCAGAAATTGGTGCTTCGTCTGCATACTGCCGTCGATGTCAATCGAAACAAAAGTCTCCGCTAGCAGCAAATCCAGAGCTTTGGTGTCGTTGGTTTCGAGGGCGCGATTCCACGAGTTGTCCAGAGCAAGCACATGCGCGCCTTCATCCGACTGAGAGGATGTCTGCCCTGCTGCGCGGGCGCTGAAAAATAGAGCAGCGCAGAAAAAAAGAATAGTGGCGAGAACCAGAATCGGCTTCATAACGAAAGCCTCGCGAAGGTTTTTTTGTGCTGAACGCGCGGGAAACGAAGCGCCCGCGGTGATTCACGGATTGGAGGAATTCTAAAAGAGAGAGATCGGGTTGGGTATTGGCAGGAGTGGGACTTCGAGCGTGGCCGTGGTTCAGAGAGATCGGCGCCATCGGCTTCAACGCAGCGAAAGCAGCATAGCCCCGGGCCGCCCGCCGCTGCACCTCTCTAAGCATGCGAGCTATGGTCGCGACTCGAAATGGGGAACGTTGAAAGTAACTCGCTGTTACTGGCGATAAAAACTCTTGACAAGCCCCGTTCGACGACATAGGTTAGTGTTCCTCATCAAGTTAGAGCTCGGTGGTGAGTTGTGAATGCCTCACGATTGAACGTTGAGGTTCCACCGCTGGAACCCCGCACGGTTTCCTCCCCTGTCATAGCTTTGTTCCCTCCAATCTGGATAGGCTTTGTAATTGCTGGCGGGGTATTTTCGCTCGAGTTAAGCGCAGGAATCCTTTCAGCGATGAATCTCGTTTCTCCCTCTAGAGTGGCGGTCTATGGGGCCACCTATGTCGCGTATTTGTTCGGACTCATCTATTGGTACTTTTGGCTTTACCGGATCCACAAAATCCTCGGCGAAGTGTCTCCTGCTTACCCCATAACTCCAAAAAAGGCCGTCGGCTTTCGCCTCATTCCTTTTTATAACCTGATCTACTGGAACTTTCGCTGGACCAACCAGATTGCCGACTTCGTCCGCCAGCGTTCCAACTCCATAAGCATGCCGAAGGGTTGGGTCGGTGTCTGGTTAATTGTTGCTTCCTTATTATCCGTATTTGGGCATGGGCTGAAGTTGATCGCGCTCTTCGCGATCAGCGGTTACCTCACCAGCAAGATTAGGAGATCCCTGTCTCTGGGACTTACGACCTTTGCCGCCCCGCCTGCGACCGCCGAACCACTTCACTTTGGCGCTCCTGTAGCCGTGACAACTCCTGCCTTCGAACATTTTGCGGTCGCCGCGCCAGCCATGGCAATTCGGCCGGCGGCCAGCCCATGGAACTTCGATCTGACTAAGCAGTGGGGCGTTCCCGTGAGCGCCGGAGTTGGCGCCGCCTTCGGTTTCTTGATGTGTTACGGCATCTGGCTTAACGTGCCGGAATTTAAGACCGACCTCATAACTTTTCTCCTGAATCTGTTGGTGGTTGCGCTCGTCCTCTACTTTTTTCTTGAGCCTCTCGTCGAAAAATTGCTGGAAGCTTTCGGTGCTGCGACCCACCACGTCAGCCATAAGGTTTGGCATCGGCTCTTCCGATTCCTTGTCCTTATGATCATTGTTGATGTCGGCCACTCATTCTTGGAGCAGGTGACGGCGCGAAGTAGTGGAAGGTTAGCGCTAGCCAGATTTGGAATTTTATTTACAGTTTTTTTTGGGGGAACGACACTTCTGTGGATCGTTTCGAGCGCACGGACCAAATTCACCGAGTCGCTGGCGATCATCACCGCAGGAACAGTTGTACTCGTAGGGCTCAGCTTCATTGTATTGCCAAGCTCAGATGCTGTGATTGCAAGTGTCGCAGAAAAACAGCGTAAGGAATTAGGCAACGAATTAGGTAACGGGTTTGAGGCGACCAGGAACATCCTCGACCCCAATGCTGGGAACCTTTCTGAAAAGGTCAAGCAGGCGGCGAATGCCAGTTGGAAGCTCAGCGAGGTATCTACCACCGACGAGCTCGCCAAAGGCGCGACCCACTCGAAGTCCCCCGCGAAGAAAGAGGGTGGACTCGGAGTACTTTGCGCTGTGTCAGTGGTGCTGGCCGGATTCATCGCGATGCGTAAGACATTTAAGCCCTTAATCGTCGCCGGCAGCGTATTTGCGACCGCTGTACTCGTTGGAGCGATTTTTGGCTGGGTTTCATCCCCGGAACAGAAGTTTCACGTCGTCACCGGTCTATGGGCTGCCTATTGGTGGTGCATGGGGATGCTGGTGCTCCACGACGAGGAGGGTTTAAGCAGAATAGCCCTTGCGCTGCCGAAGCCGCCGTCCGAGGGCGGCGGGAGTGAGGGCTCGGAGTTCCCGCGATCGGTATGGGTGGTTTCGGGCCTGGTCCTGATCGGCTTGATCGGTGCCGCGTTACTCTTCCGTCCACAAGGAGATGAAATCGGCGCGCGTGTCCTAAGGCTGCAGGCCGATGGAAAACGCGCCTACGGCGCGCCCAATCCGCGACTACACTATTCCTCCCCCGATTTAACAGACGACGAATTGAAATCGAAGCTTGACGGCACGCCTATAGCTTATATAGGCGCCTCGGTAGAAAGTCCCGTCAGCACCTATCCAATTTTCCTCACACTCGGCAATTCAAAGGTGAAGGTAAAAGATAATAGGTACCATCTTCGCTTGCTCCAGGGCTTCCTCACCATCTATCCGGCGCAATCGAGAGTCTCCCTGTCCTCGAACTCGTCGGACGCCGCAGTGAATTCTCCCGTCACCTTGACTGCGTCCGTCGCCTCAACCGAGGGCTCCGGTACACCCGGCGGCAACGTTACTTTTTATTCCGACGCCGCGGAACTTGCGACCCAGGCTCTTGCCAACGGGACCGCGGACCTCGTCGTCAATAAACTCCCATCCGGTACTCACATCATCACCGCCAAATACTCCGGCGACACAAATTTCACGAGTTCGGACTCCCAGCCACTGACTCAATCCGTTCACGAGGCTGAGCCTCGCCGCGTCGACGTCAACCATATTGTCATTCCGAAGGGAACCCTGATCGACATCCAGACCAGGACTACGATCGACTCCAATAGCAGCAAAGAGAAGGTGGCGCTGATGGCATCGCTGCTTGGCTCTCCGAATCGCTTCCTCAAGACGCAAGTAGGGGCCGTTGCCATCCTCAGTTTGGGGAATATCGACCGCGAGGGATACAACGGCGCCCGCCCCTCCGTATCCATCTACTTGCAGCAGCTTTGGCTCGCCGGCCAGAACCATGAGATCGATGCGACGCTTCTTATGCAAGGCGCGCCTCAGGGCCGCGCCGGCCACGTTTTTATTCCCGCAGGAACGCGACTTACTTTCCAACTGGAGTCCCCGCTCAAAGTCGATCTTTCCCCGGCATCTTCGCCCCGCAAAACCGGTCACTGACGGGAAAATTTCTGTCGCGAAAGGTCGAACCCATGGCGCCGCATGATCGTTCGCTTCCGAACAATCATGCCAACTGCTCACTTCCCCTTGCACAGTACCTGCCAACCCTCACGGTACACCTCAAACTTCGACATCCTTCTCTTGCTCCTCGGAAACAGCTTCATCCCCTTGATCTTCCCGAACACCGTCACCGGCACAACGTACCAAAGGTCCTCCGGCACAATGTAGGCCACCAGCACATCGATCTCTTTCAGGCTGTAAACCTTCCTGTATTCATTCCCATGAGCGTGAAAACTGTATCCGCCATACTTGTCCGCCCGGTACGCCGACTTCACCTGCACCCTCCACAGCTTTTCTCCTCCATCCACGATCAGATCGTACGGTTCGCTGTCGCCCCACGGCTTTGCTACCGCAAAGCCCATGCTCGACGCCTTGTGCAGAAACGCCGCCTCGGCCATTTCTCCCCGCCGCTTCCTCGTCAAACTCCTCCACCACGCTGCATCCCGGGCCCGCCACTCCTCTGCTTCCGCCATCGCCATCAGATCGCCAATGCAAATACCCATCCCTCCACATCCTCTCTGACTGTTTGTCCCAGAAACGTTGTCATCCCGAGCAAGCGCTTTTCTGCGAAGCGAGGGACCTGAGCGGGCCGCGCGAAGCGCCACGGTTTTTGTGGCGCAAGGATCGCGCGATTGGCCCGCTTCCTTTATTTCTCCCCACCAAACCAAAAGCCCCCGCCGGGATCGTCTCCCGCGGAGGCCCTGGTCGCCGACACCTGTCGACGATATTGATAATGATGAAGCAGCGCGCCTGTGCAGCGAAAGGTCAAGCGTCACACGCTGTCTGTGGAATCTCCCAAGCAATCGCTTTAACCGGGAGCGCCTTCAGGCCCGGAGCAAATCCCACATCACCGATGTCATTCCGAACATGCGCGTAGCGCCAGCGAGGGCCCCCCCCTGGGAAGCTGACCAGCGAGCGGCTCCCTGAACATCGTCTTTCCCACGCCGGCACACGGCCCACCAAAAACAAGCTCGGGAAGGGCACGACTTCAGTCGTGTATTAAGCTGGCGAAAGAGCGGCTTCAGCCGTTGAGGTATGCCCTTGAAACCGACCCGCAACCTCAAACCGCACCGAACATATTTCGTAACCTTCTCAACTTGGCAACGCCGCCAACTCTTCGTCGTCGAATCGTACGCGCGACTATTTCTCAAGACCCTATACGGCTATCGCCGTCAAGGACGTTTCGAACTGCACGCTTTTGTCCTAATGCCCGAGCACGCCCATTTATTGCTTACACCTGCCGTGGACGTCACATTGGAGCGATCAATCCAATTGATCAAGGGCGGATTTTCTCACGCCTTAGGTGTAGAGTTTGGCCGGAATGGTGAAGTGTGGCAACGCGGATTCACAGATCATCGGATTCGGGACGCTGCGGATTTTGAAGCGCATCGCGTCTATATCCACGAAAATCCGGTGAAACGTGGACTCGTTGAATGTGCCTCAAGTTATCGCTGTTGTTCTGCGTACCCAGGGTTCAAATTAGACGGCTGGCCCTCGGCGGCTAAAGCCGCGTGATATCGAATGCCCTTAGCGGCACGACTAAAAGTCGTGCCCTTCCCGAACGTGATGTGGCAAGTCTCGCGAATTTCTCACGAAGATGATAGGGAAGGGCGTTCCCTCGTGCCGCAATCTGAGCTGTGAGCAAGATAAAAAGCCCCGCCGCAAGCGGGGCTTTTTTTGTTCCCGATTTTGTTTGCGCCTCAACTTCCGCTAAACTCACCTTTATGGTACAGCGCTCCACCAATCAAAAACGCCATGCCCACGATCTGATTGATCGCATGGCGCCCGCCCAATTATCTGCGGTCGTCAACCTGCTGGAAGTTATGCTCGATCCGCTGGCCGCCGCTCTTGCAAAAGCTCCTGAAGATGACGAACCGGTCACTGGAGACGAAGCTCTAGAGGCGAAAGAATCGAAGGCTGCGATCGCTCGGGGCGAAGGTGTCTCGCACGAAGAAGTCCTCGCTGAGATTGGGCTCAATCCCAAAGACTTCGGGCGTTTGGGCCGTACGCCACTGAACGCCGAACGCCGTAAGTAGCAACATGCCAAGGAAGATTGTCTGGAGCGAACGCGCCCGCGCCGAGCTTCGCGGAATCGATCGAGCCAACGCGATCCGCATTCTTCACTCCCTGGCTCGTGCCGTGTTTACCGGCGAGGGAGATATCAAGCGGCTCAAAGGAATCGAACCGCCTGAATTCCGGCTGCGCGTCGGAGACTATCGGGTCCGCTTTCGCGAGTTCAACAACGCCATCGAAATCATCTCCGTTAAACATCGTCGCGACGCCTATCGCTAAGACTTTAGGACATAAAAAGCCCCGCCTTGCGGCGGGGCTTTCGTTCTTGCTAACGACTCGCGACTAACGACTCGCGACTCGCTTAGTACATGTCTCCCATCCCGCCGCCGTGCCCACCCGCGCCGGGCATCGGAGCTTCCTTCTTTTCCGGAATCTCCGCGACCAGAGCTTCGGTGGTCAGCATCAACGACGCAATCGAGCCGGCGTTGGTGAGTGCGGTGCGCACTACCTTGGTCGGATCGAGCACGCCCGCCTTGACCAGATCTTCATACTCGTTGGTCAGGGCGTTGTAGCCGTAGTTGCTGTCCTTCGAGTCGCTGATCTTGCCCAGAACCACCGCACCTTCTTCGCCGGCGTTCTCGGCGATCTGGCGCAGAGGCTCCTGAACGGCGCGCTTCACGATGTTCACACCGATCTGCTCATCGCCTTCCAGCTTCAGCTTGTCGAGTGCCGGGACGCAGCGAGCCAGCGCCACGCCGCCGCCGGGGACAATTCCTTCTTCCACGGCTGCGCGCGTCGCGTGCATCGCGTCTTCCACGCGGGCTTTCTTCTCTTTCATTTCGGTTTCGGTCGCCGCGCCGACTTTAATAACGGCCACGCCGCCGACCAGCTTCGCCAACCGCTCCTGCAGCTTCTCGCGGTCGTAGTCGCTGGTGGTCTTGTCGATCTGGCTGCGAATTTCCTTCACGCGGCCTTCGATCTCGTTGTGCTTGCCCTTGCCTTCGACAATGGTCGTATTGTCCTTGTCGATGGTGATCTTCTTGGCCTGGCCAAGATCAGAGACCTGCACGTTCTCGAGCTTAATGCCGAGATCTTCCGTGATCGCCTTGCCGCCGGTGAGGATCGCGATATCCTGCAACATCGCCTTGCGGCGGTCGCCGAATCCGGGAGCCTTCACCGCCGCAACCTGCAGCGTGCCGCGCAGCTTGTTCACCACGAGAGTTGCCAGCGCTTCACCCTCAACATCTTCCGCAATGATGACGAGCGGCTTGCCGCTCTTGGCAATCTGCTCAAGCAGCGGAAGCAGATCCTTCATCGAACTGATCTTCTTCTCGTTGATCAGGATGTAGGCATTCTCGAGAGCAACTTCCATCCGCTCCGGATCCGTAACGAAATACGGAGACAGATAGCCGCGGTCGAACTGCATGCCCTCGACCACTTCCAATTGCGTTTCGAGCGTCTTCGACTCTTCGACGGTGATGACGCCATCCTTGCCGACCTTCTTCATTGCTTCGGCAATGATGTGCCCGATCGTCTCGTCATTGTTAGCGCTGATCGTCCCCACCTGCGCGATCATTTCGCCGGAGACGGGTTTGGAGAATTTGTCGAGTTCGCCCTTCTCGCGATTGCCTTCCTTATCGAGCTTGCCGCAGACGGTGGTGACGGCGCGCTCGATGCCGCGCTTCAGCGCCATCGGATTGGCACCGGCAGCGACGGTCTTTACGCCTTCGCGATAAATCGCCTGGGCGAGAACGGTGGCGGTGGTGGTCCCGTCGCCGGCGACGTCGGAAGTCTTGGACGCCACTTCGCGAACCATCTGGGCGCCCATGTTCTCGAGGCCGTCTTTTAGTTCAATTTCTTTTGCGACGGTGACGCCGTCCTTGGTGATGGTCGGCGAACCGAATTTCTTTTCGATGACCACGTTGCGGCCCTTGGGGCCGAGCGTGACCTTCACTGCATCGGCGAGAAGATTTACGCCGCGCAGGATAGCCTGCCGCGACTCTTCTCCGTGTACGATTTGTTTTGCCATGTTTTTCTCCTGATAAATTTCTGAATTGGGATGTTCGCGTCGCGCTTTATTGTTCCGCTTCGCATTCGCTTGCGGAACGCGCGGTTCGCTCACTCAGATCCTTCACTCGCGCAAAAGCGGCGCTCGCTCAGGATGACAACTTAATTCGGAAGCTCGTCTGGCGCTTTATTGCAATCGCTTCGCGATTGCGCGCCGTGACTCGCCCAGGTCCCTCGACTTGTGCAAACTACGCACTCGCTCGGGATGACAACCTGAGGGTTATCGCTTCGCGCCGGCGAGTTCTTTCTTGGACGAACTGGTCGATCCGGTCAGAACGCCGAGGACTTCGTCTTCCTTCATGATGATGTAGTCTTCGCCGTCGATTTTGATCTCGGTGCCGGAGTACTTGCCGAACAGAATGCGGTCGCCTTCCTTGACGGCGAGAGGGAAGGTTTTGCCTTCGTCGTTGGTGCGGCCTTTACCGGTGGAGATGACTTCGCCTTCCTGCGGCTTGTCCTTTGCTGAGTCAGGGATGATGATGCCGCCCCGGGTGGTCGTGGCTTCTTCCACGCGCTTCACCAGAATGCGGTCGTGTAGCGGGCTGAACTTCGCCATAGTTGCAACTCCTTTCATGGTTGATAGAAGGTTGATCTTGCGTAAATCGATGAATTGTAACTGGGATAGGCGGAACTGTTAGCAGTCAAGCCTACTGAGTGCTAATTGTAAGGATGTGAGTGGCAGGTTGTCAAGCAAGGGGCAAGCTCGGTAGTGGTGCTCTTGCGTGGAGATGGGGAAAATCAGTCTTTCTTGTCTAGGTGATGCGCGCACAGCCCACAGACGCCACGGTCGAAATAAATCTGCCTCTCGCCAAATGGGATGATTTGGCCGCATTGCCCGCACTTGTAGTTCTCGGCTCGCGCCAGTTTATCCCAAGCCTTCTCGTTATCGGGTACGTCTCCCATGATTCGGTAGTTGTCCTTATAGCGTGTTGCTGGAACTAGGAAGAAGCGAGAATGTCCTCAAATTCCCCTAGTAAGGCAATGTGTCGTGCCGTTTCTAGGGGAGCCTTGGCATAAAACCGATTTTCGTTGAACGGTGCATTTATCTTTCTTTCGATCAGAAATGGCGATGTCTTGGTAACGGAGAACGCAGTGTCCGCCCAAAAAGCGATGCCCCCAACCTCAAAGTGCAAAGGAGATGTGCTACTACAAAGAGCAGATAGTTTATCGGCGAAGGTTGTCAATTTTGGATTAATGCTCCACAGGGGTTTATCGAGCCTAATCATCAATTCGCTCAGGTAAATCCTGCGCCGGACCATACTTGGATCGAATGTGAGGCTGAATTCAGTTACAGCACTTGAGACCACATTCTCCAAGAACTTGTCCGTGTCCTCCGTAGAGGAGCTGCTTCTCGCAACTAGACCATCGTTGAATATAGTCAGCTGCACATCCACAAAAACCTCTTCTCGCGCCTGGAATGTTCCGTCCTTGAATATCAAGCCTTTCTTAGCCTTTGTCGCGCCAGTTAGTAACGATGTTGTCGGCGATATAGAGGGCTTTGACGTTGGTGAAGCCCATGGCACGCAGGGCATCGTCGGCGGCCTTGACGTTCGGGCAATGGGTCCAGGGACAGCATCCGCAGTAGATGACGATGAACTGATTGCGCGGGAGCGAGGCTACGCGCTTGCGCAGTTTGTCGAGAGCGGACGCGTCGGAGGCGGGGCCGAAGTACTCGGAGCCGGGAATGTGTCCTTGCAGGTAGAGGACGTGGAATCCGACATGGATTAATAACGGCTTTTCTGCCTTCGGGGACTGGATGATTTTGACGAGGTCCTCAGGGTTGATGAGATGGGATGCGGGGATGGTGCTGGCCTGAAAAGCAAAGGCGAGGGAAGAGACAAGGATTGATGACGTTACTGTGACGGCGAGTGCGGTGCGGTTGAGGCGACGCAGGTTCATGGTGACCTCTTTTCACGTGGATTGTGAATGTCTTCCATCCTAATATTTTGCTAAAGAAAGGGGAGCATTGCGAGCAGTCAGTTTGCGGCGCGCCTGAAGGCGCGCCCTTTCAAAGCACACCTCAGGCGCTATGGATCGGGTACCCGACAGTTGGCTGACGATGAAGAGCAAAACCCCCACCCAAGCCAAAGGAGGGCTTGGATGGGCACCCGACGTCGTTTCGAAATCGGTCGATTACGGTTTGAAATCGGCAATTCCAACCTTGACTACCGTGCCGCGCGGTTTGGGTTTCGTCTGCTCTGTTTTTTTATCGTCCTGTTTCTCTTCCGGCTTTTCTTCCGTTTTGCCTGGCAGCTTGTCTTTCTGTTCAGCAGGGGTTGGGGGCTTTTCGGTCCAATCAGCGTAGACGCGGCTGCCGTAGGCGGCGATTCCGATGTAGTCACCAAAGAAGACGCCGCTGGCGTTGAAGGCATCGGTGGTCCACGCGTAGTTCTGGAAGGTGTTTCCGCTGTCGGTTGAGCGAGCGAGGGTGACGGTTTGGGTTGTGTTGGTCGGATCGTCCCGGCGATCGTAGAAAACGACATTCGCCGATCCATCCACAGGATCGACGGCCAGCCACTGGAAGAACTGATCTGCACCGTTGTGGACCGGATCGTTATTCACGCGCACCGGTGCGCTCCACTTCTTGCCGTGATCGTTCGAGGTCGAACAAAAAATGTCGAGGTCGCCGTTGCGGTAATCGCTCCAGGTTATGTACAGGCGCTGGCTTCGCGGATCGACGCCGATCTGCGGAAATCCGTTGGCGCGCTCGAGCGTTTCGACGGCGTACATGAGTGGAGCGGTATGAACGACGGGGCGGGCGCGGGAAAAAGTTTTGCCGCCATCGCGGGAAATAGCCAGAAAAATATCGTCGTCCTGGCTCCAGATTGCGTAGATGCGGCCGTCGGGGCCGACGGCTGCGTCGAATCCTTCGGCCGCGCCGTTATCGTCGCGAGGCAGTCCGGGGGTTCGATCGATTTCAATGGGCGGAGACCAGGTTTTGCCGTCGTCGGTGGAGCGGGAGAATAACATTTTCGAGTCGGTGACCGACCAGCGGGTCCAACCTATATAAAGGTTGCCGGCGTAGCGGCTGCTGGTGGTGTCGGCAACGATGTAAGGCTTGTCTTCGAAGGGAATTCCGGGCTGAGTTGGCTGCTCGGCTACGGGAAAATCATTTTTCTCCCAGGTCGCCCCGCCATCGAGCGAACGCCGCACGAGGATTCCGTTGCGGGTGGCACCGTGTCCCCAATAATTGAAAGTTCCGAGTTTGTCGAAAGCGATATAGCAGATGAAGGCGTGGCCTTGCTTATCGAACGTGGTGGAGACATCTCCGGAGATTTTGTAGTTCCCCGGCGCGACGCCCTCAGCCGATTTCCAGGTGTGGCCGGCATCTTGCGAGTAAGAAGCGTGAGCATTGTCCTGGAATACGGCAACGACCTGCTGCGGGTTGTTCGGATTAACGGCGATCGAGGGCTCAGTGAACGAGCCGGGCTCGGGAGTCAGAGAGAATACTTGCGCTCCCGGCGCTTTGGGCAACGTTGACGACGATTGGCTTTGTGAGAAGAGCGTGAAGCTCAATATGGCAGCGAAAGTGAAAACCAGGTTTCTTTGGCAGGGAAGCCATGAAAATCGGTGGAATGAATTGCGCATAGACAGAACCATCTCTCCAATACGATCGGGGGTTCCTCGCTGGATCGGATTCTCGTTGTTTAACTCGAACACGGGACCGAAACCTACTTCGCAAGGCATCTTAATTATGCTACTGAACCGAGCGGGAGCAAAAATTGAAGGGAAGGCATTTTGGATTCAGTCAAGTGAGCGCCCCAGCATCCCCGGTTGTTAGAATTGTTTATAGTTGCGGCGGTGTTTTGAGCAAGTCGCAGCAAGAGGTGCCGCAATGGCAAAGTTTCCGCAAGATCCGAAGTCGTTTAGCCGTTGGCCTTTTCTACTCACAGTCTTCCTGCCGACAATTCTGGCCGCAGCCTCGGTCGCACAAAGTGCGCCTTTGCCGAAGATTTCTCCGGCGGAGGTGACGCGTTATACGCTGCCTAACGGGCTGCGCGTGGTAATTGTTCCCAATCATCTGGCTCCGGTTGTAACCGTCGAAGAGAACTATATTGTCGGCGGAGATGAAACGCCCAAAGGTTTCCCGGGCATGGCACATGCGCAGGAGCATATGGCGTTTCGGGGCTGCGGGGATCTCTCGGTCGATCAAATCGCGGCTATCTATGCGCAGCTTGGCGGCGACAACGACGCCGACACGCAACAGAACATCACGCAGTTTTTCGAGACCATTCCATCGCAGGATCTCGAAATTGCGCTTCACGCCGACGCCGATTGCATGCGCGGTATCGCTGACACGCAGGCGGAATGGAATCAGGAGCGCGGCGCGATCGAGCAGGAGGTCGCACGCGACCTTTCGAATCCCACTTACAACTTTCTGGTTCGGATGGATAAAGACATGTTCGCGGGAACTCCCTACGAACAGGATGCGCTTGGCACCAAGCCTTCGTTCGATGCGACCACCGGAGCGATGCTGAAGAGTTTTCAGGAGAAGTGGTACGCGCCGAACAATGCGATTCTGGTCATCACGGGGCAAGTCGATCCGGCGAAGGCCATCGAGACAATCAAGAAGCTTTACGGAGATATTCCGAGAAAGAAGTTGCCTGCGCGTCCTGCAATTCATTTGCGGCCAGTGAAAGCCGAGCACTTTACGCTGCCCAGCGATTTTCCGTACAGCATTGCGATTATCGCTTACCGCATGCCCGGTTCCGACAGCACCGATTTCGCCGCCAGCCGCGTGTTGAGCGACGTACTGGCGAGCCAGCGCGCCGACATCTACGGGCTTGTGCCAGCAGGCAAAGCGCTCGACGCCGGTTTTGAGCTGGGCGAAACCTACCGGAAGGCTGGAGCGGCGTTCGCGTATGCCGTTATCCCGACCACCGCGGACGCGAAGGCGATGGAGCAGACGCTGCAGACGACTGTCGCAAATTACGCGAGCAACGGCGTTCCCGCGGACTTGGTGGAAGCGGCGCGGCGAAGCGAAGTGGCTTCGTTCGAATTCGAGCGGAACTCGATTCCGGGACTAGCTTCTTTGTGGTCGCAGGCGCTGGCAGGCGAGGGACGCAATTCACCGGAAGAGGATGTCGAGCAGATTGAACAGGTGACACTCGAGGACGTAAATCGCATCGCGAAAGAATATCTGGTGAACGAGAATGCGATTGTGGCCACGCTGATTCCCCAACCATCCGGTCAGGCCGTCGCGAGCAAGGGGTTCGGTGGCGCCGAGAAGGCAGCGCCCGCTGCTACCAAGGCGGTCACGTTTCCGGCGTGGGCGGAGTCGTTAACGCAAGCGGTTCAGGTTCCCAAGTGGAATCTGCGTCCAGTCGAAAGTACCTTGCCGAACGGCATTCACCTGATCGTAGAAACGGAACATCTCACTCCCACCATCACGATCACCGGCGAGGTGCGTCACGAGACAGCGCTGGAAGTTCCCTCCGGGCAAGAAGGAGTCGCCAGCGTACTCGATGGTCTCTTCTCCTACGGCACGAGCAAGCTTGACCGGCTTGCGTTTCAGAAAGCGCTGGACGATATCGCGGCCAACGAGAGCGGGGGCACAACTTTCCAGTTGGAAGTGCTCAAACCGTATCTCGACCGCGGCCTGGAGTTGTTGGCGGCAAATGAACTCGATCCGGCGTTGCCGGAGGAGGCATTCAAGATCGTGCAGCAACAGACCGCCGATTCGGTTGCCGGTCTGCTGAAGAGCCCCGATTACCGGGCTCACCGCGCTACGCTGGAAGCGCTGCTGCCGAAAGATGATCCGGCGCTCCGCCAGGCGACTCCGGAGAGAGTTTCTTCACTGACTTTGAAGGATGTGCAGAGCTACTATCACAAGACCTTTCGTCCCGACGTTACGAAGATTGTTGTGATCGGCGACATCTCGCCGGAAGAAGCACAAAAGGAAATTGCGAAATGGTTTGGAAACTGGAAAACGGAGAATCCAAAGCCCGAATTGGATCTTCCGACGGTGCCGGCCAATAAAGCTTCTGCAAGCCGAGTGCCGGATCCAACCCGCATCCAGGATGAAGTCACTCTTTCTGAAGAGCTGCCCATGGATCGGTTTGATCTCGACTACTACCCGCTTCAGCTTGCGAATCACATTCTGGGCGGCGGGTTCTATGCCACGCGCCTGTATCGAGATCTTCGCGAGAAAACCGGATATGTCTATAACGTCGATGAAGAACTGGATGCCGGGCGCACACGAACACAGTTTGTAGTTTCGTATGGAGCCGATCCGGCGAATGTGCCTAAAGCGAGAGCGTTGATTGACCAGGATCTCAAGACCATGCAGAACACGGCTCCGAGCGAAGCCGAGATGAAACAGGCTCGCGCCATGCTCATCCGCCAGATTCCTCTCGGAGAATCGAGCGAATCACAGATTGCCGACGGTCTGCTCGCGCGCTCGCTCATCGGCTTGCCACTGGACGAGCCGGTGCGTGCCGCCGAGCGGTACGAGAAGCTTTCTGCGGAAGAAGTACGCGCCGCTTTCTCCAAGTGGATTCGCCCCGGCGACCTGGTGGAGGTAATCGAGGGACCGGCTCCGAAATAGCGGGGCACATTGGGCCGATCCCGTCACCTCCTGAGGCGCCGTTATCTCGACGCCATCGAAAGGAGTTGCGATTGCATCCAAGTGGTGGGTGGTGAAACCGATGAAATCCCAAATCAAACTTGGCACGATTTTTGGGGTCGAGCTGGGCCTGCACTATAGTTGGATCGTCATTGCCCTGCTGATCGTTTTTTCGCTGGCGGCGCAATTCCACGCAGTGAATCGCGACTGGCCGGAAGCAGTTGTCTGGTCGACGGCGATCCTGACCGGACTGCTTTTCTTTGCCTGCCTTTTTGCGCACGAGTTGTCACACGCGATAGTGGCGCGAGCGCGCGGCCTGCCGATTAACAAAATCACACTGTTCCTGCTGGGCGGTGTTGCCCAGATGGAGAAGGAAGCTGCCGATCCTGAAACCGAATTCTGGATGGCGATCGCGGGACCGATCACCAGCGCGGTTTTGGGAGTTGTGCTTTTGGGCCTTGCCAGGCTCGCCGGCTGGGTGTTTGCAAGCAATCCGCTCACGCCCGGCACGGCGCTGCTGGTCTGGCTTGGTTATATCAATCTTCTGCTGGCTGCATTCAATATGATTCCCGGCTTCCCTCTGGATGGTGGCCGCGTGCTGCGAGCCATTGTGTGGTGGATTACGGGGAGCGTGGAACGGTCCACGCGCACTGCGGCTCGCGTAGGACAAGTGATCGCAGCATTATTCATTGCCTGGGGAATCTTTCGCTTTTTCGAGGGTGCGGGGTTGGGAGGACTCTGGCTGGCTTTTGTCGGATGGTTTTTGCTGCAGGCTTCGAGCGCGACTTACTTGCAGGTGCGAACCGGGTCACTTCTTCGAGATTTGCGCGTCAAAGACTTGATGTCCCCGAATTTCGAGGTCGTAAGCCCGAATATGTCTCTGCAGGAATTTGTGAACGAGCATTTGATGCGCACGGGACGGCGATGTTTTCTGGTTATGCAGAACAACGAAATGGTCGGCATGATCACGCCCAACGAGATTCGCGGGATCAGTCCCAGCATCTGGCAGTTCAAGCAAGTCGGTGATGTGATGCGGCCGGTCAGTCAAATTCATTTTGCCTCGCCCGATGTGCCGGCCATGGCGGCTCTGGAAATCATGAGCCGGGAAGATGTTCATCAGCTACCGGTTCTCTCCAACGGGCACGTTGAAGGCGTAGTCACACGCGCGCACGTCTTGGAGATTCTAAAGGCCCGAGCCGAGCTCTCCGACATAACGCATATGCCTCATGCGGCGTGATCCGAAAGGTTTCGATAGGGTCAACCGCCACAAATCTTTGCCAAAGTTAGCAACCAACGGCTGGAGGTATTAGTCTTTACAGTAGGGGTCGCGGTGCAGTGGAGGGATTGAGAGGAGAAAGAAATGGCACGACTTCTTCAGGTGCGCCAATCGGCCGCAGTGGCATTTGTCGCCGTGGTGTTAATTGCGGGCGGCGTTCTCGGGCTGGCGGCAAGTTCGTGGGCGGGACATTCGGTGCTGGGCGCGACTCACGAGATTCCGGTTTACATCGCGCAAACCGGACACGGGGCGAGCGGCTCAAGTTCCAACGCGATGGGTTTTGCGCCTCTGTTCAAGCCGGCCTTACCTGCCGTGGTCAGCATTACCTCCTCGCGAGTGGTGAAAGTTCCGCAGTCTCCATTCTTCAACGATCCTTTTTTTCAGCAGTTTTTTGGACGGCAATTGCCTCAGGCGCCACAAGAGCAACGTGAGCGCGGTTTGGGATCAGGCGTAATTATCAGTCCCGATGGCTATATTCTTACGAACAATCACGTGGTTGAAAAAAGTACGGAACTGAAGGTGACGCTCGCCGACAAACGGCAGTTCAACGGAAAAGTGGTCGGGACCGATCCGCAAACAGACGTTGCAGTTGTCAAGATTGAGACCACCAATCTGCCCACCATTCCTTTGGGAGACTCCTCGAAACTGGAAGTCGGCGATTACGCTTTTGCCATCGGCAATCCTTTCGGCGTAGGTGAGACGGCGACGATGGGCATCATCAGCGCGACCGGGCGAAACGGCTTGTCGATTGAGGACTACGAAGATTTCATTCAGACCGACGCCGCAATTAATCCTGGAAACTCGGGCGGCGCGCTGCTGAACGCGCGCGGCGAACTGATCGGGATCAATACGGCAATTCTTTCCGGCGGGGGTGGGAACCAGGGCATCGGCTTTGCCATACCGATCAATATGGCGAAATACGTCATGGATCAGATTCTGAAGCACGGCAAGGTAGTGCGCGGCTACATCGGTGTGGGTATTCAGGATGTCACACCCGAGCTCGCCCGGGCGTTCCATGTGCCGTCAGAGAAGGGTGCGTTGGTAAGTAACGTCGATAGCAGCAGTCCTGGCGGCAAAGCTGGATTGCAACGCGGCGACGTAATCACGGCAATCAATGGCGAGGCAGTCCAAGGCGCCAATGACTTGCGCCTCAAGGTCGGCACAATGACTCCGGGCACGACGGTGCACCTCAAAGTGAATCGCAATGGTGAAGAGCGCGATTTCAGCCTTACTCTGGGAGAGGCTCCCTCGGGCAAGGGCGCTTCAAACGCAGGCGGTGGCGAGGCGGAAAACAGCCCCATGCGCGGGGTCCAGGTGGATGAGTTGACCAACGACATTCGCCAGCAACTCGGACTAAACCAGAACGTGAAAGGCGTTGTCGTTACCGACGTTGCCGGCGATTCCCCCGCGGCCGACGCGGGCTTGCAACGCGGAGATGTGATTGAGCAAGTGAACAGGCAACCCGTGAATTCAGTTTCCGATTATCAGCGGCTTATCTCCGGAGCGGGAAAACAAACGATCGTGCTGCTGATCAATCGTGGAGGGACCACTACGTTCCTGGTGGTGCAGCCGGAGTGAGCTCGGACGCGGTCCGCCTTTTCGCGGTCGCGATTGTTTGAGCTTACCTGGATTTCACATCACAGCGACTTGTGTCCTGCATCACAGACCCGGGTTTGCCCGCATGGTTCACTGGACCTCGGGAGAATCGACCGTGTGCCTTGCGATTCCCGGCAAAATCATTGAGATTCAAGGGCAGCCGCCGCTGCGGGCGGCGCGGGTGCGTTTCGGCGGGATAGTGCGCCAGGTCTCGCTCGATTTTGTTCCCGAAGCGGGCGTGGGCGATTACGTCATGGTTCACGTTGGTTTCGCGATCAGCCGCGTCGATGCCGTCGAGGCAGAGCGCACCTACAAGCTTCTGCAAGAGATGGATTTGCTGGAGCAGGAACTGGGACCTGTTTCGGCCGATGTTTCGTAGAACAAAGCTAGTCTTAGCTTTGGCCAAGATCCACCGCCCTAGTTCGATCACGCGAGATTGCCCACCTGTCGTCACAACCCGTTGTGACTTATATCACCGATGCAAGTTCGGTCAGGGAATAAAGTGCACACAGACAGGTAGATCCGCGCATGTTGAAGGCGCGGACATCGCATGAAATATATCGACGAATACCGCGACGCGCGCATCGCCCGTTCATTAGCGGCAGAGATTGCGCACGGCACAACGCGCCCGTGGGTGCTGATGGAAATCTGCGGCGGACAGACGCATACGATTATGCGATATGGGATCGATGAGTTACTGCCGCGCGCAATCGAACTGGTGCACGGTCCGGGTTGCCCGGTGTGCGTCACGCCGCTCGAAACCATCGATAAGGCGATTTTGCTGGCTCTAAGGCCGGACGTGATTCTGGTTTCTTACGGTGACATGCTGCGCGTGCCGGGATCGCAATCGGATTTGTTTCGCGCCAAGGCCCAGGGCGCGGATGTTCGCATCGCCTACTCTCCGACCGAGGCGGTGAAGATTGCCCGCGCAAATCCTGACCGCAAGGTGGTCTTTCTGGCAATCGGTTTCGAAACCACCGCTCCGGCGAACGCGATGGCAGCGTGGCAGGCGAAACATGCAGGCCTGACAAATTTTTCGATGCTGGTTTCGCATGTGCTGGTTCCACCCGCGATTCGAGCGCTGATGACTTCCGAGAAGAACCGGGTGCAGGGATTTATCGCCCCCGGGCATGTCTGCACGGTGATGGGCTGCGGCGAATATGAAACGCTTGTGCGCGATTTTCAGATTCCCATCGTGGTTGGCGGATTCGAGCCGGTCGATCTTCTCGAAGCGATTCTGATGCTGGTGAAGCAACTGGAAGCGGGCGAGGCAAGGCTGGAGAATCAGTACGTGCGGTCGGTGAGCTATCGCGGAAATCTGCCTGCCCGCAAGATCATGGGTGAAGTCTTCGAAATTGCAGATCAGAAGTGGCGCGGTATTGGAGCGATTCCGCAAAGCGGATTGCGGCTGCGTGAGGAATATGCCGCCTATGACGCCAACAAAGTTTTCGACGTGGGCGAACTCAGCGTGGACGAGCCGGCCGAATGCATCAGTGCGCAAGTGTTGCAGGGTTTGAAAAAGCCCACGGACTGTCCGGTGTTTGGTATGCGATGCACGCCGGAGAACCCGCTGGGCGCGCCGATGGTTTCGAGCGAGGGAGCGTGCGCCGCTTACTATCATTACCGGCGTCACGCGGCGAGTTAGGCAAGGAGAAGACAATGTCGACGAAGACCATTGCGGAATTTACCTGCCCCGCTCCTTTGCCGGCAAAGGAAACCATTCTTCTTGGCCACGGCAGTGGAGGGAAGCTCAGCGCGGAGCTGGTCCGCGATATTTTTCTTCCGTCGCTGCGCAATCCAGTCCTGGCCCGCCTTGATGATCAGGCGATCGTGAATATTCAAGGCCAGCGGCTGGCATTCACGACCGATTCGTTCGTGGTTCAGCCTTTGTTTTTTCCTGGCGGCGATATCGGTTCTCTCGCAGTTCACGGAACCGTGAACGACCTGGCCATGGGAGGCGCGAAACCGCTTTTCTTGAGCGCAGCGTTCATCATTGAAGAAGGCTTTTCAATCGAAGAGCTGCGCCGCGTGGTGGAATCGATGCATCGGGCCGCGGCTGAAGCGGGCGTCGAGGTTGTGACGGGTGACACTAAAGTCGTTGAAAAAGGGAAGGGCGACGGGATTTTTATTACGACGACCGGAATCGGCATTGTTCCCGAAGGCTTGGAGCTTTCCGCGGATCGCGCCAAGCCCGGCGACAAGGTGCTGCTTAGCGGATCAATTGGCGAGCACGGCATTGCGATCCTGGCGCAGCGCGCCGGGCTGGAATTTGAAACTCAGATTCAAAGCGATAGTGCGGCATTGCACTCACTGGTTGCGAGAATGCTTGAAGCGAGCCGCGACATTCGCTGCATGCGCGACCCCACGCGTGGCGGAGTTTCCAGCACGCTGAATGAAATTGCCCAGCAGTCGCGAGTGGGAGTTGAGTTGCATGAAGAATCGATCCCCGTGCGCGAAGAGGTGCGCGGAGCGTGCGAACTGCTGGGACTCGATCCTTTATATGTCGCGAATGAGGGCAAGCTGATCGCCATTGTGGCTCCCGATGCCGCTGATGATGTGCTTAGAACGATGCGAGAACATCCGCTGGGAGCGAACGCGCAGATTATCGGCACAGTGAAGGAGGAAAACCCAGGCCTTGTGATCATGCGAACGCCGTTGGGCACAACGCGCGTAGTCGACATGCTGGCAGGAGATCAGTTGCCGAGAATCTGCTGAATAAGTCTGCTCGATGTCACGCCCGCAGCACCGAAAAGGCTAGGCCAAAGCAGATTCCTCCTGGCTCGCGATGCTCGCGCGTCGGGAATGACATCAGGATGGACGACATCTCGCTGCGTCGGAGCGAGCGCGTGGAGGGTAGCGTAGCCCTATGCTCGCGTCGGAATGACATCAGGGTGAGGAGCCGTCGCTGTCAGCTAAGCAATCGCAGGACTCGCGCTCTTTTGTGCATGGTCGTCCGAACTCCACCAGATCTCGGGATCGATCGCTTTTTCCCTGCGCTCATATTTCACTCCCACGCGATCCAGTTCGCGCAAGATTTCTTGAAACACTTCAAGAATCGTTGCACTGACTTTGGGACTCAGCGAACATCCGGGAGCATAGTTTTCGCCGACGATCCCGACCAGAAGCAGCTCCCGAGGCGACAATCCGAACAAATCGGCGCTTAAGAGATTTTCAACGAGGGCGGGAGAATGGGGATCCATGCGCACTTGCGGACGATGACGGATGAGGTCGTCTTTGCGATAGAGCTGCACCGAGCCTGGCCCGGCATCATCGCTCTGAATGCAATCGATCAAAATTACCGCATCTTTGCCGGAAAATTGATCGATCAGATCGAGAGCCGGCGTTCCCAAATCGATGAGTTCGACGCCGTTCTCAAACGCGTACTGCGAATTGAGAAGCCGGACGACATATGGACCCACGCCGTCATCGCCCAGCAAAACATTGCCGATCCCCCCAATCAGCACTTTCTTCATAGCACCTTCACTTTGGCGATGCGTTTTCCCGAAGGATCGAAGGCGTGGCAGGCGCATGCCATGCAGGGATCGAACGAGTGCACGGTTCGGATGACTTCGAGCGGCTCTTCCGGCCGCGCCAGCGGAGTGCGCAGCAGAGAAGCCTCATACGGACCGTGCGCGCCCTTGCTGTCGCGCGGACTGGCGTTCCAGGTCGAGGGCACGACTGCCTGATAGTTCTTGATTTTTCCGTCTTTGATCACGATCCAGTGAGAGAGCGTGCCGCGCGGCGCTTCATGCGTTCCGACGCCTTCCACTTCCTGACTGGGGAACACTGGAGCGTTATAGACGGCGTAATCGCCCTTGGCAATGTTGTCGGTCAAGAGCTGCAGATGTTTCTCTGCGAGCTCGGCCAGCATGCAGGCTCGAATCGCGCGCGCGGCGTGGCGTCCCAAGGTGGATTGCAGCATTTCCGGAGTGACCTGCAATCCGCCGACAGCTTTCACATTCTGAATGGCTTGCGTCGCGTACTTCACGGTCAGCGGATGGCCTTGCGCAAATCCGATCAGCACCTGCGAGAGCGGGCCGACCTGCGCCGGCTCGCCGTTAAAGCGCGGCGCTTTCACCCAGGAGTATTTCTGCTCGCCATTCCAGCCGGTGAAGGCCGGATCGGTTTCGCCGACCCAGGGATGCAACGGGCCACGTCCATCCTCGTAATAGGCGTGGGTTA
>JASHNX010000250.1 GCA_030041415.1 Candidatus Sulfotelmatobacter sp.
TTTCGGCGGCACGACGCTGGCGCCGTCCCATGCCGCGCAAATGCGGGAGAGGCCCAAAGGGGAGAGCTTCGATGAAGGCGGTCGAATTTGATACATGACCTTTGTTCATACTTGACCTTTGCTCATATACGACTGTAGGTCATAACTATCACGCGCAAGGTTAGGATTGCAAGGCTGGGTGAAAGATCGCAGCAAGGGCCGACCCTCATGTGCGCGAAGTCAGATCGGGGCGGAACATCGCACCAGCGCCAGTGCAGAGAAGCTGGCTAGGATGGTACCGAGGCAGATAAGTCTGCCGCACTTCATGAGGGCAACAATACCACGGTTCGCGAGGGCCCTCAACGATTCTTGGCGAGAGCGGCCCGATAGACGCGGAGAGCACGCTCACAGAGATCTCCCGCGAACCTAGCTCCCGCTGCTTTCCCAATGCGTCGGTCTTTGCGCGAGACTTAGTCGTCGTCGGGAGGAGTTGCAGGGCTTTTGTCACTTAGGAAGTAAGCGGCATCCAAAGGCGCATTGATAGTGTGAAAAGTGAGCGGCTTTTGGCTGTAGTCGAAGCAATCGGATAGATCGTCGGCGTAGGCGTCCGCATAACCCAAAGATCCCAGCCCAAAGTTTTGCTCGATGTAATGCAGAATGCTGCCGAAGTCGTGCGTGACATGCGAGATATATCCGGCTTTCGCATAGGGTGAAACGACAATCAGAGGCACGCGGAAGCCATAGACATAGCCGCATCCCCATTCCGTGCAATCCTTTAATACCTTTGGCGGCGGAACGTGATCGTACCAACCGCCCCAATCGTCCCAAGTAATGAAAATCGCTGTGTTCGCCCAATAAGGACTGTTGCCAATAGCATTCACTACTTGCGCTACCCAGGAAGGTCCAGAACCGTTATTAGCTGCTGCATGGTCAGACGCTTGGCCTGTCGGAATGACCCAGCTTACGTTGGCCAGGTTGCCAGATGCGATATCGGTCAAAACCTGGGTCTTGCTGATGATGACTTTATGGTTCCACTCGTACGAATCACAAACCAGAACGCCGTTTACGCCAGTTGGTTCGCACATATGCCGGATCGAATTTGGGGCGGTCCAGATGGATCCGGCAATCGGACTGTAATACCGCCAAGTGATGCCGGAGAGATCGAGCAGGTCTGTCATGGTCTCGTGCTCAAAACAAGGGTACATTTTAACGGTTTCGACGCCTGCAGGATCGATCATGGCGACAGTCTCACTGAGTGGCACAGTGCAGCCAACAGGGCTAAATCCTATGTTGAACGGATTTTCGGCCTCAAAAAGGTTGCTGCCGGGACTCGGCGCCGAGGTGCCAGACAAAATAAACTGGTGCGCCGGATAACTCGGTCCTTCATTGGTCTGAAACATGCGGTCCGCGAACGTGTATTGTTCGGCGAGGGAGAAATAAGGCTGCACGTCGGAGGGGCTAACATATCGGAACGCTGCATTCGGCGGGCAACCGGCATGGTAACAAATCTTCGGAACCAGGTCGGCACCGTCCATCTTTCCGTTGTCGTACATATCTTCAAAAGCCGGATGTGTGTGACTTAGATCGTAAGTGTTGGCGAGCGGAATTGGAGCCAGAGGGATCGTCTCGCCATGGGAGTTCACGCCACTTCCGGCGATATCCGCGCCCCGGGCAATGAGTACCGGATCCTGGAAAAGGTTGTCGGTACTTCTGTTTTCCTGAAAAATGATGACTACGTGGGAAATGGCGGAGTTCAAATGAGATTGAGGGGCGGGATCGCCACATCCGCTCAAGCCGAGAAGAAATCCACAAGCAGCGGCGACGCTCATTATGCTACGACTCACTGGCGCACCCGTATCAGAGATCATTATTACTGATGCTAGGATGCAGAAATCAGCATAGCGTAACTAAATGGAAATCCTGATTCCGGGAATTTTCTTCTAAGGGAAACCGAGGTGGTGTCAATCGCTTCCCCGCTGCCCTGCCAGCACAAAACACTTTTCGAATGCTAATTTGCCCGCGTTATCTTGTAGACGCTTGTTTCTGGATGGTAATTGCGCCAGTCAAACCAGTAATCCTTCAAGGCGGGAATGCGCTGGAGGCATTTTCCTTGCGCCGCGCCGGCGATGGCGCATCCCTGGAAGTTCCATTCGTTGCCGCCGCTATCGATGAGCGACCATGGTTTTTTGTCGCTCGACGCCAGAGCGCCCGATCCATCGCCTGCTGAGGTTTCGGTGCGCAGGAAGAATTCGCTTTCGCGTCCATCTACACGGCTGAGGAAGACGCGAAAGGATTTTCCGTCCGGACCGAGAACCAGCAACAACGGCGTGCCATTGAGGTGATCAATTACAGGAGATTCTTTCGTGAAGGCGGCCCATGGATAGGCTCGGGCGACTCCGTCAATGGCGACTCCAATCACCACATCGCGTGACTTCAGTTCGGTGCCGGGAAAGCTGATGACCACCGGCAGCTTGGCAACTTTCGGTTCCCAATCGCTATCGTATTCTTTCGCGTACGTCGCGACGGGGGCGAGCACTTGTCCTCCCGGAAATTCACTTTGCCACTCGCCGAAGGTCAATTCGTCGCTCAGCACAAGCTCGAGGCTTGCGCCCCGCAGCGGTCCATAGACCGCCTTCCCGGTGATCTGCTGCCACCAGGTTCCCGTTTCGCGGTCGCGCATCAGGAAATTCTGGTTGTTGATTCCGGCGAGATAAAAATGCAGGGACCTGCCGTTCCACGTCCGTTTCCACACCAGACCGGTGTGACACAGCGTTCAATAGGTGACCGCGATGGGAGTGCCGGCAACCACATCGTTGAGAATGTGGTGATAAGCCATCTGCCGGATGGGATACGCTCGGGCGTCATTACCGAAGTTGACGGCCAAGATCATTTCGTTCGAGCCGAGTTTGCTTTCGGATTGCGGAATGAATTGCTGGCTGTCGATGGGGTGAAACATCCATTCGAAATAGTTGAGGCGCGCCATGGCGGCAGAAAAGGCGACGACGATCAGGACAACCGCGATCACCAATCTTCGCCATATGCCTGCGACGCGCCATAAAGCGAGAGCGATAAGCAGGCAAACGAACCCTGCGAGCAAAGTTGCGATGGGAGCGCGCTGGCGAAGCGCCATCGCTACCAAGAGCGCCCGCGGGGCCTGATAGGCGAACGGGCGAATGATGAATGCCGGAACGAAGAAGAAGCCGATGGCGACGATAGCGCTGAGCCAAAACGCGAGCCAAGGCCAGGCGTGAGACGATGCTTCGATCTTGCGCTGCGGGAGATCGGTGAGTTGGCCTTGCAGTTGGGACGATGTGGTCATGGCTAAGCGGCAGTCGCTCGGTCCGGTGAATTTAAGCGACGAGGCAAAGCGAGGCAATAGTATAAAAAAATTGCTCTGGCATGCGGCTTGAGCCTGATCAAAGGAAGCGAGCCAAGCGCGCGTATTGTTGCGGCGCAGAGAGCGCGCCGCATGCGCGCGGCTCGCCCAGGTCCTTCGCCGCGCAAAAGAGGCTTGCTCAGGATGACAAGCAAGCTGGGCACTCGCCTACGGCACACCTGAAGGCGTGCCCTGATACGGATCCTTCCACGAAAAACTTGCCATAGAAATCAAAGGCCCCGATCCGGAGATCGGGGCCTTGTTTGCTTTCGCTCGAGCTGCGTTAGTTGCCGCGAGCGATCTGGTTCTGGCGATAGCTCAGGTTGTCCACGTTGCGGAACATGGGGGTTCCGGGTGGCAGGTTTCCGGGCGACGAGAACAGCGGGTCAAACACGTAATGCCGGTCCGGAGGGTTGTACACCATGTTGCAGCACTTCCACGTGCCGGTGGCGTACGAGTTCCAGTAGAGGCTGACGAGTGACCCTTTATACCAAAGCTGCTGTTGAACGCTGCCGTTGTACCCGGAGGTTGGCCCAAGCCAATCCTCGAGCTGACGCAGGAAGTTGTGAACGCCGCCATCAGAGCCGAAGTAGGAGTCCGGCGTTCCAGCGGCGTTGTTGAATGCGATGGTCTTTCCTCCAGAAATAGCCGCGCGGTAGTAAGACGTAATCGCGAGCCGATTCGGCTGGAGCGCGGGAATACTCTGTCCATCTCCACTGGAGCGATACGGATTGATCGGGTTCAGGAGGCTGCCGGATGTAAGTTGCGTGGTACTGGTGCAGGCAGCGGTGGCAGGCGAAGCATAGCAACCCGCATCCTGCCAATTATTGGAGAGTAACGTGACAGCATCAGCAATGACCGACGCGGCCGAGTGTAGCGTATCGTTCGCCGTGGTGCTGGTCCAAGTGGCATCATAATTAGTGTTTCCCGGAGTGCAGGGATTGGGCGTGCCGCTGACCGAGGCCGGGCAGTTCGTGTTGTAATTTCCCTGGATGTAGACCGGGTTTTCGGAAGCGACCGTGAAGCCGCCGCAACCTGTGGGATTGCTCGTGGTCAGCGTGCAGTTATTGGTGGAATTGTTTGGAGGCATAGTGGGAAGGTTACCCAGCGAGCCATCCACCAGTTTCAGCACGTGACGCGCGCCAGTGACGCGATTGGCATGGGCATATTTAGAGAGTTGGACGCGGTGAGCGTATGGGCTGGGTGGCGATGTCGTGTCTGTATCGGTGGCTGTCTGGGTTCCGTAGGCATCGCCAACCGTTTTCACGCCGTAATTGTCGAGCACGCCGTTGCCGTTTACATCTTCCGGCGAAACTCCGTTGTAGTTGACCGGATCGAGCACGCCATCCGGTTTCAAGTCGTTGGCAAGATTGGCAAAATTGACGCTGTCCTCAAACCCGTATTCGCCGACTAACGTAGTGGAGGAAGAGGGCGAATATTGCATTCCCCGGCGGTCAGAGAAGTAAACAATGTAGCCGTTTTCAGAAGCGTAGGCGACCGAGGTTCCGGTGCTGCCGGTCACTCCCATAAGCCAGTTGCTAAGGTTGCCTACGTCCAATTCCACCGCGTTCAGAATACCGTTGGGTGTACCGCTGGCATTGGTAGTAACCGTGCCGTTGCCGGGCGCGGTATAGGGGACGGTAGAGGTGGGTGCGGAGTCGTAAACTTCTCCCTCACGGGCATCGTAGAGGTTAATGGGATACCAGTTGTACTGTGAGTTTGCGCCAGAGTAAGTGGTCGCGGCGGTAGTGATCGCACTCGTCTTGCCAACTGGAGTGAAAGTCACATCGTCGCCTCCGCTGCCCAGCGTACCGGCATAGGCGGAGTTGGTGATCGTGCCATCGAAGTTGCGATCGGCAGTCATCTGGAAATAGAGAATCGCGTTCTTATGATCCGTCAGGTAATTGCTTCCTGTGGCGCCAAGTTCATTGGTGGATTGCGCGGTTTGAGCCATCGGGCCGGCGCCCGGACCGGTGGGAACCTGCACGCCGCGGGCGAATCCGAGGGACAGCCACTCCTGCGTGACACCGACCCAAAGACCGGTCGTCGCCGACTGGACTTCAACTAACAGCCAGCCATTGATCAAAGGCCATTCTGCCTGAGTGGCATATTGGGTTGCGGTGGTGCTGCCCGGGACGAACTGCGGCCACACGATGTTGGGGTCACCCGAAGTGCAAGCGTTTCCGACGGAGCCGGCGCCGCAGGCAGCTTCGCCGAAGTAGTACGTGTTGGCGCCGACCGTGATACCGCTCTGCGAGAACGCCGTGCTGGCGAACTCAGGCGCCAGGCTTACGAGTTCCACGTCCTGCGCCGTGTTGCCGTTCCAGCCAGGCAGGTGGAGATCGGCTTCCTTGTCGCTAAGCAGGATACGAATATTTGCCTCATTCGCCAGGCGCGATGCTCCCAGCAAGGAGGTAGTAGATTCTCCCGGAGGAGGACGGCGGATGATCTGGATGGCAGAAGTGGTGCCGTTTACGAAAGGTAATGTGAGATCGGTGGCGCCGGTTCCGTTCGGTCCATCTGTGGTGCCCCCGGGGGTGCCGTTGCCATCGATGATGTAGCCCTGATATGGCGTGCCCAGAGAGACGTTGTACCAGGGTGTGTACTGCGCCGAGCCGTGACCACCGACCACGCTGCCGTCGGTGGCTCCAAGGTTAGTGCTCGCGATATTCACGCAGGTGGCGCTTGCGCTGATGCTGCCTCCAGTATTCAAGGCCGTCAGTTCGGTGTTGCAGCCGCCACTGGTCGTCGGAAGCAGGACGGTGCCGTCATCCGTACCGCCTCCTACGACCATGCCGTTATCCATCTGCTCGCGAATGACGTTGCCGAAGGCGCTGAGTTTGTCGCCGAAGACCAGATAATCACCGTTCGCGACGCCAAGATAAAGATCGGCATTGGTGTGAACGCGGCCGGCGAAACCCAGGTTGGGGCTTTGTCCGTAGAAAAGATCAGAATCGGAAAACACGCCGAATTGGAAGACCGGGATCAAGGCGACTTCAGCCGTGCGGGTCATGCTGACGGT
>JASHNX010000251.1 GCA_030041415.1 Candidatus Sulfotelmatobacter sp.
TCGCCATAGATAAGGACAGTAGATTCTGTTGGCGCCACGGTTTCCACGAGCTTCAGAACGCGGCGCAGCTCAGCACTCTTGCCCACAATCTCCTTAAAGTTTAGGTCTGAGCGGATTTCGTCTTCGAGATAGAGGTTTTCCTGAGCAAGCTTCTGCGTAAGTTCCGACAGTTCTTCCTGTGCTCGCCGCAGTTCCTGGTTTGCCTTTGTCAGTTCGGCGGTCCGATTCACCACACAGATCTCCAAAGCATCGCGGGCCGAGGAGAGCTGCCGTTCTGCACGAATGCGCGATGTACTAAATAAGCTCACACAGAACCCGAAAATTCCGTAAATAATGAGATAAGACTCCCATGAAAAGGGGGCGAGTCTGCCGTCCAGATAGAAGTAAGGCAACACCGAGCACGAGAGCAGGACAGCTAACATTCCCGGTCCCGTTCCGGCATACCAAAAAGTCAATGCAATCCCCACAAACGAAAACGACATGAAAGGGTGGGGCAAATCGTAATGCTGCAGCACGAG
Organism: Candidatus Sulfotelmatobacter sp.; assembly: GCA_030041415.1. Classification (GTDB taxonomy): domain Bacteria; phylum Acidobacteriota; class Terriglobia; order Terriglobales; family Acidobacteriaceae; genus Sulfotelmatobacter. The sequence goes on from JASHNX010000251.1 coordinate 519, forward strand.
GGCGCCCAATGCCGCCATCGCTACAGGAACGAAAGCGGTTCCATAACGTTGGAATGGGACACCGGTCCGACGGGGAAGCAAAATGGACGTGAACAATCGGTTCATATCACAAAGGGTCCGACAAGTCTTCAATCCATTTCGAACGCGAGGTATTGAAGTGCTCCGCCGCGTTCAATCTGGAGCACTACGGCGTCGCCCGACTTGAGCTCGTGAATCGTATTCTGCAACTGAGCAACAGAATTCAGCGATGTGTGATTGACCGCTCGTATGATGTCCCCGCTTTGAACACCCGTACTTATGGCATTCGGCCCGGCGGCCTGGGCAACAACCACAACGCCTGAATCGAGATCGTCTGCATGCAGCAAGGGTTTGATCGCTTCGGTCAGGTCGCTGACGAACATGCCGAACTCCGCAAGAAAAGTTCTCTGGAGGTCAGGGACATCCGCCAGATCGTCAACTTTGTCATGGTGCACGGTGACCGGAATGGATACCGAAATCGTTTTTTGTCCTCGAAGCACGTCGATGCTCATAGTTGCCTCGGGGTCATGGAGGTAGAGCGCCTCTACAAAAGAGGGATAACTGTCGATAGGGCGACCGTCGATTGCAGTCACAACATCTCCTACTTGCAGACCTGCCATTTCTGCAAATCCGCCGGCTTCGATATTGGAAAGGATGACGCCCCAGCTTCTTGAAAGGCCCAAGCCCGTTGCCAGAGTCGGTGTGATGCTTTGAGCTTTGGCTCCGATAGCAACACGCTCCACACGGCCGGTACGGCGGAGGCTCGCATAATCGAACTTCACGATTGCAGCCGGAATGGCAAAGCCCAGCCCTTCGCTTCCACCACCAGCGCTCAGCATAAAGGTGTTGATTCCAATGAGATTGCCGTCTATATCCACAAGCGGACCACCGCTGTTTCCGGGATTCAATGGCGCGTCTGTCTGAATGTAGAAAATAGGATCATTCGTTTCAGTCTGGCGGGCGGCGGAGCTGACCACCCCCATCGTTACGGAATCGCGCAGTCCTTCCGGGCTGCCGACAGCGAACACCAATTCTCCCTGGCGTACACGCGTGTTGTCGCGGAGGGATATGAAGGGTAGGTTCGTTGCCTCAATCTTAAGAAGTGCCAGATCAGATCTCTTATGTCTTCCGAGCACTTTTGCACTAAATATCTGTTGCGAGCGAATCGGCTGTGGATCGATTTGCGAGCTTCCGCCGGGGAGCGTTACAACCACCCGCACTCGTTGCGCACCTTCAACCATGTGCGCGTTTGTCATGATGTATCCATCTGGATCGATAATGACGCCCGAGCCAATTGCATGCTGGCGAACGATAAGATCAGTCTCGGTATGTCCATTCGATTTCTCTGGGCCATAACCGCTCACAAGAATCTGAACAACTGCGGGAGAAACCTTAGCGATTACCTGTTCGAGCGAGGTATTGAACTCTCGAAGTAAATCGGCGTGCTGGTTGGTTGAACGAACACCACTTTGATTGTTTGCCGCGGATTGTCCTTGAACGAACGTAGCTAGAAGAAAAAAAATCAATGCGAATTTCATGAACTGCGACTCCTCATCGGTTCTTTGAAACCTGTCTCATCACTGACCGGAATGAGCGCTCACTAATCTGCCGCAACACTCCGGATGTTGCGGCAGACTCGAACGGTCCCATCCGCCGCCAAGCGCTTCGATCAGCAATACAGCGCTTGCCATGCGGCGTCCCAGAATGTTGACCGCTGTTACTTCGTCGCTTAGCGCCGCGTTTTCGGCGGTAATAACTTCGAGGTAGCTGGTGACGCCCCCGTCGTATCGGGTATTTGAAAGATCAAGCGATCGTTGCGCCGCTTGGACCGCGGTCGCCTGAACACCTGCCTCTTGTTCAAGAATCCGGAGTGCGGCCAGGTTGTCTTCGACCTCTTGGAACGCGTTCAATGTCGTCTGGCGATACGATGCAACTGAGGCATCGTATGCAGCTTTGGCCTGATCGTTGAGTGCGCGGCGCCTGCCTACGTCAAAAAGCGTTACGACGGCTGACGGGCCCACAGCCCACAACGCGCTGGGCCCCTGAAACAAAGTAGTGATCGTGTTACTCTCGAACCCTCCACTGCCAAAGATACTGACCAGCGGGTAATAGGCAGTTCTCGCCAAGCCGACCTGGGCGTTCGCGGAGGCCACCAGCCGCTCGGCAGCGGCAATGTCGGGGCGTCTTTCGAGCAACTCGGAGGGTATTCCGACGGGTATCGCCGGCGGTGGGGCCGTGAGCGGTAGTGCTGGCAAAGAGAACTCGGCCGGAGGCTTCCCCAACAAGACGGCAACGGCGTGCTCGTATTGAGCGCGCGCTACGCCAACATCGATCATCTGAGCGCGAGTGGTTTCTAGGATGGTCCGTGCCTGTTCTACCTCGACTTCAGAAGCGAGGCCACCCTCGTAGAGATCCTCGTTGAGTTGGCACGCTTGTTGATACTGCGCAACTGTGTCGCTCAGCAGCTTCTCTTCGGCATCCAGGGTTCGGGCGGCATAGTAGTCGAAAGCCAATGTGGCGTGTACGCTGAGGTTGATAACGGCAAGATCGGCCGCGCTCGCCTGCGCCTGCTCCCGATAAGATTCGACGTTGCGGCTGACCCGGCCCCAAGCGTTGGTTTGGTAGGAAAAACTGACGGGAAACTCCAGGTCGGTGAATGTTGTCCCATTAAAAACCGAGCTTCGCGGTCGGCGATTGTTGGAGTATTCTTCCTCTCGCGTAGCGGAGGGATTTGCTGTGAAAGTGGGGTAGTAGTCGGCCCGGGCATAGCGCACCGCGGCGCGGGCCTGCTGGTATTGAGCGATGGATTGCTTCAGGTTTTGGTTGGAAACCGCGACTTGTTGCTCCAGGGCATTGAGTTGCGGATCATGAAAGATTCCCCACCAAGTGCCCCCGAGGTTCTGTTCATTCGGTTGCGCGGTTTTCCAATTTCCAATTTCCTTGTAGGCCGGTGGGGTTGGGGTTGAAGGAGTCTTGTATTTTGGTCCGACGGCGCAGCCGCTAAACGCCAGTGTGCCGGCAAATAGGCAGGAGGTCTGCGCTATGCGGAAGGATCGTGAGATTTGCGCTTTGCGAAAACACATCATTGCAAATCCCCCGGCAGGGTCGCGCCCACAATCTTGACTTCCTCCCCGGACACTAGCGAATCAGGCGGATTCAGCACAACCTGGTCGTCAGCCTTGAGGCCACCGACAACTTCTATCTCGGCACCGAAGTCATGACCCGGGGTGACATCGGCGATAGTGATCTTGCCGTTCCGGACGATGCCAACCTGCAATTTATCGGTTCGAAAAATCAGAGTGTTGACGGGAATCAAAAAGGTCGAGCCTTCGGTGGGAACCTTTAGATGAACCTCTGCATAAGATCCAGTTAGCAGAGTTCCTTTGGGGTTATGGACGTCAACTTCGATCAGTAGAGTACGGGTGGTCCCGTTAATGGCCTCGGCAGTGCGGACCAGAGTGCCCGAGAATTTTTCACCAGGAAACTCGGCAAGCGTTATATCGACGGGCGTTTTGCCCGGCACCATGCCTCGCGAATATTCCTCGGGGACGTTCACGTATACACGCAACGTACCGGTTTGGGCCACGTGAAAAAGATCTGTTCTGGGGGAGCTGCTGCTTCCCGAGTTGATGAGATCGCCAATGTCGGTGTTGCGCGCTGTGATGACTCCGTCAAACGGAGCGTAGACCTTTTCGAATGACACCAGCGCCGCGTAGTGCTGCACATTTGCGAGGTCGGCATCGACGATTGCCTTGTTCGCGCCGTACGCGCCGACGGCGTTATCGACCTGCTGCTGCGCTACGGCATGCTTTTTCAGCAAGCCCTGATAACGATCTCTGGTAATCTGCGCCAGCTCGAGATTAGCCTGAGCAGTGGCCAGGTTACCGCGGGCCTGCGCCAGCTGTTGGTCAACTTCCGGAGTCTCGATGATTGCCAGAAGGTCGCCTTTCTTGACGTGGGCACCGATGTCGAAAAACCACTTGCGCAAATACCCGTCGGTTCGTGCGTAGATCGGCGAATTAATGAATGGCTGTACATTTCCTGGCAGAATAATCTCCTGCGCGGGTGCACTTCGCTTGGGCAATACAACGGAGACAGCCGGCGCAGCCATTTGCTGCGTAACTACCTGTAAATCTGACTCGGCTTTCATCCGCGACCAAATTCCGAAAATCAAAATACCAATCGCCCCGAGTATTAATAAAGCGAACCCTAGCCAACTCCGGCGCGATACTGCGTGCGTCGCATTCTCTCGAGAAACCTGCGTCCCATTTTCCATTTGTGGGTGAAGTTCAGTCGGCGCCATATCAATTCATTTCTTTTCCTGGCCGTTATTTTGTCGTCACCTCGAGCTTCTTTCCGAAACCATGCAGCACGCTGAAAAAAGTAGGCACAAAAAACAGCGTGGAGACCGTTGCGAACAACAAGCCTCCGATCACGGCCCTTCCGAGCGGCGCGTTTTGTTCCCCGCCGTCACCAAGACCCAATGCCATGGGAACCATTCCGATGATCATGGCTAAAGCTGTCATCAGCACGGGGCGAAACCGCGTGAAGCCCGCCTCCAGCGCGGCTGCAACCGAGTCCTTGCCTTCCGTCATTTGTTCGGTGGCGAAGCTCACGACCAGGATGCTGTTCGCGGTCGCCACGCCCATGCACATAATCGCTCCCATCAGAGCCGGAACGCTCAATCGGGTGTGCGTTATGAACAGGAACCAGGCAATTCCAGCCAGAGCCGCAGGCAAAGCGGAGATCATGATGAAAGGGTCAAGCCAGGACTGGAAGTTCACAACAATGAGCAAGTAATCGAGCATGATCGCAAACACGATGCCCATGAGAAGGCCAAAGTACGACGACCTCATGGTTTCGACTTGGCCCCGCACAGTCACGCGCGAACCGCGCGGCAGTTGTTGGCGCATAGAGTCGATGATCTTATTAATGTCCCCTGATACTCCCCCTAGGTCACGTCCCTCGACCGAGCCAAACACATCGATAACCGGCGCAACGTTGTAATGCGACACTACCGCCAGTCCGCTGCCTCGCCGCACTGCCACCAAACTCGCCATCAGTGAAGGCGGGGCTGTGGCATCGCCGCCGGTGATCGGCGTGTTGACGAGGTCCTGCAGCGTATCGGCGTAATACTGCGGAGTCTGCGTCGCAATTTCATAACTGACGCCAGTTCGCGGATCAACCCAGAATGTGGGCGCCGTTTGAAAACTGCCGCTCAGCGATACCAGGAGATTCTGTGCGATATCATGCGCCGAGAGGCCAAGTTCCTGGGCCTTCGTCCGCTCAACCCTTAGGTGCAGAAACGGTTCGTCGAAGGGCTGTTGCACCCGAAGATCCGCGGTGCCCGGTACATAGCGAACCTTCTGCAACAGCTGGCTCGCCCACGCCCGGTTGCCTTCCAGATCGTTGCCGATGACCTGAATGTCAATCGGTGACGGCAGCCCAAAATTAAGAATCTGCGTGACCATGTCGGAAGGCAGAAAGGCAAAAATCACCCCCGGGAAATCCTTCGCCAAGCTCAGGCGAAGTTCCTTGATGTAGTCGTCCGTCGGGTGATGTTTCGCAGACAAAGTAACCAGGATGTCCGCGTCAGAATTACCGATCGGTGCCGAGTTGCTGTACGACAGATTGATGCCGCTGTACGGTAGACCGATGTTGTCGATGATGCTGTCGATTTCGGAAGCGGGGAGTTGCTTCCGGATCGAATTCTCGACCAAATCACAAAGAAAGGCGGCGTCTTCGATTCGCATGCCCGTTGGACCGCGCATATGAAGCTTGAAACTGCCCGCATCCACACTGGGGAAAAAATCTCGCCCTAGCCAGGGAATAATGAGGGCCAGTGATCCGAGACACGCGGCAAAGAAGACGGTCAAAAAGACACGCCGGTGATGAAGGCAAAACTCCAGTAAGCCTCGATAACTATGACGAAAAGCTTCGAAGCTGTGCTCAAAGCTCTGTTGCCACCGGACCAGAGGATTGCGGCTCGTTTGGCCTTCCTCTCCCTCCCTCTGGTAGCGCAACAAATATTTCGCCATGGTAGGCACGATGGTTCGCGACAAGAAATAGGAAGCCAGCATGGCGAATACAACGGCCTCGGCCAGAGGCAGAAAAAGGTAGCGCGCCACGCCCGAGAGCAGAAACATCGGCGCAAACACAATGCAAATAGAAAGCGTGGAAACGAAAGCCGGCACCGCGATCTGCTGAGCGCTGTGCAGGATGACTTCATCCAGTTCCTTGTTGGGTTCGAGTTCGCGGTTGCGGTTAATGTTCTCCACTTCGACGGTTGCATCATCGACGAGGATGCCCACGGCGAGGGCGAGCCCCCCGAGCGTCATGATGTTGATCGTCTCACCGATGGCGCCGAGAATGATGACGGATGTAAGGATGGCAAGCGGAATCGACGTAGCGATGATGAGGGTACTTCGCCAGCTTCCGAGAAATACGAGAATCATGAATGCCGTGAGACATGCAGCGATGAGCGCTTCACGGACCACACCCTCGATCGCTCCCAGAACGAAGATTGATTGATCTGCCAGCGGCTTCATTCTTAACGCGGGAGGGACGGTCGTTGCGATATAGGGGAGCAGCGATTTGATTCCCGCAATCACACTGAGCGTTGACGCATTGCCAGCCTTTTGTATTGTGAGCAGTACCGAACGCTGCCCGTTGACGCGGACGATATTGGTCTGCGGAGGAAAGCCGTCGCGCACCCACGCCACGTCTTGCATATAGATCGTCGTGCTTCCGACTGTCTTAATCGGAATACGATTGAGTTCCTCCATCGTCTGCGGCGCGGCGTTGGGCACGTCGACGTCGTATTCTTTACTTCCGATCTTCGACGTACCGGTCGGAAGGATCAGGTTCTGCAGTGCAATTGCGTTTACCACATCGAGGGCAGACAGACTTTTTGACTGCAACTCTGCCGGATTGAGATCGACTTGCACTTGGCGCTGCTTGCCGCCATAGGGATAGGGCACGGCCGCCCCAGGCACAGTAATGAGTTGCGTGCGAATGAAATTGAGGCCGTAGTCATTGAGCTCTTGCTCGGAAAGACCCTGGCCAGAAAGCGCGAGTTGCATGACTGGAACACTCGATGCGCTGTAGGCAAGAACCAGGGGCGGCGTTGTTCCTGGCGGCAGCTGGCGGAGCTGCGTTTGCGAAATGGCGGTAATTTGGGCGATACCACGATCTACGCTGGCGTCGGGCTGGAGGAACACCTTTACCACCGCGACTCCATATAATGACTGCGATTCGATGTGCTCGATATTGTCGACTGTGGTGGTAAGCGACCTCTCAGTTACGCTAACGATCCGGTCCGCAATGTCCTTCGGGACCATGCCGCTGTAGGTCCAAACCATGCTTATGACGGGGATGTTGATGTTCGGGAAAATATCAGTGGGCGTGCGCAGGATAGAAATTACTCCCATCACCAGGATCAGAATGGCCATGACTGCAAACGTGTAAGGCCTGCGCAACGCCAGTTGAACGATCCACATAAATCTCTCTTCCGCACGAATAAAGCACTTCCACGGCCATTCCAGAGGCGTTCTGCGTTATGAAAAACAGCTGCTCCTCAACGACATTCCAAGATGTTCTGCCTTGACGACCGGTAGTGTGTCGGCGCAATCGACTGCCGAGCGTCCAAATGTGGACAGAAGTGTCGGAAGGGTCGGTCAGAGAACACCCTTCGCGCGGTCAGGAACTGTCTTCTTAGCGACAGAATCGATGTCCGCTTTTGCCGAGAATTGCCAGGCCAGCAGCCCAAAAAACCAATAGCCGCAATCCACCGTCGGAAGGGAAATCGACCTTGAGCGACACTTCCGACACCGCTTGTTCCGTAACGACCACGAACACCTAATTTCGGTAAGTGACTGATGACCGGCGCGTTACCGCGAGGCAAGAAGGTTTAAGGGGTTTGGAAGTTGCGATGCTTTTCCGAAAAGCAGAGTTTGTGCCAATGGTTCTGCAAGACATAACCGGCACAACGGAAATGCATAAAAGAATTAAGGAGAAGATTATGAGATTCAAGGTCATTATGTCTGTAGCAGTTTTGGTGTTGTCGTCATTCGTCACTTTGAGTTCTGCGAACGCCCTGACTCCCGATGCGACTGAGGTCGTGAATATCCCCTTCAACTTCTACGCCGCAGGCAAGAAAATGCCAGCTGGAAAGTACACCGTCCTGATCGATCTGGAGAACGAGAGAATCATCCTCACTGACAGTCACGGCCCCAGCGTTTTTGTGACGGGCATCTATGGAGGCGACGGTTACGATCAATCGCAGCTGGTGTTCGCCGAGTCAGGTGGAACCTACGCCCTTCAGGAAGTCAAGAGTGATCTTGCCGACATGGTATTCGCGATCGATGTGCCGAAAGCAACCATGGCGAGCCGCACGGTAACGCCGAAGGTCCAAGTAGCAATGAATCATTCGTAGTCCAGCACGGGTAGAGGCCAGACACTCTTGTTTGGCCTCTGCAGTTCCATCTTCCCGACAAGCGTCCTTCAGTTATCGTTCTCGTCGTACAGGTTCTCCTCGTATGCCCTTTCGCGCTGTAAGCAACGGACGACAACGAGGCCTTTGTTGCTCAAAAGAAAAATGGAACCACTCTCCGGCATATCCAAGCGCTGCTTCACTCCCTGGATTGTCGCCAGCGGTTTCGGGTTTGAGGCACTCGCAACGCTGATCACTTCGTATTGTTCCTCCGGTTCGGCGGCTGTTTTTGCCGAAACGAGGAGCAACGTGTTTGACCCATCCCTCTCTGCGTTGGCCGGATGCACGTAATTCGGTTCGGGCCTTAGCCTCGGCTCCTTGTAATTGCGGAAGTTGATCACGCCGAATCCCGAGTGGTTCCGGAAGTGGATTAGCACGGACCAACCACTCCGCAAGTTTTGAACAAAATCGAATGCCGACGGCGCATTAATCGACACTTCACCCAAGGACTTTATCTTGGCTGGATCTGTAACATCCAGGATCGACAACTTTCGCCCGTGATCCTGCTCGAGGTAGAGCACAACCTCGTTATGCCCTGTGTCATACAGATGCATGGCTTCGGTGGGGCGCTGTGCGAATTCCGGCAGATCGGAAGGAAAATCGACAACGATGTCTTTGGAGCTTACTGCAGCCGTCGCTCGAACGGCAGCGCCAACTAGCAGGACAGCAAACATTAACGTGCTACTAATGGTCTTCTTCATTTTCATTCTCCGGCGTCTCGACCGCAATTTGAAAACTTGGTGAATGACTGTTCTGGTGAGTTTGCGAATCGATCTACTTCTTCCCGATTTATTTGGGAATCGTGATGGCAAATCCGGCTCTTGCATCGAAGTTATTGCCTACG
>JASHNX010000252.1 GCA_030041415.1 Candidatus Sulfotelmatobacter sp.
GGAGTCGCGCCCCACGCCGGCCTCTTCTCTACGGCTCAAGATCTAGCGAAATTTGCGCGCGTGCTGCTGCTCTCCCACAAATTGGGAGCGCCGGCGGATGAGGATTCTGATTTTGAGCGAGCCGAAGCTAACGCGACTGCGAGGCGAGAAACCTCGCGCGCTCCAGAAATTCCCTTGAAAGAGTCTCAATCGCGACCAATCTTCCGTCCCGAAACCATCGCGCTTTTCACCCGCCGCGAATTCTCACCCTCCCGGACCTCCCGCGCTCTCGGCTGGGACACTCCCTCTTCCCCTTCGCAATCGGGCAAGTATTTTTCCGAAAATTCATTCGGTCATCTTGGCTACACCGGAACCTCCCTCTGGATCGATCCCGGGCGTCAACTTGCGATCACGCTGCTTACCAACCGCACCTGGCCCGATTGCGCCAATCAAGCGATTAAGCGGGTCCGCCCAATATTCCATGACTCCGTCGTCGAAGCGCTCACATAGGTGCCGTCATCCGGAACCATGGCGATTTTGTTCGGACCGACAGACTGCACGGAGCGAGGAGGCTCGAATGGGCCGCGAAACCCAGGCTGTCTGGATCGACTGCTAGAATAAGAGGCTCGTGAGCGCCCAAAAAACAAACCCACGAGGCTCGAAACCGGCCCCAACGATCGATGAACTCTCCCTCCGCCAGCTGCGCACCGAACAACCGAACCTTGCCGCCCGCGATCTCGACCAAAAAACTTCCCTCGAAATCGTCCGCCTAATCAACTCCGAAGACGCAACAGTCGCCCATTCTGTCTCCCGCGCGCTGCCGCAAATCGCTCGCGCAGTCGACCTCATTGTCGCCTCGCTTCGGCGTGGCGGACGCCTCATCTACGTCGGCGCCGGAACCAGCGGCCGCATCGCCGTGCTCGACGCCGCCGAGATTGAGCCCACGTTCAACTTCCGTCGCGTGCAGTTCATCATCGCTGGAGGAAACAAGGCCATCGCCTCCGCTTCCGAAATCAGCGAGGACGATACCGCAGCTGCCCGCAAAGAAATCTCGCGCCGCAAGCCCACTAAGAAAGACGTAATCCTCGGCATCGCCACCAGCGGACGAACTCCCTTCACCGTCGCTGCCGTCGCCGAAGCTCGCCGCCGCGGCGCGCACACCATCGCACTCACCTGCAATCCCAATTCGCCGCTCGAACGCACCGCGCAGCATGCCATCGTGGTCGAAGTCGGCCCTGAAGTTCTCACCGGCTCGTCCCGCATGAAGGCCGGCACCGCCCACAAAATGGTTCTCAATATGATTTCGACCGCAGCCATGACGCGCCTCGGTTACGTCTACGGCAATCTCATGGTCAACGTCGAACCGAAGAACTCCAAACTGCGAGACCGCGCCATTCGCATTCTCGAGCAAGCCACCGGAGCCGATCGCGAAACAGCTCGGCGCGTCCTTAAAACCAGCGGCAATCGCACGCCCGTAGCCCTGGTTATGCTCGCTGCCAAGGCATCGCGCTCTCGCGCGGTTGCCGCGCTGAAGAAAGCAGAAGGAAACGTCCGTAACGCAATCTTGTTCGCAAAACGTTCTTCTGACGAAACTTGACAGGTGGCGCTCGATATTTCGACCCGAACCGCAGCGGAAGACCGCTGCCAGATAGTGCCCTCTCGATTACCCATCCCCAGCTGTTGGAGCCGCTAAAATACCCTTTGCCCCGAAGTCGAAGCTGAAGCGGTTCTGACTCTATGGATAAACTCGTCATTCGCGGCGGCGAGCCGCTGCTCGGCACGGTCCGCGTCAGCGGAGCGAAAAACGCCGCCCTCCCCTGCATGGCCGCCGCTCTTCTTACTGATGAGCCGGTCATCCTCGAAAACATCCCGCAGGTCCGCGACATCGAAACCACGCGCAAGCTGCTCGCCGCGATGGGTGCCGAAGTCGAACTCGGCTACGGACGTGCGCATCATCGAACCACCATCCACGCCAAGAATCTCGCCACGCCCGAAGCTTCCTACGAACTCGTCAAAACCATGCGCGCCTCCACGCTCGTACTCGGCCCGCTCGTCGCCCGTTGCGGCCGCGCCCGCGTTTCGCTCCCCGGAGGCTGCGCCATCGGCCAGCGGCCGATCGATTTGCACATCAAAGGCCTCGAGCGCCTCGGCGCGAAAATCACACAGGAGCACGGCTACGTCGAAGCTAAGGCCAACCGCCTCAGAGGCGCAGAGATTCTCTTCGACAAAATCACTGTCACCGGAACCGAAGACTTGCTCATGGCCGCGACACTCGCCGAAGGCGAAACCGTTCTGCAGAACGCCGCCTGCGAACCCGAAGTCGCCGACCTTGCCGCACTCCTCAATAACATGGGTGCAAAAATCCAGGGCGCCGGCACGCCCACGATCCGCGTAAAGGGCGTCAGCAAACTGAAAGGCGCAAAGCACCGCATCATTCCCGACCGCATCGAAGCCGGCACGTTCCTCATCGCCGGAGCCCTCACCGGTGGCGACCTCAACATCGCCAATTGTGACCCCGCTCACCTCACCGCCATTCTCGCCAAGCTCAAGCAAACCGGAGTGAAAACCAAACCCTCCAAAGATTCCGTCCGCGTCATGGGAGACAATCCCTTCAGTGCCTCTGATCTCGTCACCGAAGAGTACCCCGGCTTCCCTACCGACATGCAGGCTCAATTCATGGCCCTGGCCACGCAGGCCGAAGGCACTTCCATCATCACCGAAAATATTTTCGAGAACCGATTCATGCACGCGCAGGAACTCGTGCGCATGGGCGCCAACATAAGAATTGAAGGCCGCCGCGCCGTGGTCACCGGCAAAACTCCGCTCAGCGCCGCGGCCGTGCTCGCGTCCGATCTGCGCGCTTCCGCGTCCCTCGTTCTCGCCGCCCTCGTTGCCGACGGAGAGACCATCATCGACCGCGTCTATCACATCGATCGCGGCTACGAAAAAATTGAAGAAAAACTTAAGGCGGTCGGCGCCCAGATCAAGCGCATCGGCAACATGCTGCCGTAAACTCCGGCCGGCGCAAGATTAGCGTGCTGTTCCAAACGCGCGACCCCGTCCCTGCTGTCACTCTGTTAGCGAGCCAGGAGGGCCCGCCCTGAGCGACGGAACGCAGTGAAGGAGTCGAATGGAACCTGCTTTCTCACCCGCTTACTTGCCCAAACCTCACCGCATCCTCACACCCCTCAACAATTTGTGAGTTCTTTATTATCTTGACTCTCCCTGATGCATCTAAACCCCTTCGCTACTCATCCAACCTCCAAAAGTAGCCGATCTACTTCCAATCACCCATGCAGTCGAAGAAGTTAGCATCCAGCCTTACTCCCCGCTATCTTGCCCGCGCCTGGTGGCGTGTGCTCAGCGGCAGCGTTCCCCTGCTCTCGATCGAGATTACTCGGGAATGCCCGCTAAGCTGCCCGGGCTGCTACGCCTACGGAGACTCCCATCTGGGTAACGGTGTCACGCTGCGCGAGCTCAGCGACTTTCGCGGCGACGCTCTAGTCAACGGCGTCATTGATCTTGTCCGCGCCCATCGACCGCTTCACGTTTCGCTCGTCGGCGGCGAGCCCATGATTCGTCACCGCGAACTCGATCGCATTCTGCCCGCGCTCAACGAAATGGGCATCTTTACCATGATCGTCACCAGCGGCGTGATTCCAATTCCCACTAACTGGATGCATCTTCCTCGCCTCCGCGTCGCCGTCTCCGTCGACGGTCTTCCCGAACACCACGACGTTCGCCGCAAGCCCGCGACCTACGCTCGCATTCTGCAAAATATCGAAGGCCGCAAGATCAACGTTCATTGGGTCATCACCCGGCCTATGCTGGCGCGGCAAAATTATTTCGAGGAGTATGTTTCCTTCTGGAATGCGCGGCCTGAGGTCGATCACATCTGGGTGAGCCTCTACACGCCGCAACTCGATGAGCAAAGTCCCGAGCGCCTGACCCCCGAAGATCGTGAACGCGTCGCCCGCGAGCTGCCGCCGCTATCGAAGCGTTACAGGAAACTCCTGATCACCGAAGGCTTGATGCGTGCGTTCGTGCACCCTCCGGCGAATCCGCAGTCGTGCCTTTTCGCGAAAATGTCGGCGAACTACTCCGCCGATCTCGAAACTCACGTCGAGCCTTGCGTGTTCGGAGGCACTCCCGATTGCTCGCAATGCGGATGCAGCATCAGCAGCGCCCTGCACTGGATCCAAAGCGAAAAAATCGCGGGTCCGTTGCGCGTCGCGCATGTGGTGAAGACTTCCCTAAGCATCGGCTCTGCGGTCAATCGCCTGCGCCGCAATGCTCAGCGCCCCACCCGCTGGCAACCGCGTAACCCCTTTTCGCCACCGGGATCTGAACTCGTGCAGATCGAACCAGCAAAATAAACTCGGCGAGGGCTTTCGCCCATACCGGTTATCCGCCCATGGGGCTGCCGCCGCTGCTGATCTGCTGCACCACAATCGTGGCCAGCCGACTTTGTATCAGCGAAAAGATTGCTCACCTTAATGGGAATCTCGGCGGCAGTACTAGGTTGGAACTCAAAATCGCAAACGGTGCCCGAACGGATGTGCACAGTGGCATTGCTCGGCCTCGCGAGAAGCACAGGACAGCGTCGCTCCGTCTCCCTTGGCCACAGCGCGACGCGTCGCAGAATGTTTTCTGGTATCGAACTGGATGGATGCAGCGAGGTCAACCCTGATGTTAATCGCTGGCATTCGGTACCCTCTCTTTACGCCACGGTTCCCCGGCCTATGACTTGCTCGCGGCCCACGCTCCAAAATCTCCACCGTTGCATCCTCCGATCGGGAAAGTGTAGTTCCCAGACATCGCCGTGAACGCACCGTTCACGGTTCCAGTGAACGATACCGATTGGCTGCCCTCTGTAGCCGTAAGAATCACGCTCGAAACAGTGATCGTGCCCGATAGTGCGGCAGTCGTAGCGCACGGATTGTTGGTGAAGTTCATCGTGCCGGTGACCATTCGTTCCAAGCCTCCTGCTCCGGTAGAAGTGACTGTGCCGCCCTGCGTGATTGACGCCGTGCCGGTATAGGTGTTCCCGGTGACCGACGATTTAATGCTGAACTGCCAACTCCCCGTTAGGTTCGACGCGGAATTCGAACAAGCTACGAGACATCCGCATAGCAATAGAACTCCTGACATCCTTATCAAAACTTTCCTCCGGGAGGCGTTTACCGCGCCAGAATGCGGTCACGCGAGATGGCCTGGTCGCTTGTCGTCCTGAAATCTTACGCCTTACAAATAAGGATGAGGCTCACCAGGAACTTCCTGCTTTAACTTATCCTTGGATTGGATCAGGGCAATCTGTCGAGCCGCTGCGGTCTGCGCGACGAAGTGGGCCTAGTTGATAGCTTGGGACCGTTCATTCCAGTTCGAGACTGCGTTCTCATCTCATCTGGCATAGCAGTGAGAGACCCTACCGCGCTGGAGAAAGACTCAGTCATCGGGCGCGTCAGAAAGACTTGGCCGCATCTGTCCAGGTTGAACGCCGGAAATCAGTGTGCGGCCTTGTCGGAGGCGCCACCTGCTATGCCGGAATCGCTTGCGCACTCGCTGCGGCTCTTTTGGAACCAGTAGACCCGTTTCTCATCATCATCTGCGATTAGCATCTTCAGCTGCGCTCTTCAACTCCCCGGCTGCCTCGGCCAAGAGATCCCGCGCCTTCTGCGCGTGTCCGTGCATATCGTATCTGTTGTCCTTCTGGGCGGTTCTGATGGCGTCGTTAGCCTGAGCAATCAAGCGCTGGGCTGCAGCCAGGTTGGGATGCTTGTGCGGGTCAATGTTCTGAACCGGCTCCTGAGCCAAGGTTACGCAAGTGCCGAACAGCACCAGGCCGAGCATCGTGTTAGTAAGTACGCCCCTCTTCGACATAGTTTTGCCCTCCTTGTTTGGAAACGGAATGTGTTGGAATTTTTTCAGTTTAACATTAACGCCCGTGCCCGTGCGAAATGGCCCACCAGCATTCATCATCTGCTAAGAGACGGCCGACCCACACCTGCATATGGTTAGAGACTTCTTTCAGCATCGGCTCTGCGGTCAATCGCCTGCGCCGCAATGCTCAGCGCCCCACCCGCTGGCAACCGCGTAACCCCTTTTCGCCACCGGGATCTGAACTCGTGCAGATCGAACCAGCAAAATAAACTCGGGGATCGGTGCGGGTAAACTTGGGTTAGCTTTTGGGATTCGCGAAAAAACTGTAATCGTCCGTTCCCTTTGCACAACAATTAATCCGTTTTATACAGCGACTCAGTCATCATCAGGATCGGTGGGTGGCGTGTGATCGTTGAGAAACTGTTTTGCGCCCACAGGCGCTTCAATGGTCTGAAACTGCAAGGGGGTCTGGCTGAAGTTGAAGCAGTCGGCAAGACTGTCTGCTCTTGCATCGGCATAGCCCAATGAGGGTAGCCCAAAGTTTTGCTCGATGAAGTTTAAGATGCTGCCGAAATCGTGGTTCACGTGCGAGATGTAACCTGGTTTCGCATAAGAAGCAACCACGATGAGTGGCACGCGAAAACCGTAGATATATCCCGAACCCCAGTTCTTGTCATCACGAATCACTTCAGGCGGCGGAACATGATCGTACCACCCGCCCCAATCGTCCCACGTAATGATGATGACAGTGTTCGACCAGTAAGAACTGTTGCCGATCGCGTTCACGATGGAGGCAACCCACGACGGTCCCCCAATATTAACGGTAGAGTTCGCGTGATCGGAATTTTGGCCCGTCGGGATCACCCAACTTACAGCTGCAAGCTGTCCATTCATGATATCTGCCAGCACAGGCGCTGGCTTCTGCGCAGTGTAGAAGACGACTTTGTTAACCCAGTCTGATCCGGTGCAAGACGTCGCATTGGGCGGCGCGACATTCGGCCCACACATATGCTGGATCGCATTCGGAGCGGTCCATAGATAACCCCCAAAATTTGACATTACGGAATAGTAACGCCATGAGATCCCCTTCTCGTTCAACTCATCCGTCAGTGTCGGATGTTCGAAGCATGGATACATGGAAGTGGACTCGTTGCCCTCGGGATCGATCAACGGAACCAAGGTTTCTGGCGGAGAGGTGCAGCCACCGTAGTTTTCGGCGGGGTTGTCTGCGGCAAACAATCTGCTGCCAGCGGTTGGGGCAGAGGTCCCAGAAAGGATGAACTGGTGTGCAGGAAAACTCGGCCCTTCGTTGGTCTGAAACATGCGGTCACCGAAGACGTATTGCTCGGCAATTTGAAAATATGGCGCCGCGTCAGAAGCCTGCACGTACATGAACTGAGCGTTGGCGGGTGGGCAATTTGTGGAAACGTAACAGGTGATTGGAATCTTGTCTGCACCGTCCATTTTGCCGCCGTCGTACATATCGAGAAACGCCGCATGAGTATGGCTCAGATCGTAATTGATCCCCAATGGGATCTGCGTAAGCGGAACTAGCTCCCCCGACGAATTGACTCCGCTGCTGGCGATATCAGCGCCGCGTGCAATAAGCACCGAATCATGAAACAGGTTGTCGGGTGTCCGGTTTTCTTGAAAAATAATCACTACGTGCTGGAATCTTCCGAGCAAGGTCGTGGATGGGTCAGAAGACCCTGCAGAACTGAAGCCGGTGCATCCACTGAGGAAAAGTAACAGTCCACCGGGAAACAGCAATAAGGAGAAATCTAAGAAAAAACTTCGATTCATGGCGCGATCCATTCCGACGCAAGGCACGTAGGAGAAACCGCTGCGGATTCACGCGGCTTCCGACGGTCGTACGGAAGATCGGCAGAGGGAAAGGTTGCTGGAGAGCACGAAAGTACTTTCCAGATGAGGAGCAACAAATTGTCAGCGGAAGATAACGGGCCGCGAGCCCATCCCTGGCGCTTTCATCCATTTCGGCGACACGCTGGCTGACGGTCAGCATCAGCGGCGAAGCGATGCTGCTCAAGAGTGGCTATGAGGAGGGCCGAGTGGCCCCAAGCCGGCACAGCTTCAGCCGCGACTCCCTAACGGGCTTAAGGACGCGGCAAACTGGCGCGCGGCTACGCGCCGCTTCGGCCAGCGTGTGGGGGACGCAAATGGGATTCAATGTGCTGCAATCTTCGGTTCAAGCCGCCTCTCGTCTTCCGGGCTGCCTTTTCCTGGCAACGTAACTTGCGTAGACTGCCACTCCCGCGATGAACATCCCAAACTCCAACGCCGTGGCTTCGACCGCGCTAATGGAGTTGTACAAGCCGAGCCCCACCTTCGGCGAGCTACCCCAAAAAAGAGGAAGATCGGATGGCAGCGGATGCCCATAGCTCCATTGCCACGAACGCCAGGAAAAACTGGAAAAGGGAATCGGATGAGAAATGAAGTCCAGCACCCAGTGGCTAAACACCAAAAGCCCAACGATCAATCCTGCTCGCTGTTCATGATAGATGCGGGCAGTCATGAGAGCAGCGACGACCGACCAAATGATTGCCATGAAGAGACCGTGAGACCACGGGAGCCCGGCTGCGCCTCCCTGTTCTATTCCTGCGAACCCAAGAATGATCGCCAGAGCGTCGAGAATCCACGTGGCCAACAATAGAACTCCCAACGGCACTTTCGGTACCGCGGGCTTCGCTGCCAATCCTACCGAAAAATGACCCAATGGGCCCATCGTATCGCCTTATGGATGTCGTAACTGCAACCTGGCGTGAGTTCGAACTATTCCCTCTCGCTCGCCCGGCCTGCTCGTCTAAATAGAATCTACTCCTTTGAGGGTGCAGGTTTGCTCCATCCTCCCGCCGAATTTTGGCGAAGGGTGGAATCATTCAGCACCACGAAAATGCCTTCGCGCGGGTTGCCCCACCTTTTCGCCCGACGTTGGCGAAGGGTGGGCTGATTCTCTGCCGACGCCTTTCATCTCTGCCCCTTTCGCTTCCGTCGGGCATTTTTCCGACGAGGTGTGCGCGCGCCTCTCGCCCTACTGTCCTCTGCAAGCTCACGCAACCGTTCGAGGGCTGCGGACCAATACCGCTCGTACTTCGCAAGCCAGGGCGTCAGGTCGGCGACCATCGCATCCGCTTCGAGTCGATAAATTTGTTTCCGACCATCCCGCGCTGCCGACACCAGGCCTGTCCCCCGC
>JASHNX010000253.1 GCA_030041415.1 Candidatus Sulfotelmatobacter sp.
CTCATTCTGCGCCTGCAAACCTTTTGGGCCGAGCGCGGATGTGTATTGCAGCAGCCGTACGACGTGGAAGTCGGAGCGGGAACGATGGCTCCGGAAACGTTTCTGCGCGTGCTCGGACCGAAGCCATACAAAGTTGCGTATGTGCAGCCTTCGCGGCGGCCAGCAGACGGCCGCTATGGAGAGAATCCGAACCGGCTGTTCAAGCACATGCAGTTGCAGGTGATTCTGAAGCCTCCGCCGGAGAATGTGCAGGAGTTATATTTGCAGTCGCTCGAAGCGATCGGCATCGACCTGCGCGCGCACGACATCAAGTTCGAAGAAGACAACTGGGAAGCGCCAACTCTGAGCGCCTGGGGCGTGGGCTGGCAGGTGATGCTCGATGGGCTGGAGATCACGCAGTTCACATATTTTCAGCAGTGTGGCGGCATCGACTTGTTTCCGATTTCGGCTGAGCTGACGTATGGCCTGGAGCGTATTGCAGCGTTCTTGCAGGATGTAGATTCGATCTACGACATCGCGTGGGCGCGCGATCCGGATACCGGCAGTGCGGTGAAGTATGGCGATGTGCGGCTGGCGGACGAGCAGCAGTTTTCGGTCTACAACTTCGAAGAAGCCGATGTCGAAAAAACGTGGAAGCACTTCGAGTTGTATGAAGCGGAGTGCAAAGCGTTGATTGAGAAATATGCGGCGATCGGAAAAGCGCGAGAGTCGAGTGACGGCAATCCCCACGTCCCGGCTTGCGCTGCGCCTAAGCACAGATTCCCGCTTCTGGCCGCGTACGATCTCTGCCTTAAGTGCTCGCATCTCTTCAACATTCTTGACGCGCGGGGGGCGATCTCTGTCACTGAACGAGTAGGCGTGATTGCCCGTGTGCGCAACCTCGCAGTGGGCATTGCGAAGGCATGGGTCGATCAGCAGAAGAGCGAATCAGCGGCTGGCGACGCCAAATCGGACGAGGTAGAACCAGTCCGGGAGAAGAAATTGAAGAAAGAAAAGTTGGCGACGGTAAGGTGAGATCGCCCTCACTTGCCGTTGCATCGGCTCCCGGGAGTTGTCATCCCGAGCGCAGCGGAAACTTCGCGAAGCGAAGTTCCCGCGCAGTCGAAGGATCACTATAGCGACAATTGAAATGCCAGATTTCCTACTTGAAATCGGATGCGAAGAGATTCCGGCGCGGATGATTGTCGACGCCGAGCAAGAGCTCGTGATGCGCGTGACGAGATTGGTGGGGAACGAGAGATTGAACTATGGGACCGTCGTGCCGTTCTCTACGCCACGTAGAATAGCTTTACAAATCACGCGAGTGTCGGCAGCGCAGCCCGACGTCACTGAGCAACTTATCGGTCCTTCGACGAGCATCGCCTATAAAGATGGAAAGCCGACTCCCGCGGCGCAAGGCTTTGCCAAGAAGTCCGGAGTTGAAATCTCGCAGCTAGAGATCGTCAATACTCCAAAGGGCGACTGTGTCTCAGCGAGGGTAACGAAGAAGGGACGCAAGGCCACAGAAATCCTCGCAGAGCATCTGCCGAAAGAACTGGGGTCGATTTACTGGCCAAAAAGCATGTACTGGCGCAACCCCACAGAACGCTTTGTGCGGCCGGTGCGTTGGATTGTTGCGATGCTCGATGAAGAAGTGATTCCGCTGGAATTTGACGGCGTTTCCGCGAGCGACACTTCGCGCGGACACAGAATGCTGTCGCAGGGAGATGTCAGGATT
Organism: Candidatus Sulfotelmatobacter sp.; assembly: GCA_030041415.1. GTDB lineage: Bacteria > Acidobacteriota > Terriglobia > Terriglobales > Acidobacteriaceae > Sulfotelmatobacter. Next base: position 1,718 of record JASHNX010000253.1, read on the forward strand.
CCAAGCGCCGGGTCGGCTTATCTTGATGCGCTTCGGGCGGCGAAAGTGTTAGGCCGTAGCGAACGCGAGCATCAGATTCGCAAAGCGCTCGATAGCGCGACCCGCACCATTCCTGGCGCACGCTGGCGCGAAGATAAGTCACTCCTCGATACGGTGGTGAATCTTACCGAATTCCCGTCTGCCGTTCTCGGCAACTTCGACCCGCAATTTCTCTCTCTGCCCGAGGAAGTTCTAGTTACGGTGATGCGGGATCATCAGAAATACTTCGCGGTGGAAGATGCGAACGGGAAATTGCTGCCGCATTTTCTGGCGGTGTTGAATACTGATGGCGATCCGCAAGGATTGATTCGTCAGGGCAACGAGCGCGTTCTGCGCGCCCGCTTTAACGACGCGCGATTTTTCTGGCAGACGGATCAGAAACGCTCTCTGCTCGACCGGCTCGACCTGTTGCGGCACGTCACCTTTCAAAAGGATCTCGGAACTTACTACGAGAAAACACGCCGGGTGCAGCGGTTGTGCAGTTGGCTGAGCGAAATTGTCAAGCAGAGCGGAATGGCCGTGCGTCCGGGTGTAATTCACAAAGCCGGGGCACTGGCCAAAACTGATCTGACGACTGAGCTCGTGAAGGAATTCACCGAACTGCAAGGCATTATTGGCGGACTCTACGCGCGGGAACAGGAACTCGATTCAAGCGTGCCGGAAGCCACTCGCTTCGCGATCGCCGATGCGATCTACGATCAGTACAAACCCGAATCGGCCGAAGATACTCTTCCGCGTTCGATGGAAGGAGCAATTCTTTCGATTGGCGACAAAGCCGATACCATAGCCGGCATGTTTTCGCTGGGGTTGGTGCCGAGCGGATCGAAGGACCCGTTTGCCCTGCGACGGCAGGCGAACGGAATCGTCAGGATCATCGCAGAAAAGAAACTGCCTTTCCACTTAAGTGAGATGATGCGCGACGCACGGGCCGGCTATCGCGGCTCGCAAGCGGAAAGCAAATTTGTCGACGATGCCCGATTCGACGAATCGGTGAGAACTTTCTTCCGCGAGCGGCTCGAGTTTTATTTGAAGGATATTCGCGGCTACGCTTTTGACGTGGTCAAAGCTGTTTTGGCTACCGACGCCGATGATGTGGTCGATGCGCTGGCGCGCGCGGAAGCGGTGAAGCAGGTTTTGCATATGCCGGAATTTCAGGCGATCGGTTCAGCCTGCAAGCGCATTCGAAATATTCTGCGGCAGGCTGAGGAGAAAGGAATCAAGCCGGCGCGGCAGTTCGAGTTCCTCGCCGATTCGCCTACCGAAGAGAAAAATCTGGCGGCATACATTGAAACCAACGCCGCGCGAATCGAAGCTCATCGCCAGAAAAACGAATACGGCGATGCTCTGATGATTCTCGCGACGGCCCGCGAACGCGTTGATGCGTTTTTCGACAAAGTCATGGTAATGGTCGACAATGAAAGAGTTCGAGCGAGCCGGCTTGCCTTGCTCGAAAGCTTGCTAAAGGAATTCTCGACCATTGCCGATTTCTCAGAGATCGTGACCGAAAGTAAGGCGTAAACCCGGGGCTGAAGCCCTCATTTAATCAACTGGAGTCTTTTCGCAGGGCGAAAGCGCTGCGCCGCAAATATCTAAAGGAAAAAAGGACCGATCATCATGGCAACCATTACTCTTCCGGAAACTGAAATGCAAGAAAGCAAGAAGAACGTGACCAAATACGTTTACTCGTTCGGCGGCGGCAAGGCCGACGGACATGGAAAGATGAAAGACGAACTCGGCGGCAAGGGCGCCGGCCTGGCTGAAATGACCAATGCCGGACTGCCGGTGCCTCCGGGATTCACGATTCAGACCGAGGCCTGCCGGGAATACATGCGTGGCGGGTTGTCTCCGGAAGTCGATAAACAAATGGAAGCCGCGCTCGCGAAGCTCGAGGCATTGCAGGGGCAAAAGCTTGGGTCTGGGGAAAATCCGCTGCTGGTGAGCGTGCGCTCGGGCGCGAAGTTTTCCATGCCCGGCATGATGGATACAATCCTCAATCTCGGCTTGAACGACAAGAGCGTGGAATCGCTGGCCAAGCGCAGCAATAACCCGCGCTTTGCTAACGACTCGTACCGCCGCCTGATTCAGATGTTCGGCAACGTCGTGCTGGAGATTCCGAAGTCAGCGTTTGATGAGGTATTCGAAGCGAAGAAAAAGCAGAAGAAAGCAAAGCTCGACACGGAACTCGACGCGAAAGCCCTGAAAGAAGTAATCGAAGAATATAAGAAGGTCGTGAAGAAGCACGCCAAGCGTGAGTTTCCCCAGGATCCGCACGAACAGTTAGTGATGGCTCGGGATGCGGTTTTCCGCTCATGGCAGAACGAACGGGCCAAGCACTACCGCCGTATCAACAACATCGACGACATGCTTGGAACCGCGGTCAACGTGCAGGCGATGGTGTATGGCAACCTTGGCGATACCAGCGGCACTGGAGTGGGGTTCACGCGCAATCCGGCAACCGGCGCAAAGGAGTTTTACGGCGAGTTTCTAATGAACGCACAAGGCGAAGATGTCGTCTCCGGCGTGCGCACGCCGGTGCACATCTCAGAACTCCAGAAAATCATGCCGCAGGTATACGACCAGTTGCGCGAAATCACTACGCGGCTCGAGAAGCACTATCGCGACATGCAGGATTTCGAGTTCACCATTCAGGATGGCAAGCTCTACATGCTACAGACGCGCAACGGGAAGCGCACCGGACGAGCCGCCGTACGCGTGGCCATTCAGATGGTGAATGAAGGGCTGATCACGAAAGAAGAAGCGATCTTCCGCGTGGAACCGAACCAGCTGTATGACTTCTTGGTTCCGCGGCTCGATGAGAAGAGCACGAAGGTTGAAGTGCTTGCGACGGGGCTGCCGGCTTCGCCGGGCGCCGCTGTCGGGCAAATTGTATTCACGGCAGAAGAAGCGGTAAAAAAGGCCGGGCACGGGGCGCAGAAAAATCCGGTGATTCTGGTGCGTGCTGAAACTACTCCGGAAGACATCCAGGGCATGGAAGTCGCGGCGGGAATTCTTACTTCGCGCGGTGGCATGACGAGCCACGCGGCCGTGGTAACGCGTGGCATGGGCAAGTGCTGCGTGGCGGGAGCCGGCGACATTCAAGTGGATGAGCGCAGAGGAGAAATGCGCGTGCGCGGGCAGGTTTTCAAAGAAGGCGACTGGATTTCGCTGGATGGCACGAGCGGCCGCGTCATCAAAGGAAAACTCAATACGCTCGAAGCTTCGTCCGATGATGAAGAGCTGCAGACGCTGCTGGGATGGGCCGAGCCGTTCCGCAAAATCGGAGTGCGCGCCAACGCGGATATTCCGCGCGACGCCATTCAGGCAAAAACATTCGGAGCGGAGGGCATCGGCCTCTGCCGCACCGAGCACATGTTCTTTGCCCACGACCGCATTCCGCACATGCGGGCTATGATCCTGGCCAATAACGAGAAAGACCGCCGCAAGGCGCTTAGTAAATTGCTGCCTTATCAGCGGAAGGATTTCGAAGGCCTCCTCAAAGCAATGGATGGGCTGCCGGTCACGATTCGTTTACTCGATCCGCCTTTGCATGAGTTCCTGCCGAAGCGCGAAAAACTGATGGTCGATATCGCGACGCTGCCGCGCGCGACGGCGAAGCAGAAAAAAGAACTGGTCGCGGAATATCGCGATTATGGCGTAAGAGGCGCTGGCGATCTCAAGAAAGTTCTCCCCGCGCTTCTTTCGCGAGTGGAAGAGTTGCATGAATTTAATCCCATGCTGGGGCATCGCGGATGCCGCTTGGGAATTACTTATCCTGAGATCACGGAGATGCAGGCAAGGGCGATTATCGAAGCCATCGTCGCCGTCGAGAAAAACGGAGTCAAGACGCATGCCGAGATCATGATTCCGCTCATCGGCACCGTGAAAGAAATGGAGAATCAGGCCGCGATCTGCCGCCGCGTCGCCGAGGAAGTTTTTAAAGAAAAGGGCAAACACGCCCATTACCTGGTCGGCACTATGATCGAGTTGCCCCGCGCCTGCCTGGTCGCGGATGAAATTGCAAAGGAAGCCGAGTTCTTCTCGTTCGGCACCAACGACCTTACGCAAACGACGTTTGGCTTCTCGCGCGATGATATCAACAAGGTGCTGCCGACATATCTTGCGGAGGGAATCCTGAAGCAGGATCCATTTGCCGCGATCGATCGCGATGGCGTGGGCGAATTAGTTCGTATCGGCATCGAACGCGGGCGGAAGACGCGTCCCAAGCTGGAAGTGGGAATCTGCGGCGAGCATGGCGGCGATCCATCCTCGGTCGAATTTTGTCATCAGGTAGGAATGGATTACGTCTCCTGCTCTCCGTTCCGCGTGCTGACCGCGCGGCTGGCCGGCGCGCAGGCCGGTGCTGCGGATAAGTTGAAAGTCGAGGGCGGAAGAACGAAATAGAAGGCAACACAATTCGCAATAGAAAAAGTAGGCATTCGGCAAAGGCCGAGTGCCTTTTTTGTCTTCGCCTTTTGGGCTTGGATTTCAACGGCTGCAAGATTCCGAGAAACGCGCACTCTCCAAAAAAAATTACTGTATCCAAGGCGTCAAGAATCTATCGAATCAGCTAATCCGGACGGGACCTGCTCTGGATTCTTAATGCATGCACTTGATAACGTTTGCTATCAGTCCTTAGCGACGCGACACGCACATTTGGCGGAGTCGTTCGATCAGGCACGCAGATTTGTCCCGGAAATATCAGTGATCGGTGGATTTCTGGAACCCACACCACGAGGGTATGAATCGCTCGCAACGCTGGTAAAGGATGGACAGACGGTAAATCTCGCGCTGGAAGCTCCTCATGAGCCGCGACCGGGATGGGCCGTGGTTTTCGCCAGCCCGATGCTGCAAATGGTTTATCAAGGTCCTGAGCCGCGGACGGATTCGAAGACGGCGGCGGACGAACGCATCATCGAGCTCGGCGCCAAAGATGTGCCGGAAATGATGGAACTGACTTCCCTCACCCGGCCTGGTCCGTTCAACCGACGCACGCATGAACTGGGCAGGTACTTGGGCATCTTCCAAAATGAAAATCTAGTCGCAATGGCGGGAGAGCGGCTTAAGGTTCCGGGCTATACGGAGGTAAGCGCGGTTTGCACGCACCCCGAACATACGGGGAAAGGGTATGCGCGAAAGCTGATGACGGCGATCATGCAGAAAATATGCGATCGCGGCGAAACTCCATTTCTTCACGTACGAGAAGCAAATACACGTGCGGTCGGGCTCTACGAAAGAATGGGATTTGTGAAGAGAGTGCTGCTGCACTTGGCAGTACTGCGGAAAGACACTCATGAATCGTGAAGCTGCCCCGAAAGAGCCTCACTTTTTCAAAAGTCCATCCGAAGCTCAGTAGAGGTGGAAGTCGACTTCGACCGCGATTTCGACGGCGACCGCATGCCCGTCTTTCTGCCCTGGTTCAAATTTCCAGTTCCTGACAGACTCGATTGCTTTCTCATCGAGGCCCATACCAAGCGCATTGATTACATGGATGTTGGTTGGGCGGCCGTTGGCGTCGACGATGAGTCCGAGAACACAGGTTCCCTGATATTTGGCCTTGCGCGCTTCCTCAGAGAATTCAGGATCGGTCTGGTAAATGACGCGCGGCGCACTCACCCCGCGGCCCGGACGGAAATAGCCTCCGCCCATGCCGCCGCCGATTCCGGGACCAACTCCCGCGCCGGTGCCAGAGCCGACACCGCCACCATAGCCGCTGCCGATGCCGCTGCCTCCTCCGGTGCCATTGGAAGGAATCACAGCGGAAGATTTGGGATCGCCGAGCACCGGCATGTTGTTCATAGCCACCTTGATCTCAGGTGGAACAATGACCGTAGGCTCGACCGCCAGCTTGGGATTCATGTTCCGGATTACCGCGGCAGGAGGAGTGATTTGCTGCAAAGAGAATTTCGGCAGCCGTCCCTTGGATGCCTGTAATACGTCGCGGTCACCGCCACCACCGCCGCCGCCCGCCTGCGTCTTCGCAGGCTTGAGATCGAAGTCGCCGGGATCAACCAGTTCCGTTGTGGTTGTCGCCTTTGCCTGAACCTTAGGTACGAGACTGCGAACCCAGATCGTACCGCCGATGATCAACCCGATCACGATCACGTGGGCCGCGGTCGAGCCCAGCGCACCATTTTTCTTGTAGTTGTAGAAACCCCAGATATCTTTGACTGGTTCCGGCTTCGATTCGAGCTTGAGGGGCGGAAGTTTCTTGGGAAAGAAGAAATCGTCAAGGCCCTGGAACAGGGACTTCCACAGCGGCTCGAAGGTGTCAGGAGCCAGCAGGAGATTCAGTTCCGGTTCATTCCCGGTGGTCGGTTTTACGTCTACGGATGCCATTGTTCCCCGGTGTCTGCTCCTGCAGGTGTAGGTCTTCCAACTCTGGGGACGCCCATCCTACACAGATGAGTCGCCTTTCCAACGAGTTGCCTGTCGATTTCTTGCGAGCTGCGGAATCAGGCGGCCAAAAGCTGCCGTACCCCTGCAGCGCACCCTGGCCACGCCTGGCTTTCTGTTGCGATTGTACCTCTTTCCCGGTGGTTTACGTAGTGTATTTGCGAGGAACTGTGGTCTCTGTTCCAACGCGACGAAGTGCATGAAACGTCATTCATTGGACGGGCATCGATTCGTTTCTGGGCAGTGATGGTTCCTCCAGCAGCTTGGGGCATTTGGGGGTGTGACTTCGGCCAATTGGAGACCGGCGTTAGAGCAGAGAGCTTTCACTCCTGCCGACGCTTGCGTAGACGATCCTGTCGCTGCTCCCTATAATGAGAAGATTCAATCATTTGGAGAACTGCACCGGGTGCCGCTCGAACTGAAATCCACCATTAATTTGCCCAAGACCGCCTTCCCCATGAAGGCGAACCTGCCGCAGAACGAGCCGAAAATGCTGGCCCGCTGGGAACAGGAACGAATCTACGAACGTATCCGCGCAGCGCGGAAAGGATCGCCAGTTTACGTTCTGCATGACGGCCCTCCATATACGAGTGGGCCGATCCACCTGGGAACGGCGCTCAATAAGTGCCTAAAGGATTTCATCGTGAAGTCGAAAACCATGGCCGGCTTTGATGCGCCCTATGTTCCCGGCTGGGACTGCCACGGCCTGCCGATCGAAATCAAAGTCGATAAAGAACTTGGCGGCAAAAAGCTGCAGATGCGGCCGAACGATGTGCGCGCGGAATGCAGAAAATATGCACAGAAATATCTGGATTTGCAGCGGGAGCAGTTCAAGCGCATCGGCGTATTCGGGCGATTCGACCGACCGTATGTGACCATGAATCCGCAGTACGAGTCGGTCGTGCTTTCTACGTTTTTTTCCTTCTACGAAAATGGTTTTGTCTACAAAGGGCTGCGCGCAGTCTATTGGTGCATGCATGACGAAACGGCGCTGGCCGAAGCGGAAGTTGAGTATGAGAACCACACGAGCCCGACAGTTTTTGTGAAGTATGCGCTGATCGATGATCCGGCGCGGATCGATCCTGCGCTTGCCGGGAAAAAAGTTTCGACCATTATTTGGACGACGACTCCATGGACACTGCCGGCTTCGATGGCAGTGGCCTTTCATCCGGATGAAGAGTATGTGGCGTTGGAGTCGGGCGGAGAGGTTTACATTGTTGCCTCGAAGCTCGCGAGAGACGTGGCCGAGAAATGCAGGTTGGCGAATCCACGCGAGCTGGCACATTTTCCTGGGCGAGTCTTGGAACGGCTGAACTTTCAGCATCCCTTTCTCGATCGCAAAATTCTTGGCGTGCTCGCGGATTACGTCACCATGGATACTGGCACGGGCGTGGTTCATACCGCACCGTCCCATGGCGCCGAGGATTTTCTGACCGGCGTGAAGTATGGGCTGGATGCGACTAGCAACGTGGATGAAAAAGGAATTCTGCGCAACGGTTTGCCGGAATACACCGGCAAACGCGTGTGGGATGCAAACCAGCCGATCATCGATTTGCTAAAGAGCCGCGAAGTTCTTCTGCACGTTGAGAAGGTAGAGCATTCCTACCCGCATTGTTGGCGCTGCCACAATCCAGTCATTTTTCGAGCGACGGAGCAGTGGTTCATATCGATGGAAACGCCGATGCCCGGCGACAGTGGTCGAGGTTCGGAAAAAAGCACGCTGCGCTCGAACACGCTGGAAGAAATCAAGCGCGT
>JASHNX010000254.1 GCA_030041415.1 Candidatus Sulfotelmatobacter sp.
AACCGACGATTGGCCAGTGACATTCGTAACGTTGCCTCGCGGTTACCTAGCTCCTAATATCAGGAAAGAAGGTGAGACTTCTCTCACGAGACCGTTTGGGAACGGCACCTAAATCGGTCCAGATTCCGAATCAGAGGTTTGCGAAGCGCTTTAGCCGCAGGAAAGACAACGCGCAAGGCGGAGGCAGTTCATGAAGCGAGTGCGAGTATTTTGGGTATTCATGGCCGGGTTGGCGATGATCGGATTGGTCAACTGTGGCAAATATAACTGTGCGACTGACGACGGGTTAAGCTTTAGTGGAACTGCCTGTACTTCAACTTCGCCTGGCGGAATAACGAGCGGCGGTGGCACTACCGGCAGCAGCGCGGCAGCGTTTGTTTTTGCGGTCGACACGGGCTCGAGCGCAGGGAGCACGAACGGTACCATCGATGGCTACGAGCTGAATACCTCTGCGAGCACTTTTGCGGCGATTTCCGGATACTCGGCGCCGACGATTCCTCCCAGCGACGGCGGAGTCGGTATGGTGGTGGCGCAAGAACAATTTCTCTATGTCGGCTTCGCAGCCGCCAAACAGATCTATGGTTGGTCAATCGACTCGAGCAGCGGGGCCCTGACCGCCGTCACCGGAAGCCCATACTCAGCAACGTTTTTAAGCTCCGGCGGACAGGTGGCGCAATCGCAGATGATCACTAATCCGGCTGGAACACTATTGTTTATTTCGCTTCCATTTACCAATGAGATTTACGCATATCAGATCGGCACCAGCGGTGCGCTCACGGCTGTGGCAGGAGCCCCGTTTAGTGTTCCCTTCGGGCCAGTCAACATGGCCACGGATGGAGCCGGCAAGTACCTGTACGCTGTCGACGGAGATTACTCCACGCATACGGGCTCCGAGATCGCAGCTTATTCGATCGGGAGCAGTGGCGCCCTCACGGCTGTTGCGGGCAGTCCGTTCGCGTACCCGATGTGGCAGGTTCAGGGAGAACCGACTGGCAAGTTCCTGATCGGAACAAGCGGCAACAGCGCCGCCAGCGGGTTCAGCGGCGTCGATGACGACCACCTCTATGTCTTTAGCATCTCCAGTACGGGAGCAATCACGCCGGTTTCAGGTTCTCCTTTTACCACAGTGTACTCACCGTTTAGCATCGCGGTATCGCCAAATTCTGGCGGGAACCTGGTGTACTCATTCAGCTTCAACGACACTGCAACCGCCTTCAACGCTCCCGAGGGCTATGAGGTTTCGAGCTCAGGAGCGCTCACCGCGCTTTCAGGTTCTCCATTTACCCAGCTTCCAAGCGCGTCCTTGGGAAGCTGGGGGCAATTCGATCAGAGCGGTGCGTTCCTGCTTAACTATGCCGAGTACCTTGATGAGAGTACGAATGCGGAAGTTGTGCAGTTGTCGCCTTTCAACGTCGGATCCGGGGGCGCCTTAACCCAAACACTCAGTACCGCCGACCTGGTCACCGCCGGATTCTGGGTCGTGACAGATCCAGAGTAGGCTGATGCTATTGGCTTTCAAGAGACCCGCGTGTGCTGCGGGTCTCTTTTTATTTGTAGTGGCGGCTGTACAATGGATGCAACGAATCATGATTTGGGTTTGTGTGAAGTCTTGGTCGTTTGTAGAGAGTGAACCTGGCGGCCCAAACCTTTTGCCTCATCTAACCGTCTGACGATCAGGAGCGTTTTCCGCAGGCGTCGAGTTCAATCTTGGCTATTAAACTCAGAATCCCTAAAAAGCGTGACGATAAAAATAAGTCATTCCGTGGACTGCCACGCAATCCGCTGGTATTGGCCGCACTCGTCATCGTGCTGATTGCTGGCATCGGCCTGGCGGGATTCTTTTGCTACAACTACATCAAATATGACCGCATCATTACGCAGCGTTTCCGAACGCCGGTGTTCGGAAATTCGGCGAGGATCTATGCTCTGCCGGAGAGGTTGAGCGACGGCGAGAAGGCTGACCCAAAAGAAATCGCCGCCGAGTTGCGGCAGGCGGGTTATTCCGATGCAAAACGCACCGATAAGGACAACCAATCTCCTCTTGGCTCATTCCGCTTAATGCCGGATGGGATTGAAATCACGCCCGGCCCGGAGAGTTACCACAGTCCAGAAGAAGCCCGCATCACGATTGAGGATGGGCAGGTCACGAGAATCGTGAGCAACGGCAACCAGCTCTCGGGCTATGAACTTGAGCCGCAGTTGGTAACGTCGCTGTCTGATTCCGCAGAGCGCGCCAAGCGTCAGATCGTTAAATATAACGATATTCCCAAGGTGATGGTGGACGCTGTGCTGGCGATTGAAGATCGGCGCTTTTTCGAGCACGGCGGAGTGAATTTTGTGCGCATGTTCGAAGCCGGATGGATCGATCTGACGCGGCAACGCCACGAGCAGGGCGGGTCGACCATCACCATGCAACTCTCGCGTGGATTTTTTCTGACCCCGGAAAAAACCATACGGCGCAAGTTGACCGAGATGCTGATTGCCGAGCTGATGGAACAGAAGTTCAGCAAACAGCAGATTTTCGAGTTTTATGGGAATTGGGTCAATCTTGGGCAGCGCGGATCATATGCTATCAGCGGTTTTGCAGAGGCTTCGCGGGCATACTTCAACAAAGACTTGAAGGATATTACTCTGTCGGAAGCGGCTCTGCTGGCGGGCATTATTCAAGGCCCCAGCCGGTTGTCCCCATACCGGCATCCCGACCGTGCCCTCGATCGGCGCAACCTGGTTCTGGACTCGATGGTGGAAACACACGCCATCACGCGGGAACAGGCGGAAAAAGCCAAGGCGGTGCCTCTCAAACTCGCCCCTCCGAATGTAGAGGCGAGCGAT
>JASHNX010000255.1 GCA_030041415.1 Candidatus Sulfotelmatobacter sp.
TGGGGCCGCCCTCTAAGGTCGTGCCGTACAATACGCCGTCCCTCAGCAACAAACCATCTAATGGAGTGCCTCCGTCGCTTCCTCCTGTGAAAGCATGAAGCGTAGTTTCGCTCCACGGATTGCCTTGCACACTTGGTGGGGTCAATTTGAATACTGATCCTTGGTTTGAACCTTGCTCAGCGCCTCCCCTCGTAGTGCCATAAAGGTTGCCCTCGGAGTCCAAAATGACCCCCGCCACAGGTGTTTCCCCATCGCTACGATCAGTAAAGGCATACAAAATCGTTTCCGTCCCCGCTGGAACAGTCAGCTGAAAGAGAGAGCCATATTGTAAGGAAGAAGAGACACCGCCGCTGAGCGTCCCATATAGCGTTCCGTGCTCGTTCAAAGCGAGACTGCCGGACGGACCACAACCATCGTTGTCATTACAACCAAAACTGTGGAGAACTGCTTCTGTCCATTGGGCGGAGCCATTGCTTGGCGGACTCAGTCGGAACACTACTCCGTTCCCGTACAGTCCCCCTCCAGCGACTCCGTATAGTACTTCTCCCGGGCCTTCTGTAAGACCGGAACTGGGAACCCCGCCGTCGTTACCGCCGATGAAACTGTACAGCACCGTTTCGGTCCAAGGCTCACCACTCTCGCCGGGTGTGAGCTTGTATACCGTACCCTGCCCAAACTCCCCTCCACTTGTGGTTATTCCATACAGCGAGCCTCTGAGCATTGTCAGACCATAAAACGGCTTTTGGCCGTCGGTTCCGCCTGTGCAACCCGTAAAGTTGTAGAGTACGTTTTCCGTCCACATTTGGCCTGCTGCGGAGGGAGTCAACTGAAACACCATCCCGCAACCGTGATGGCCTCCTCCTGCAGCTGGACCGTAGAGCCTGCCCTGATTGTCAAAAACGAGACTTCCGGGTCCGTACCCGTCTTGGAATCCTGAGAAGTTGTAAATTGTCGTGAATGTCCAAGGATTTCCCGCCTCTGTGGGAGGCGCAAGTTTCCATACCGACGACACGGACGAAGTTGTGCCGTACAGAGCTCCTGTCTTGTCTGCGACAACGCCTGCTATCGGTGCAGTTCCAATCGGTTCGCTGTAGAAGCTGTACAACACTCGCTCGGTTTGTGCAGAGACTTGCGCGGCAATGAATACTAGGAGAAGAGGAATAAGTTTCAAAACCAACGAATGACGGGGTTGGAAACAGCCAAACTCTGTCACGGACTCTTCCTCCGTAAATAGAAATTAGGTTGCGACTATCTGCGCCGGGAATCTCCCACCGGTCAAAAACATCTTAGATCGCTAAACACGCCTCGATTATCAGTGACGATTTCTGTTTCCACAAGTGTTCAAGGCAATCCACGTGGTGCACCCGGAGGCGGTGCAGTGAATCGTATGCAGTTTGTCGAAATTGAGTAGCTAAGCATAGTTGTCGATAAATCCCCATTACACTCATTGACCTCGTAATCTTATGGAGGGTTTTGCGGGCGCTTTTATTTCGCCGGTGATGAGAGCGGTGGATTAGCCGGAGACGGAATGAGTTCGATTACACGGGTTCCGAAGCCCGGCCAAAACCAGAATGACACACCGACGACCAGAACCCAGAACCAAAACCATAGCCTGCGCATTTTGCCTATGCTCCGCAAAACCAAATTATCGCTCTAATCGGTGCCGGAGGCGAATTACCAACTGCCTAGCTGTTGATGACGCGATCTGCAAAACTGGGCATCACGAGCGTCGTACCGCTCCTGATCGCGCTGGCGACTCCATTCCTCAACTGGGCCGGGGAGGGGTTTTGAGTGCTATCGCCTGCCGATGATACGTCCAAGATGGGCAGACAGCCGGCTTTGCGGGGTACTCTTCAAATCTGGTCGCGATGCTGCTCCAAAACGATGCGTACCAGTTGACTGCGTGTCCGGACGCCGGTCTTCGAAAAGAGCTGTTGCAGAGTGGATTTCACTGAACCCTCGGAAACTCCTATCCGTGCAGCGATTTCCTTGTTCGCAAGACCGTCAAACACAAAAGAGAGCACCTGCCGTTCCCTGTCGGTGAATGGTCGGCTTCTGGCAGTTTGCGATGCGGCGACTTCATTCGTCAGGGCACTGTTCAACTGCTCCTGATCAAGCCAAATCTTGCCTGCCATCACGTCACGAATGCCTTGTGCCAGCAAAGCAGCGGAGTCGTGTTTGCGAAAGACGCCGGAAATCCCAGAGCGGATCAATTCCGACATCGCTCCCGCATCTACCCCTGCCGTCACGACCAGAATTTTCCCATCGAATCCACCTTCCTTCGCCAGTCGGAGAAACGTTCGGCCATCGCCCTCACCGAGATCGAAGTCGAGGAGTACCAAGTCGATTTGCTTTCGGCGAAGTATCTGAAGGGCCTCTTCAACCGTTCCGCAGTGGGCCACAACTTCCAATCCGGGCTCAACGCTGAGGAGCCTACTCACGCTCTCCCGAAATAGAGCGTGGTCGTCCAATAACAGGATGTGAACCGTTTGTTCCGCGGTCTTAGGCACTGACCGGCTCCTCGGTGGCAACGTGCAAAGGTAAGACCACGGCGAAACACGAACCACCGAATCTCGGTTCGTAGGCGAGATCGCCTCCAAAACTCCGCATGATGGCTCGAGAAACGTAGAGTCCGAGGCCGCTGGACTCCGCGCCTCGCTGAAATGGGCGGAAGAGGTACTCGGGAGAAGCGACGCCAACACCCGTATCCTCAAATCGAATTACAATTTTTACGCTCTCCTCATGCACCGTGATGCGAAGGCGCTTTGTGTTGGTGGACATCATAGCGCGCTGGCTGTTCTTGGCGAGATTAAGGAAGACCTGTATGAGGCCGTATCGATCGGCCCACACCAAGGGCAACCGTTCCTGAATCTCCCACTGCACACTGATATCCGACTCGTGGTAAGTGGCATCGATTAATATCCTGAACTCGTCGAGCACTGAAGTGAGTTCGACTGCCTCGCCGTTCTGCGCTGGCGTGGAGCCGAGTTCCAGCGCCGAGATGCGCTCCAAGCTCTGGATCAATCCGCCCAATGCCTGGAAATCATCGTTGGTGTCAAGCTCCTTGATGCGCGACAGGTTCTTATGAACCACCAGAACCGCGCCGCTCAAGTTGCGAATTTCGTGCGCTACCGTACCCATCAAAATCCGCGAGTTCTTCAAAAGATGATCGAGACTGAGATCCTCGCGATTGCGCAAGTCCTCGGAGAGGTCAACGATTATCGCAGCTAACCTTGGCCCGGACAGTGTGCTATAGGTGGAGAACCACACTCCGGCCAGGAAAACCTCTCCATCGCTCCTTTGCCCAGTGCATTGGAACGTAGTCCGAAATGAGCGCGAAGGTTGCGTCTTGAGGACACTATGCAGCGCGGGAAGATACGACTTGATCGACTGGCCTTGCACGGGCGGAGCACCTGGCGCGAGCAACTGCTGCGCGGCCTCATTAGCTAGAAGAACCTTGCCCCCAGAGTCAATCGTAACAATTGCTGCCGGACTACCTTCGATAATCGAGCGCAATTGGCGCTCGGCATCCTCCAGTTCCTCGGAGTGTCTGAGGACAATACGCCGGTTGCGGATCATCTCTGAAATGAAGAGCCCTGTGCCGACAAATCCAGCCGAACTGAATAACAGGCGGACTACGGCCTCGTTCTCCGGCAAATTGCTGAAGGCCTCCTGAAGAATGGCGCACAGCAGAGCTACCCCCACAATCCGCGTACGGGACAGAAATCCTCCAAAAACGATGATCGGAAACAGGTACAAGAACCCCAATGAGATGTAGTGAGTCGCCCACCAGTCGACAACGGCAATAGCCGCCGTGAGAAGGCTGGCAACCACCAGCATTCTCGAGCGGTTGGCAGGAGCATAGATGGACAGAAGATCCTTCATTTACTTCTAAATCTTGCGCTATTTCCCGTACTTCTGAAAGCCGTTTTCATGGTGACTAGCCGAAAGATAGGCTCCCACGGTCCCAAATGATACGAATTCCTATCTGAAAGATACGGCGTGCATTCCGACATCGCGTCTTACACTCAACTCAACATCGTCGAGTTGCTGAACGAAAGCGAATGAAGCGCAGCGCCTCAAGGATTTTGCCGGGGCGCTGACGAGATTCAGATCGTTTTACTGGGGCATCCAGGTGAACTATGAGGCGTGGAATCGGTACGTGTTGGCGGCCATTGGGCTGTTTAGCGCGCTCCTGTATTGCGGCTTGCTCTATGCCGGTTTTATCGAGTTCAGAGCACGGATTTCAAAAAGCAATGGCAAGAAGCGTTCTCGAAGTCGGGTCACAGCCCGCAGACTGCGCAACACCAAGGTTTCAGGCCGTTAAGCCGGAAAAGAGTACCACCATGCGAGATTCAGAACACGTCAACAATCGAAGGCTCGTAGCAGTCATTGCCTTGCCGCTGATCACCGTGGCAGCATGTCTATTCTTGTCCGCGTGTGGTCGCTCCGCCAGTGCAGACACGCCACGAGCCAACAATCAGCCAACAAACACCACGCAGTCCGCTCTAACGGTGGATTTGTCGGCAAGTCAACTGAACTCGATCAAGATCGAACCGGTCGGGAGCTATGCGTTTCCTGTGGAGAAAGAAGCCGTCGGAAACATTGACTATGATGAGGACCTCTCCGTCCAAGTCTTTCCGGCCTACCAGGGAACGATCATCAAAACATTCGTAGAACTCGGGGCGGAAGTGCAGAAAGAACAGCCTCTCTACACGATCAAGAGCCCGGACCTTATCCAGGCTGAGTCGAACCTGATTGGCGCCGCAGCCACCTACGAACTTACTACTAAAGAACTGGCACGCGCGAAGGACCTTTACACAACGTCGGTTGGGGTTCCGCAGAGGGAGTTGGAGCAGGCGACTTCTGATCAGCAAACTGCTGATGGTGCATTGAAAGCCGCGCGTGACGCGGTTCTCGTTTTTGGCAAAACGAATGCCGAAGTCGACCAGATGATCGCCTCGCGCAAGATTGATCCTGCACTTGTTGTGCGCAGTCCGATAGCGGGGAAGATCACGTACAAAAATGCGCAGCCCGGCTTTTTCGTGCAGCCAGGGAATGCGCCAGCACCCTATTCCGTCGCCGATGTGCACCTCAAGTGGATGCTGGCGAATGTGCCGGAGAGCGAGAGCGGATTCTTTCATCTCGG
>JASHNX010000256.1 GCA_030041415.1 Candidatus Sulfotelmatobacter sp.
CTTTTTCGACAATCGTTGCTTTAATTTCGCCGACCTTTTCGTTCATCAGGACTTCGTGCGGGAGCTGGCCGTCTAGAATCTGCTGCCGGATTTCCGGGACACACTTCGGGCAGAGCGAATCGGTGGAGCGGGGCCAGCCGAGGGGCGGCTTCGACTTCTCGTAAGATTTGAGCAGAGGCTTGTCGGACCATTTGGGCGTAGGGGATGGATTGGGCTTGATCCGGTTGAGGCGATCGAAAACTGCCCAGGTTGCCTTGGCGGCGGCGACGGCGGCTGCTTCTACGTACTTGATCGGCTTATGCATGTAAGCTTCTGGCTCCTAAGCTTTCGGCTGCCAGCTTTCAGCTGTCAGCTAAATCTCTTTATCTTGATCTTGTTGCCTGTTGAAGATCTGCGTGTTCAACGGCAACACCTGTAGCCCTCGCTGGGGGGAAAAAGCGATGAACGGCTCGCTTGTTACAGGTTTCCCTGAGAGTTGGGCTGAGGGTATGTTATGGCAGCGCAGGAAGTTGCGCACGAAGATCACAGCGGATGGTGCAAAATGGGGGTTTAGCGGGAATTAGGGGGATTGGATGGCGGTAAAGTATTGAAAGGAAAGAGACTGTGGGTCGAGGCGAATGCGCTTCGCGCGGCGAATCGGGTTGATTGCGGGTGTAGAATTCTGGTATGGCGCAGATGAATTCGCAGGTCTCAGAGCTGCTGGAAAAGGCGCTCGCCCTCTCCACGCAGGATCGTGGGTTGTTGATCAGCCGATTGATTGAAAGTCTCGACGAGGGTCCCGCGGAAGAAGGAGTTGAAGAGGCTTGGGCGGAGGAGATCGAGCGGCGCGTAGGAGACATTCGTTCAGGGCGGGTAAAGACGATTCCGGGAGAACAGGTTCTTCGAGAGATGGAAGAAGAATTTCCCGATGTCGAGTAAGCTGTTTCGATTTCATCCCGAGGCACGGGAGGAATTTCGTGAGGCGGCGCGCTGGTACCGGGCTCGAAATGTAGTTGCATCTTCGCAGTTTCGTGCCGCTGGCTCCGCTGCTGTCCGTGAGATTGTTCAAGCGCCGCAGCGCTGGCCGAATTATTTATATGAGACGCGGCGGGTTGTGCTGCAGCGGTTTCCTTTCTCGGTTGTTTATCTGGACGATCCCGATGTGATCACCATTATTGCGGTTGCACATAGCAAAAGGAAGCCGGGATATTGGAAGGATCGAGTGTGAGCGGGGGGCCGTGGTCTCGTCCCCACTTCTCGCAAAGGAAGCGAGAAATGGGGCAGCCCAGATGTGGGCCACCCGGCGTCTGTAACGATCCGCGATTTGGTTGCGATTTCAAGGAAGTTCAAAATCCCCACTCAAGCCAAAAGAAGGCTTGAATGGGGCACCCGGCGAATCCTCCCGCGCGGGTGGTTGGAATGGTGGGCGGATTGGCACGGCTGAAGGCGTGCCCTTTCAAGGCTTCTCTTCTTGTCGCGGCGCGAAGCTCCGCGGTTCCACATATTTTTGTTGCCCGCAATCGCAGCGGTGAACCGCTGCGCCACCCAAAGGCAAAGTCGCCATCCGGCTCCGGGTCGCGATGCACGCGAGATCCTGCGGCCCACGCCTTCGGCGCCTCCGGCTGAAGCCAGAGGTCTACGCTGAAAACGTGGGCCTTCGGGATGACGCCTGATGTTTTCGGAGCGCTCCAGAAGCAGGTTCCTCCTTGCTCCCTGCGGTCGCGTGTCGGAATGATAAAGTTTTGGAGTGCATACACAAGGTCGTCCCCGTTCGACGCTCTCGCTTCGCTAGATTGCTCAGGCAGGGTCTCGACTGCGGAGGATCGTTCGCAGAGCGAACGATCCTGTACCGCACGCTCGGGATGACAACGTTTTGTGGGAGGATTCGCGGAGCGAATCCTCCCGGCGGGTGGTTGGAATGGTGGGCGCGGAGCGGCACGCCTGAAGGCGTGCCCTTTCAAGGCTTCTTATCGCGGCGCTGAAGCGCCGCGGTTCCACGGTTGTGTTGGCGGTGGTGGTGGTTTTGTTGCTTGGTGGCGGGTCGGGAGCAACGTCAAAGGCGACGGACAGGAGTGTCCGTCCCACACGGGCATACCTCAGGGGCTGAAACCCTGTTTCCTTTTTCTGGTTCTGATCGGCACGACTGGAAGTCGTGCCCTTCCCGATCTTGTTCGCCTACGGCAGCGGTGAACCGCTGCAAAATCCCCACTCAAGCCAAAAGAAGGCTTGAGTGGGGCACCCGCAGACTGAACAATCACCGCGGAGCTTCGCTCAGCTGGACAGCCGAGGGCGGCTGTCCCCACATGATCTTTCACATTTCCGGGTAGTCGGGGTCGGCGGAGGCGTAGATGCTGACGGGGCTGTTGGGTGGTGGAGGGGGAGCGTTGGCGGGAGGGTCGAGGAGGTGCCAGGCTTCGCGGTAGGCTTCGAGGCGCATCTGTTTGGCTTTGCGGTGAGGATAGAAACGAAGCATGGGCGCGGGAGTGCACACTTCGACGGGCAGGATGTACCAGAGGTTGAGGGGGATGATGTGGGCGACGAGGAAGTCGATGTCGCGGCGGGTGTAGACGGCGCGTCCTTTGCCGGTAGTGTAGGTGGCGCGGGTTTCGTAGGCGCGGGCGCGGAGGGAGTTGGTGGCTTTGGTTTGAACGCGGATGAGCTGGCGTCCGTTGTCGAGGATGAAGTCGTAGCGCTCGCTGTCTCCCCAGGGCTTGGCGACGCCGAAGCCGAGGCTGGAGGCTTTGTTGAGGAAGGCGGCTTCGGAGCGCTCTCCGGTGCGCTTGGTGTTGCGGGGGCGAGTGAGGCCGGGGAGGGTTGGCTTTCGTTGGAGGGAGTATTGCGACGCGAGTTTTGTTTTCGTGCGAGATGAAGAGCGGCGGTTGGACATCGGGACTCCTGGGTTCTTTAGAAGCGAATTTTGGGAAATAACAAAGGCGGAGCCGCTGGCGGCTCCGCCTGAGTGAGAAAACGTTGCTGAATCCTCTGCCTCTATTTTAATTGTGGAGTCAAGGTTAGTTGAGAGGATTCGCGGAGCGAATCCTCCCGCGGGTGTGGAATCATGCGAGATGATTTACGGTGGGTCGATCCCATTCTGTCGCGGAAAACGCGACAAGGATGGGGCAATCCGGCAGGAACGAAACTGCAGGCCATCGGGCGCACGAGTTCATTTAGAATGAAAAGGAGTGGAGGAGGGTTCGTGCGCTGCGCAAGATGCGGCAACGAAAACGCGGAAGGCAATCGCTATTGCGGAATGTGCGGCGCGCCGCTTATGCCCGCGGCACAGGCTGCTTCGCCGGCGGCGAAGCAGCCGCCGACACCGGCAATGGCTGGGCAGACCGCGGCGAGGAATCCAGCGCAAGAGGTACGTCAGGAGCGTATCTCGGCAAATGCGCCGGCAATGACAACGGCTCCCGCAAGACCATCTTCCGGAAATTCGACGGGGCCGAGACCCGTTTCGTCATTGGGGCGGCCGCAGGATGAGCCGACGATCAGCGGGCCGTCGTTTCTGGGATTGAATCAACCCGGACCGGCACGGAGTGGGCGGGAGTCTGACCGTCGCGGGGATGGCCGAGATCAGTTGCAGAGCTCGGGGAATCTGAGCTATCTGCTGGATGATGACGAAGACGATGAGCCGAAACGTGGCTGGGGCAAGGTGCTACTCGTTCTGGTCGCGCTGGCTCTGGCGGGCGGGTTTGGATACTTGCATTGGAAGCAAGGCGGATTCAACTGGCTGATGGCGGGGAACAAACCAGCCGCAACGCAACCTGCTCCAGATAGTGCGCAACCTCCCGCAGATAGCAGCGCTGCAGCTCCGGCGACCACGGCTCCGAATGCTGCTTCGGGAGCCGGCTCGAATGGCGGCGATACAGCGATGAATGGGACACCGAGTGCACCACCGGCTCCGAGCGGGGCTGCTCCTGCGGCGGCAGCACAAACACAGCCTGCGACTCCGCCGGGAACGGCAGCACCGGCTTCGGGTGCCACGGCGCCGATAACGGAGGCCCCGGCAAGTTCGGCTCCGGGAAGTGGGGCGTCGGCTGGGACCGCACCCGCGCAAGCAAATGACGCACAGAACGCGGCGACACCGGCGGCAGGGGCGAGCGGAGCTGCGCCTGGTTCAGCAGTACCTGGTTTAGCAGTATCTGGTTCCGCAGAACCTAGTTCATCAGTATCTGGTTCTGCAGCGCAAACCTCCGACGAAGAGCAACCACCGGCGGTCGCGGTCGCGCCTTCGAAACGCGCGCCGAAACCACGAGCTCCGAAGCCTGCGGCGGCAAAGCCGAGCGATGCGGTTAACCAGGCGAAACAGTACATTTACGGAAGCGGCGTGCGGCAGGATTGCGAGCGCGGATTGAGCATGCTGAAATCGGCAAGCCGCTCGGATGCGAACGCGATGATTGCCCTGGGCGTGGTGTATTCGACGGGAACCTGCGTGCCGCGCGATCTGCCCACGGCTTACCGCTGGTTTGCATTGGGACTGCACAAAGAACCGGACAATCAGGCGCTGCAGGACGATCTGCAACAGCTATGGAGCCAGATGACGCAGCCGGAGCGACAACTGGCGATCAAACTCAGCCAATAGCATTTCATTCCCGACCGGTTTGCGTTTCGAGACCTTATTATTTCCGAACATCATTATTTGTTAGTGACAAAATCAGAAGCGGCGGACTGATCCCTCGACTGGAGTCTCGGAAGGAAGGACCGCCGAGGTGAGGTTCGTTTCCTGCAAGAACGATATGGCGGGTACGAGCTTTCGAATGCGGAGGAACCGCCTGTGCTAATGCAGGAAAACATCGTGCTCGCTCCGTTGACTACGCTCAAGATCGGGGGAATGGCCCGATACTTTGTTGCGGCGAAGAACGCGGGCGAAGTTCAGGAAGCTGTCGAGTTGGCGCGAGAGAGAGATCTGCCGGTTTTTGTGCTGGGAGGTGGAAGCAATCTGCTGATTGCCGATGCGGGTTGGCCAGGCCTCGTTGTGAAGATCGCGATCCCGGGCACTGAGCGGCGACCGCAACTCAACGATCAAGGCAAAGCGGTTTTTGATGTGGGGGCGGGAGAGAACTGGGACAGATTTGTTTCCGAGGCAGTTCGGGCGCGCTGCGCGGGCGTCGAATGCCTGAGCGGGATTCCAGGCAGTGTCGGTGGAACGCCGGTGCAGAATGTGGGCGCGTACGGGCAAGAAGTATCGGAAACGATCGAGTCGGTACAGGTACTCGATTTGAAGGATGGGCAGTTGCGCGAACTTTGCAACGAGGCGTGTCAGTTTGGTTATCGGTCGAGCATCTTTAATAAAGGCGAGCCCGGTCGATTCGTTGTTCTCTCGGTCGCCTATGCGCTTGTGCCGAATGGCGAACCGCGCATCAGTTATATAGATTTGAAGCGTCACTTCGACGGCTGGGAAACGACTCCTACGCTTGCGGAAACGCGGGAAGCGGTGCGGCATATTCGCGCGCTCAAAGGAATGCTGATCGTGCCGGGCGATCCCGATTGCCAGAGCGCCGGATCGTTTTTCAAGAATCCAGTGTTATCGGAAACGCAGCACGAGGATTTGATCAAGCGGGCGGCGGCCCGGCGGTTGAATGTGCCCAGTTATCCGGCGCTCGAGAGTCACAAAAAAGTTTCGGCGGCGTGGCTGGTCGAGCATTCGGGATTTGCCAGAGGGTTCGGCTTCGGCCGCGTGGGCATTTCGAGCAAGCACGCGCTCGCGATTGTGAATCGCGGCGGAGCGACGGCAGCGGAGGTGCTTGCGCTAAAAGAGCAGATTCAGCATCGCGTGGAGGAAATCTGGGGTGTGTGCCTCGAGCCGGAGCCGGTGATGGTGGGGTTTTGAGGGATTGCCAGCCGTTCCATTGTTGATTTTTGATTTCTAATTGCTGATCGAGTCCCCGCGATGTATTGTCAGGCGGAAGTCGAAAATCTGGAGTCCAAGGTTTTCACCCGCGGCGGCGTGTCCGGGCGCTGAAAAACGTCCCCACTCAAGCCGAAATCGGGCTCGAATGGGGCACCCGGCCCACGCGAGATCCCTCCGCCCGCAGGTGAAAACGCGGGCGTTCGGGATGACGCACCAGCGGTGGAAGTTCAGAGTGCGTTTTATCGTCAGGGTCTGCCTTCCATATTGAGCTGCAAGTAATCATCGTTGTTATCGTTCTGCTACCAGAATTTTCCTGAACAAAATCGGACCCGGAGCGGTCTTCATGATTGAGGGCAGACGAGTGCTGGCGGGAGAGGCGACCCTGAGCGGCTTGGCGACGGCCGAGAGTGGTACAGACCGCACCGCAGATGCGGTGATTGAAGATCTGGTTCGTGAGTACTCGCGCCTCGTTTACCGCATCGCCTATGCGGCACTCAGAAGCCATCCCGACGCCGAGGACGCTACGCAAGAAACTTTTGTGCGAGTGTTGCGCTACAGCCGTAAGCTGGCGGCGGTTGAGGACCACAAAAGCTGGCTGGCCCGCATTGCATGGCGAGTGGCGGTCGAGCGTAGCCGAAAGGCGAGACGGACGCAGGAGATTACGCTCGACGATGCGGAAAAGCCGGTTCCGGAAATCGTTTCCGAGGACTCGGCCACCGATGACAAGGTGCAGGTTTCGCAAGTGAGTGTGCTGCTCGAGAGATTCATCGCGGCATTGCCCGACAAGTTGCGTGAACCCCTGATCCTATCGACGGTAGAAGAAATGTCGCCGCGTGAGGCTGCGGCGGCGTTGGGGATCAGCGAGGCAGCAGTGCGCTCGCGCGTATTCCGGGCGAGACAGGTTTTGCGGGAGAAGCTTGGACAGCGA
>JASHNX010000257.1 GCA_030041415.1 Candidatus Sulfotelmatobacter sp.
CGAGGGAGGACTCAAGATTGGGATGCGGGCAAAGGCGATGCTCTCAAGTTTGATGTCCAGGATTGGTACGAAGCGCTCCACGAAGGCTACCGGCTGGAATCTCTGATCGAAGGCCACTGGCAAGCCATGGGCGAGTTTGATGCAGGGCATCAGGTGAAACTCGTCGTCGATGAGTGGGGTCCGTGGTACCGTCCCGGCAGTGAACTCACTGTGGGAGATTTTCTTGAGCAAACCCCGACGCTAAGGGATGCACTGTTCAGCGCCATGACCCTCGATATCTTCAACCGCAGTCCGGAAAAAGTCGCTCTCGCCAGTCCAGCGCAGTTGATTAATTGTCTGAACAGCCTCTACCTTGCTCACGAAGATAAATTCTGCGTAACTCCTGTAGGCCATGTCTTTGCAATGTACGCCGCGCACCAGGGCGGCCAGGCGGTGCGCACGATCATTTCAGCCCCGAATATTCAATACGAGCGCGATGGCAAGCCGACTCCGTTTTGGGGATTGAAGGGTTCCGCATCGGTGCGCGCCAAGAACCTGTCACTTACGCTGGTGAATCCGAGCGTGAAGGAAATTCGCGAGACGGAAATTACAGTGCGAGGCGCCTCGATCAAGTCAGGGACGCTAACCGTGCTCACCAGTTCCGATCTTCACGCCCACAATACGTTCGATCAGCGAAACGAAGTGACTCCGCAGGTCAAAGATCTGCAATCGACCGGCCGTGCGATTACGATTCAAATCCGACCCGCTTCCGTGACGAAGCTGGAACTGAGCCTTGTGTAAACGCGAGCGATGAAAAAATAAACCTAGCACAACCCAAATACCCAATGACGAAGCTCAAAAACTCAGAAAGCTATCGAATCCCGTTCGGCCTTGCTCTCGTGCTTTTCGTTCTCCTTTCAGGGGGCGCTTTGTTCGCGCAGGCGCCCTCAGTGAATGTGAGGTGGGAAAGGAAAATCTCAACCAACCGGACGGTTCCCACGCTGCAAGCGGTGATCAACCCGATGTTGCAGCGGGGATCACCCATCCATGACGCGGCACTCGACGCTCTGAAGAAGCTTGGGGCGGACTATGTTCGTTACGCCTTCTGGTTCCCATACCCCAAAATGGCGGTTGCAGAGTTGCGCCCGCCAGACGCAGATCAGGCCTTCTGGGACTTCCAATACATGGACCCCTTAGTCGACGACTTTCTCCGCGCCTCCGAGGGGCATCCCAGTGTCTTCAGCTTCAGCACCATCCCGCAATGGATGTTTCAGACGCCCACGCCGGTCGTGTATCCCGACGATCCCCATCAAGTTTTCTGGGACTATACGCAAGGCATCCAATTAACTAACCTGCAGGCGATGGCCGGCTACTATGGGCGGCTCGCCAGTTGGTACACACAGGGTGGTTTTACCGATGAACTGGGGAAATTTCACGCCTCGGGGCATCACTACGACATCGGCTACTGGGAAGTATTCAACGAGATCGACGGAGAACATGACACCAGACCGCAGCAATACGTCGAACGTTATGATGCGGTAACACAGGCGGTGCTCAAGGTTGCGCCGCAGATGAAATTCGTGGCTCTTGCTCTGTCAAACCCATCCGACGCTCCGCGAATGTTTTCTTACTTTCTGGACGCGAGAAATCACCGGCCGGGCGCGCCGCTCGACTACATTTCCTTCCACTTCTATGCGACGCCGTCGGGAGATCAAACGTTGGAAGATTGGCAGTACACTTTTTTTGCCCAGGCCAGCGAGTTTTTAGCCGTTACACGTTACATTCTCGAAATCCGCGATAGCCAATCGCCGCTGACCAAGGTCATGGTCAACGAGGCGGGATCCATTCTGCCCGGCGACATGGTTCAGGGTGAACCCAACCATATCGAGAAGCCAATTCCTGCCGCCTACTGGAATCTCAGCGCGGCGATGTATGGCTATCTCTACCTCGAGCTGGCAAAACTTGGCATTGACTCCGTCGGCGAGTCGCAACTGGTTGGTTATCCTTCTCAGTTTCCAAGCGTAAGCATGATTGACTGGACAAACGGAAAACCCAACGCACGCTTCACAGTTTTGCAGTTGCTCAAGAATAATTTCGGCCCGGGAGATGATCTTATTGACACCACCATAAAAAGCAATGGATCGCTGGCGGAGTCTGATGCCATCGATGCCCAGGCTTTTGTCCGCGACGGCCATCGAAAGCTGCTGCTGATCAATGAACGAAATCGTGAGGTTGCAGTGGACTTGCCAAAGGAGTGCCTGGGCGCTGCGATGCAAAGCATCGGAGGAACCTCTCCAGACACGCAGATGCAAAAAATTGCAGACGTCAAAGTCCGACTCCTGCCCTTGTCCGTATCCGTGATTGCCTTAAAAGACTGACCATGGGCCACGATTGCGAAGATTGAGGAGGCTGCGCGCCAGATCGGTAGTAGAATGCTGGCGTTTGTAATTTTGGGTGCGGCTAGTGAAGCTCGGCCCGCCTGCCCAAGAGACTTTCTCTCAGAGGACACGTCCATGAAGTTTTGTTGGCATCCCCCGGTCCGGTTGCTGGTGCTCGCTATTCTCCTAGGCGGGTTTCAACTTCAACTTTCCCTCGGGCAGGATTCCTCTGACGCACCGCAAATCCCCAAGCGGATAGTGGGCGACTACGGTTATTGGAGCCGGACGGCAACCCCACCTTACAGCGCGGAGCAGATTCCGTTCCGCATGTTGACGCACATCAACCACGCCGGCGTGTCCTTCAACTCAGATGGCAAGCTGTACGTTCCCCAAGGCTTCCTTGAGCCCCAGTTGATCACGTCGGCGCATGCGAGTGGGGTTAAAGTTCTTCTGCTTATTGGCGGCGACTTTCCTGGGGTTGAGACTCGCGGCACTCTTTTCAACCTGGTCGACTCACTTACGAATTTTGCCGCAAGGTTCGGCTACGACGGCTTCGACATGGACTGGGAATATCCGGAAACGGCGGGGGATCGTGATTTCCTTGTCCAACTTATGGCATCTCTGCGGCAAATGAATTCCAACTATGTGCTTTCCATCGACGCAGCGCCCTGGGGCGGACCTGGTTACGATGTGATTCAACTGCAACAATCGATCAACTATTTCAACATCATGATGTACGACTGTGCCGGACCTTGGACCGATGACGGCCAACTTAATGCGCCGATCTTTTGGGACTGGCACGACCCCCAACCCTGGGAGTGTCAGCCCGGAGGCAGCGACTATGGAGCCGCCGAGATATATCTCCATGAGGTCCCGCCCGCGCAGCTGAACATGGGAACCCCCTTTTACGGCTATGTATATACCCAGATCAACCAGTTGTTTGGAGTGTGCCCGAACTCGCTGGGCGACCAGAACGGCGAATGCAATGGCACGGTATCGAGCGAGAATTACGCGCCAACTATCAAGAATCGAGTGAACCAAAATGGCTGGGAAACGCTATATGACCCAATTGCGCTGGTTCCTTACATGCTGAAAACCGACGGATCGAACGGCTTCATTACCTACGACGATCCGCTTTCAACCTACACTCGAGTCTCTTATTGCGATTGGAGCCTCGGGCTCGGCGGCACATTCATGTGGTCCCTCGACGCTGACTATGACGGTCACAGCCAGGATTTGCTGGATGCGATGTATCGAGCAACGATGAATCGAGGGAATTAACCGCGAGCTTCCTTTCTTCGAGTCTCATGCAAGCCCCTTCTGGAAGGGCAATTTTGAAGTCATCGAGTCTATCTCTTGCTGTCTTAATTGCCGGGATAAGTGTGTAGCCTAGAAAATCCTTCGCCGAAGAGCAAAAAACCTTGCCATTCGGAAACAACTAAGACATTCACAGAAAACAGAGAATATCAACAGACAGCAGGTATATAATCCCAGCCATTTTTCGGAGGGCAAGGCGAACATCCGAACGCCGAGTGCCTGCGTTGATTCGCTGACTAAGAAGAAGTACGACCAGGTACCGGCAAGAGAGTGGCGATCAGAACCCAGAGTCGAAATTGCCCTTCAAGAGTAGGGATTCTTTTGAAAGCTTGGGGACAAGGAGGAAATCGCGTATGGGGAGCTCAGACCTGATCGTGAAGGCAGGCGCGTTTGCTCGGCTGCCGATTTTTCTGGCTGCGATTTACTTCAGTTGGCCGCTAGCCATTTCGAGTCAGTCAACCACACTTCAATCCATAACAGTCACGCAAATTCTGGATCTGGGTGCTCCCATTACGACGTTAGGTATCGGCGCCCTCAGGCAGTTTACGGCAACAGGAAACTATTCGGATGGTAGTACTCAATATCTGACCCAAGCGGTCACATGGAGCTCAGCAAGTCCTAGCATTGCGACGGTGTCCCCTTTGGGCTTGGTGACAGGGGTCGCGCCCGGCACAGTGGCCATCAGTGCGGCAAGTGGCAATGTTACCGGCTCGAGTTCTCTGACCGTCGTTGTCCAGATCTTTACAGGGGTCGCCATTACGCCCGCTGCCAGCTGGTCTATGCAGGCGGGACAGACGTTCCAATTTGCTGCCACGGCCGAATTTGGGGAATACGAAAATGGCGTGGTTCAGGATGTGACTGCGGCCGCCACATGGACCTCGTCTGCTCCGACGGTAGCGAGCGTGAACTCCACAGGTTTGGTTGCAGCAGCAGGCGCAGGTAGTGCTACCATCAGCGCCACTTATTCTACATCCGGGGCTACATTCACAGGAATGACCACGGTCAATGTGAGCTCCACACCGCCTGCAAATCTTGGACAATGGAGTCAGCCCTACCAACTCGGTTTTGCCGCCATTCACGCCGCTATGCTTTACACCGGTAATGTCTTGTTCTTCGGTTATCCCACCGGGCGCAACGGCGGCCCATCACCGGCTCGTGTGTGGAATCCCGGGACCGATATCGCGACTGATTTAACCTTGCCCTTTCCGATCGACATTTTTTGTGGAGGACAGTCGTTTTTGCCTGACGGCAGCCTTCTGGTCGTGGGTGGTCTCAATGATGCGCTAAAGCCGGCCGACGCGGGGACGTACAACACCACGATCTTCAACCCCAGCACAAATGCTTGGTCGCAAGGTCCTGCAATGAACTACGCCCGTTGGTATCCCACTGCCGTGCCGATGCCGGACGGTACCATTCTGGTTGCATCAGGTGTGAATGAGACCGGCACCTGGAACCAGGTGGTGATGGAGTCATACAACCCGACTACGAATAGTTGGACTGTATTGCCCTCGTCGGCAAACATTTCCGGCACGCCCGATCTTTATCCTTTAATGACAGTGCTCGGGAGTGGCAATGTTCTTTACTCGGCTCCGCGGCGAAACACCCAAACCTTCAACTCCTCAACCAACACTTGGTCTTTCGTAGCCAATAGGAATTCTGGATTTCGATACCATGCCGGAGTAGCTCTGCTGCCGAACTCGCAAAAGGTGCTGGTTGTGGGGGGTGCAAACGCGAACAACGCGAACGGAATTCCTCAGGTTACAAATGAGGTTATCGATTTTTCTGTGCCGAACCCAGTCTGGACCAACGCCAGTCCGCTGAATATTGCGCGGTACGACATGAATCTGATCTACCTTGCCGACGGGAATCTCCTGGCTGTCGGCGGTAATCAGAGCCAGCACTACCAGGATCCAGTGGAGCAGCCTGAGTTGTATAACACCGCGACTGGGCGATGGACTCTTATGGCGCCACAGGTTGGAACGCGCGGATATCACTCAACGGCGTTGCTGCTTCCTGACGGGCGAGTTGTTTCTGCGGGATCGGATAGCGGCGCGTCCACCCAGAATAGTTACGAAATCTACAGCCCCCCATATCTATTCGAAGGACCTCGGCCGAGTATCATCTCGGCACCGGCCTCAATCACGTACGGCCAGGCGTTCACGATCACAACTCCAGACGCTGCTAATATCGCAAGCGTGGCCATAATTAGGCCGGGGGCGACGACACACGCTAACCATATGGACGACCAGCGCTATGTGGATTTGAGCTGGACTGAACAGTCCGATCAGCTTACGGTAACGGCTCCGGCGTCGCCCAACAACGCGCCTCCGGGCTATTACATGCTGGTCGTCGTAAACTCCCACGGTGTTCCGTCGATCATGCCGTTCGTCCAACTGCAAGCGAATACTTCCGCTATTCGCCGTTCGGGGCGTCAGCGATGAATGTGAGGGGCGCCGTCTTACGACGGCGTTACTGATTGAAGCCAGCACGGAATAACGCAGGAAATTCAGGCACTGAAGTCTGAGCTTCGGACTTCGCGCGAGGCGCTGCAGGAAACGCCGGCGCAGTTCGCGACCTCTCAGCGCACCGATCGCGGCGACGCCCTGGAAACTGGGCTTCTAACGACCGAGAGATTTAGCCTGCCGAAACGAGGCTAGCGGAATCAGTGCTGCGGTTACTTATGCCTGAGGCGCGGAATAATGGCACTTCTTAGCTACTCCTTCTGCTGAGACTTTGATTGTAGAATTCACCTGCCTCAAGCCATGTCCATCGTGGTCTTCCCCCGAAGGCAAACATGGAGATGCCACGTGGCCGAGATTTACCTTCGTAGAATTGTCCGCGAACTGAAGAAGCAACGCACGCAAATCGATCGCGCAATCGCTGCCCTGGAAGCAATCATTAACAGCACCAGCGGGAGAAGATACGCGCGGGACAAGAAAAAAGGAGATTCCTCCGCTCAAAAGGCTAATGGAACCACAGGGAATGTAGTTCCGTTTCGAAGACTGAGCTAACTTCAAAAACGTCGGCATTCGAGCTGCGCCGATTTCCAATCGCCAGCTCCGGACGTCGGCGTCAATCAACGAGATGCCCGGGCCAGTTCCTCGGATAGGGTATCCGCAGAGGTTTGCGCATAATGCATTTGTTCGAGGTGTTGAACAGCTTTCGACAGTCTCAACTCTTGACACGACTCGGCTAGAAACCGGTGTTGCACGTCCTTGAGATTAAAGCTCCGATGTTTTGGCACGCGCGTTGCCGCAACTGAAGACGTGAGTTGAGACGAGCTATGTTGAAGATTTCCATCATCGATGGCACAGAAGGGGATGCTTTTTGACAGAGGAAGAAAGCCCAGACAACTAGGCCCAGCCTGATGGAAAGGACTTCTGGCGAGAAGTTCAGTATGAAAGGAAGCGGGACATACGCAGTTCCGCAGTTCAGGATTGCGGGGAGAAGCTTTCAGATTCTCCTCTGTCTTATTTCATCTGGCGGGTGTGACAGTAAGCGCTCGCTTCTTGCAAGCCGAGCTTCGCGGCGGGATGAAACCATGGTTTTGTATCTAAGCAAGTAGCGGCACGCCGTGGTTCGAACGAAGTCCCACGGCTTTAGAAATCCCAAACGCATTTGCCTTTTTGGAAGAATGAAATCAGCCCGTCCTCACTTATCTTGAGAACGTTGCCAAACTCCGACGCCGCGACAGCGGCGGTAGTCCGGCCACCTTCGATGTTCTCGGGATGCAGGTCGGACAAATCGCGGTGACGCAGAATTGCCCCGAAAGCCAGGAGACGGGCATCCTGATCCAATACAATCGCACCGTCGATGCGCGCGATCGTTTCTAGAACCGAGCTCGGCACCTCGAGCACTCTTTTCTCATGTAACAAATAGTGGAGCTGGTCTTTTGTGCTGATTGCGAGGTCTTCGGTGCTCTCGGGTAAGTGGCTGAGCAGATCAGTCATTGAAATCAGCTTGCGTGCGCTTCGAGCATCATCGAGGACTACCAATAGCCCGCCGCGCCGCTCTTCGGCCAAGTTCAGCGAGGCAACAAACAGACGTTCGGCAAGCTTAGGATTTCCCACAGCTTCGGCCCATAGCCGGTATTTCCGCTCGGCATCCGTGAGTCTCCAGCGGCCGTCCCAGAATCGGAAGATTTGCACGCCATCGGCGATAATTTTCATTTCTCCGTTTGGCGTCAGAATCATGCAGACGTGTCCGCCGCATAGTGTGGCGCGACTATGGGTCCGATAGCGGGCCGCGCTCGGCACGGGCAGAGAGATATTAGAATAGGCGTGGGCCCATTCCTCGACATCTACGATTTCGGCGAGATAGCCGTTCTCATCTACCAATGCGAGGGTTTGCAGTCCGTCGCACAAGCGATAGAAAGTGCGAATCGAGGTCAAAGCAGGTGAATAGCGCAGCGCGCCTGCAGGTTTGACGGGCACTTTGTGGCACGGATCGGGCATGGTTCCGAAGAGCAACGCACCGGTAGAAATCCGGCGGTTCTCGTAGGTGCTCAGCGAGGTGGTGCGCAACACTTCAATGGCGTCTTCGACGCGATCTGGGCCTCTCCATACTGGCTCGTTGAACGGCACCCGGTCTACATACGCTGAAATGTAACGGTCTTCGGCGAGGCCGCGGAACAGGTCGAAGCGTTGTTCGACCCGATCGGTATCCCGGATCATTCGATAGCGCGCCCCTAAGACTGAGCCGATGCTGTTTAGAAGCCTGATCTCGGAATCCGAAAAGGTTTCTTCCCGCGTCAACAAGCAGGAGGATCCGAGCCAGTTCATGGTCACTGATTTGCGATCAGACGCTAAAGTAATCGACTGCTGAGACGAAGCAGAAACATGTGCCAGGGACTCGAACCTGGCTGAAGGGAAGAAATAGCCCACTCCTCCTTCGATCAGCTTTTCGTACAACCCATCAATAAATGGAGGAGCCTGAGACTCGCCAAGCATATTTAATCAGATTCGTAACAACAGGTGTTCACTCATGCGTAGGACCGCCTAATAGCGCTGGCTGTCGGCTTCACGCGAAATGAGAGATTGCGTACCCATGCTTTCTTTGATTGCGAAACGGGCGCTGCCGGTGGACGTTAACACCTGAACATTGATGATTGACAGGTCAAAAGGTCGCACTATTCTGGCGGGTTCAGAGTCTTGCAGAGCCTCGTTTTTCGCATCTACTGAAAAACCGATGGGCTGACAGCATATGCGGGCGAAACCGTTACGCGAAGGCCTCGCCCGCAATGTTATGCAGATACATCTTAAGCAACGGCTTTTCTTTTCGTATCCGTCCTCTGTGCTTTTACGGCCGGCTTTGCGAGGAATTTCAGCAAAGCATCGTTGACCTCCTGCGCGAATGTCCAGGCGATGTTGTGAGGGCCGTCTTTGATGACCACCAACTCCGCACCGTTGATCAACTTGGCCGTGCGGCTGCCTGCAGAGGCGAAGGGAACGATGCGATCCGAATCGCCGTGAACCACGAGCGTCGGAACGTCAATCTTTGCTACGTCGTTGCGGAAGTCTTCATACCACGCGGGCACGCAGGCTAGGCTGGCTGTGGCCGAAGCGATTGCGGCGGTATTCCAGCTGGCCTGAACGGCCTGCTCGCTCACGCGCTTTCCAAGATAGACGTCAGTATTGTAGAAATTCTTGAAAAACTCGGTGAAGAACGCATAGCGGTCGGCGGAGATGGCTTTCTCGATGCCCTCGAATACGCTGGCTTCGACGCCCTCGGGATTGTCTGCGGTTTTCAGTAAATACGGAGGAACGCCGCCCATGATGACGGCTTTGCTTACGTCCTTCGATCCGTACCTTCCGATGTACCGCGCGACTTCACCGCCGCCCATCGAGAAGCCTACCAGAGTGAAATCTTTAAGCTTCAAATGGGTCACCAGTTTATGCAGGTCTTCGGAAAATGTGTCGTAGTTATAGCCGGTTGTGGGCTGGCTGGACTTACCGAATCCCCGGCGATCGTAGGCGATCACACGATACCCCGCAGCGAGCAGTGCCGGAACTTGTTTTTCCCATGACGCGCTGCTAAGGGGATATCCGTGGATCAGGACGACAGGGTGGCCCGATCCGTGATCTTCATAATAGAGGTGGATGGGAGTGGAGTTTTCTTTACCGACATCAACGTAGGACATGAAATGCCTCCTTAATTAGGGTGAAGAGCGTTTAGGTGAAAAGTTGAATTGTCTCCTTGAGTGAAGCAGAAGCAAAAACGAAGGGCCGAGGGTCGAATTCTTCGGCCTGTATTTTCATAGAGAGCATGGTCGCCTCTGTACTGTTCACGTCTTTCTGTGCTGTTCAGGCGACTCTCCGTTTCCGCACACCGATGTTGTCTCGCGCTAGCTCTATGTGCGATCTAAGTCTTTCTAGTGAGCCTGCAAGGGGCTCTCCCTCTATTTGTCCCGGCGGATTGAATCGCCTCGCTGGTCGGCCACGGCCTGACTCAACATCCGCAATTGCGTCAGAGTTTCGGACGGCTCCTGACGGACCGTGTAATCCGCGTTTACATCTGCTGCGCGAATCATGCCGGCCTTGTCGATCAAGTATCGGGCGGGCATCGGCAGCCGGTATCCCGGTTCGTCATTGAATCTGTCCAGCGTGCTGCCAAACGATTTGTAAAGCTCGCGCAAATAATCCGGCAGCGTGAAAACCAGCCTGAACTGCTCCGCGACCTTCAGGTGAAGATCCGTCAGGATGTCGAACGTCAGGTTCAGTTTTTTGTGCAGAGCGCGTGTATACCGTTCGAGCTCCGGCGTAATCACCACGATCTGCGCTCCCAACGCCCGCACTTCACGATGGATTTCCTCTAGAGCCTCCAGCTCCATATTGCAATAAGGTCACCAGTGCCCACGAAAGAAGCTGACCACGAGCGGCCCTTGCTCGAGGAGGCCGCTCGATGAAACCTGCAAGTGATCCTGATTGAATAATGTGAAACCCGGCGCACGGTCGCCAACATTCAAGGCGCGCCCCTCAATTCCCGTGGCCTTGAGCTCGGCCGTCGCACGATGCATTATTTCGATTGCTTCGTGCGGCGCATTGTATGGAGGCGCTCCCGATTCAAAAGATTTCTTGAATTCGTCCAGTCGTTCCTGAAGGCTTCCCACTGGGTTCCCCTTCCACGGCTTGAAACTGAGGTTGAAAAGTCTAGAAAAGTGGTTTCGCAATTTTACTTCAGATCGCAGTGCGCCCACCATCGACGGCGAGTTTTGCGCCGTAAATGAAACTGGCGCGATCTGTCGCCAGGAAGACGATTGCCTCCGCTATCTCGTCAGCCGTAGCTGGACGTCCGGCCGGCCCCTGCGCTGCCAGCTCTTCCAGGCCCTCACCCATTGCATCCGTACCCTCGGTGCGGGTGGGGCCAGGGCTCACCGCATTCACACGCACGCCGCTCGGTCCATACTCAGCTGCCCAACTTTTCGTTAGTAGATTGATGGCGGCCTTGCTTGAACCGTAGAGACTCATTCCAGGCGCTCCGTAATCTGCAGCCATGGTCGACAGATTCACGATTGCACCTTTGCCTCTCTTTGCCATCAACGGGGCCAATTCTGCTACCAGAAAATACGGCACTTTCACGTTGATTGAAAAGACTCGGTCAAATTGTTCCTCGGTCATTTCATGCGTCGGCCCGAACGGGTAAATTCCGGCGTTATTAATCAGAATGTCGATGTGGCCATTTCCGAGTTCGATCGCCCTTCTTGCCACTTCGCGTGCGCTAGCAGCATCGCGGAGATCAGATGAGATAAAATCTGCCTCCCCTCCTGAGGAACGAATTTCGTCGACGGTCCGCTCGCCACGTTCCTGGTTGCGGCCCACAACCAAGACATGGATGCCGAGCTGCGCAAGTTTGTTTGCCGCTGCACGGCCGATTCCGCTCGTTCCTCCAGTGATGAGTGCTGTGGGCGTGTCGATGGTCACCGTCATCTCTGAATGCAGGGTATAACACGTTAGAGTTGCACGACGCTTTCAGGGTTTCAGGGATTTCGGCTCCCTTGATCAGTTCCGATGCCAGTTGGGTGGAGCAAGGCCGCAAGCGCCAATTATTTGGCCCAAGAAATAAGGCCCGCCTTCGCGGGCCTAGTTCTCAGTCGAGAGAGGTTAGAAGTGGAAACCAAGTTGGGCGGTCAACGCGCGTGGCGTCAGGTAGTGCGTACCGCTGAAGGTAGACAGAAAGTTGTAGAGACCGTATTTGTTCGCGAGGTTAATGGCGGTCAACTGCAAGCTGAACTTGTACTTGTCGCCGTGGAAAAGATTGTCATGTCCGATCGAGAGATCGAACAGATTGCGGTGCTGAATGCGCTGCGGATCGTGATCGTCATTTTCCTTGCCCGGCGCTGGAATATCGATCAGGTTAGAAGTGAACACATTGGCCGGGCATATCCGCGGCAACGGGGCTGTCGGCGTAGCCGCAACACCATTGCACCTGAATCCCGCCTCAAACTCGAGGTCCGCAGTGAGCGGATTTCCTACGTAATCATCCATGAGGATGCCCGGCTGTCCGTTGATCGTGACCGGCTTTCCATTGAGGAAACTCTGCGGGCAATCGTTGTAAGGCACATTTGTTCCGTAGCAGGGAGTGTTTCCGGAAACCAGTCCGCTGTCGTAACGCCAGTTGAAACCCATCCACGGACCTCGCTTCCAGGGCTGATATTGCAGGTGCGTGGTCTGGTTAAATTTCTCGTCGTGATCGATTCGGAATGGAAGACCGGGCGCGCCCACAGTGGCCCCGGCTCCGCCCAACTGCGGCGGGAAGAAGCGCGCGGCCACGCCGGAGAACACGACAAGTGCCGAGAGACCCCGGTAGTTCGGCACGCTAATACGTCCCGCATAGCCGGGAATCTTCGACTTCGTCCACTCGATCGGAAATGTGATGGGTGTATCGCCCAGCACGCTGAAATCGTAGCCCAGGTGCGTATACTTCCAAATATATTCGCCCGAGGCAACCACATACTTTCCGAAAGCCTGTTCGAATCCGACATGGTATTCATTGCGCAGGCCGGGACTCAACGGATTGGCCTTTCCTGCCAGCGCGGCGCTGCAAAGAAGCAGCGGTGACAGCACCGGATTGGCGCAACCCAGGCTGGAAAGAATCAGGTTTTCGTTAAACGGAGACTCCATCGTGTGAGCATAGGAAGCTCGCAGGATGGTATTGGTCCTCTTGATGTTGTAAGCCGCGCCGAGCCGGGGTTCTGCCTGGCCATGGCTCGTCAGACCGTTGTAAGTATCCCCGCGCAAACCGAGATTCAGGTTCCACTGCCCCTTCGTAACCGTGTCTTCGATGTAGAGAGCAGCTTCCTTCACGTCAGTGTGCGTGAGATAGGGAGCGTTATCCTTCACCACGTACGGCTTGCCGCCGCGCGTGAGATCGTAGGGAGCGAGAGTTGGGTTGAATAGAGGGTACAAGGTCGAGTTCGGTGCATTTGGGTTTGTCAAAACGTTTGGCTGGTTCGCGCCGGTGCATTGTGAGGGGCTGGTTACGCCCACTGGCCCGGGCACGGCAACGTAGGTCCCGAAGGCGCGGTCGGTGGGATCGCTGTCGAGTGTGATGCAGGGCGGGTTGTATGCAGGGTCGACGATCCCTATCGTGTCGTCTTCATCAAGGAATGTCTGCTCGTAGCTAACTCCACCCTTCAGATTGTTAATCCCCTTCACATAGGAAAGCGTGGCGCGCAATCCCGCGTTGGTAAGGCTGCGGCTCTGCGCTACAGTCTGCCGCTGCAGGCTCGGCGGGCCCAGGTCGGCAAAAGGGTCGTCACTTGGGTAGTAGCCATATGCGTCACGGCGCACCCATCCGCCAAGGGTAGACACCATGTTCGAATTCAGCACGCGCGTCCAGGAGGGTGCGATGTTAAAGGTTTGAATTTTCGATCGCTGATCGGCTGGGCCAACGGTCACGCCATCCGGTGCCACGCCCCCGTAATTCTCAATCGTGGGCAGAACTCCGTACAATCCACTCCATGGCGTAGCGTTCTCGTTATCAAACGTATTTGGTGTCTGAAACCAGGAACGCGTGTACTGAAGGTCCAGACGTATCGAATCGCTGTTGTTCAACTGATAATCCACGCGATCAAAGAAATTTTCCTCATTTCCTTTGTCATGTATTACGGTGAATTCTGGTGGATCGAGGAATCGCCCGCTATTCTCACCATTCGCGGAAATGAAGTTTCCCCAGTTCTTCCCGCCGTAGGCGACTTCGGCGCTCAGGTTGGACGTTCCAAACGAACCGCATGAGGTGGTTACGCTGCCGTGAGGAGTGGTCACGCCC
Source organism: Candidatus Sulfotelmatobacter sp. (assembly GCA_030041415.1). Classification (GTDB taxonomy): domain Bacteria; phylum Acidobacteriota; class Terriglobia; order Terriglobales; family Acidobacteriaceae; genus Sulfotelmatobacter. The sequence goes on from JASHNX010000257.1 coordinate 13,941, forward strand.
TGGCCAGAGCGCGTGGTCGCCACGATTACAACGCTGGTCTTGCCTCCAAACTCCGCGGGCGGCGCCCCCGATATGACTTCCATCGACTGCACCGCGTCGAGCGGCAACTGATTGGAGAACACCTTGCTCTGCTGGTCCGTAATTGGCTCGCCGTCGACGGAGAATGAATTTTCCGCATGATCGCCGAGTCCGTGGAACAGCCCATTTGAATCGGCGGCAATGCCTGGTGTTGCCAGCGTTACTAACGAACTCAGTTCGGAGGTCGCGCTTTCCAGAGGAATCTTGCTGTATAGATTCCTATCTACATCTGTGTGAAAGGTGGGATCGTTTTCAATCAGGTCCCCGGCGTTAGCCTCGACATTGACCGTGGTAGTGGAGGCGCTCACTTCAAGGCTGATATTGACGTTGGTGGGCACCGCAGATCGGACCTCCACATCTCGCACCGATCCGGCGAATCCCGCGGCTTTCACCGTCATGTGATACGGGTTAAACGGAACATTAGAGAAATTGAAGTTTCCCTTATCGTCGGTGGTTGTAGTCCGGTCATATTGGCTGACCGGGTTATGAATCTCGACGGTCGCGCCCGGAACCACCGCTCCCGAGGAATCCAACACAACTCCACTTATCGATCCCGAACTACCTCCTGATTGAGCAACAGCTAAAAGAGAAAAAGTAAAATAGAAAACCCCGCAGAGAAGCGCGCGAAGCGACTTCTTCAAGGAAGCCAACATGAATTCCTCCCAAAGATATGAAGAGATTAAGTCCAGTCCAAAGGATTAAGGACGCGGTCGCTATCGATAAACCGGGCCCTCCAAATCAACGGAAAATGGATCTCTAGACTGCGGGAGGAGGACGGACGGTAAGCTCGAAGGGAATGAGGTGTTGTTTGGCCGGGAGCGGCTCTGCCGGGACCACGAGCTGAACCAGAATCAGGAAAGTGCCGGGCAGTTGGCATGCTGCGGCGGGGGAGGCGGAATGCGCGATAACGCAGACCGTACACTTCGCTTCGTCAAGGGAGTCGGAATGCTGGTGGGCAGCAAAACCATATGCCGACATCAACGTCAGCAGCAGGCAAATCCACGCTATCGGCTTCAAGGCTGACCGCATGAAAAGCTTCCCCAACTTGACGAATGACATGAATCTACACGGAAATCGTACGCGTCCGCAAGGGTACGTTAATCACTACTTTGGGACGGTGATTATTTCCTACTCGTCAGATTGAGAACCGTGGGTCGCCTTCGAGAATCTGCAGCTCCAGTCTCGGTTTCTCACCCTTGGCCCACAAAGCTGCGCGATGCCTTGTGCGATACACGAGAGGGCCTCCATCGGCCCTCTCACTTCGCTCGATCGGACGGGGTATACAAATGAACTCGGTTTCGAGCGTGTTGCTTGAAACGTTGACAACCGCATAGCCGTGCCCACCCATGTCCACGAATGAAAGATGTGGCGATAAATCTGGGTTAGACAGAGCACGTGCCTTCGCGATGTCCCCGGTGCTCAAATACTCCAGGCAAGACTTGACGCCATGTCGAAGCAACAGGTTGATCATCGGCTGAGGACGAGAATCTGCTGGTCCTTGGCCTACGAATAACGGGCGAAGTGGATGGTCTTTCGGAAAGCCGTGTTCGAGAGCCTCGACGATTCCGGGCGCAGAGATCGACCCCGTAACAAAAGCGATCCCTACTGGCTCAAAGGTCTTGGGAGGGAGACCTTTGGCTGCGAGGCCAGCCCAAAAACTGTGGCGATCGCCGGCCACAGTAACGAAACCGGTGATTCCGTTGTTGCGAACAAAATCGTATATCTCTGACCTTTCGACGTAAGCGGTGCTGTGATCCCCGGCGCCAAAGCCGGGTTCGAAGCCTGCATATCCAGCGCCCGGCCATGGCTTGGTTAAACCAGTCGGCAGGTTTTGCGGGTCAGCGCGCATGTCAAGTGTGGCAATCGTATCGCCCCAGATTTTCCAGGTCGCTTTCGAGTTCCCCAGATGCTGCAAGAACCAAGTCTTCTGTTCTGCACCGAGAATCGTGGCCGGAGGTTCGTCTTTGCGAAAGTTCGCGATGTCCTTCCCACCATATGTCACGCCCGCCGGAGGATGGCCGTCGTTGCAGGCGCGTCCTGCATCTACCATTTCGAGCACTTCCTGAGGCACGAATCCGGGAAAATCATCGGTTAAGAAGGTCCTAGCCTCGGCTCGGTACATCGGTTCGTCTGACCGATAGGTGCGCTGGTCGGTAATAATCAGTTCCATGTTGCGGCCCCAGCGCAGTGCCCGGTAGCCC
>JASHNX010000258.1 GCA_030041415.1 Candidatus Sulfotelmatobacter sp.
CGCCCGCGATGGCGTGGCGGTGCGATCTCCGAGATATACATCGGCGCGACTACGGTGGAAATGCCGATTCCCAAACCACCGATAACGCGCGCCAAAATGAAAACGCCGACATTGGGCGCCAACGCCGAGCCGACTGCACCCACCAGGTAGAGAATGCCGATCCAGAGCAAGGTCGCTTTGCGGCCGAAGCGGTCGGCTGGCCAGCCTCCGAGGAGCGAGCCAACGACAGTGCCGTAGAGCGCCGAGGCCATGGCGATACCGTGTAGCCCAGGGCTCAGCCCCCAAAGCGTTTGTATGGTTTTTTCGGCGCCCGAAATAACGACCGTGTCGAAACCGAAGAGAAATCCGGCGAGGGCTGAGGTGAGTGACCAGAAGAAGATGCGACGGTTCATAGAGCGGTGAGAAGGTCGAAGCTTACCACAGAAGGAGATGCACGATCAGTTCGTCTGCCAGGGAGAAGTCTTGCCAGGCGGAAGTCTCTCGCCCCGGCAGTGAAAGCGCGGGGCGAGATGACTTACTAATCTTCGCAGAACGCCATACGAACCGAACCACATGCCTTCGACTGCAGACTGTTGCCAGTGGTACGGGCTTCCGCCGTGGTCTTACTCGCTACGGTGTCACCTTAAAGATTTCGCCGTAGCCATTGGCGCCGCCGGTGTTGGTTGTACCGTAGAGGTTGCCGCTTTTATCCATGACTAGATTGCTGAAGACGTAATAACCGTTGGTTCCACCGGTAAATGTGTAGAGCTCGGTGTAAGACCACGCTCCAGCGGAAGGCGTGAGCGAATAAACGGTTCCTGAGCTATAGGCGCCGTCGCAGTGCGTGGTCGCATAGATCACGCCGGTGGAGGCATCGAATAATAGATCGCGGAATGTTCCGGAGATGCCCCATCCTGCCAGGCCGTAGAGTACATTGAACGTCCAGTTGCCTCCGGACCGGGTTAGTTCAAAAACTGTGCCGCCTCCGCCCGTGCCATCCCCGCCCTGCGTGGCCGCGCCATAGAGATTGCCGGAACGATCGAAGATCAATCCAGCGTAGGGGGTGCCTCCGTCGTTCTGCATTTCGAAGGTGTGGAGAATATTTTCGGTAAACCCGGAGGCCGAATACTCTAACTCAAAAATCGTGCCGTAGCCGTACGAGCCGCCCGCGGAGGCCGTGCCATAGAGGTTGCCTTTGGGGTCGAGTGTGACGCCAGCCACGGGATCGGTTCCATCGTTCGCAATGCTGCCGAAGCTGTAGAGCACGCTGTGCTGGCGCGAGGAGCTGACTTCAAACACGGTGCCGGAGTTGTAAGTTCCTCCGCTGGAGGTAGAGCCGTAGAGATTGCCCGACGCGTCGATGGCGAGTCCGGCAACTGGATTGGCTCCGTCATCGCCGCCTGCGAAGCTGTAAAGGATGCTCTCCTTGCCGTTCGAAGATACCTTGAATACAGTTCCGGCACCAGCCGCGCCGCCTGCGAAGGTCGTGCCATATAGATTGCCGGCTGAATCGATGATCAGGCTGCCTTCCGGGTTGGCGCCGTCGGTGCCGTTTCCAAAACTGTGCATCACGATTTCCGCGCCGCTCCGGGAGGCTTTGAAGACCACGCCGCCGTTATATTCTCCGCCCGCGCTGGCGGTACCGTAGAGATTCTGTTTTGCATCCATGACGAGGCCCGCGAGTGGGGCGCTGCCGTCGCTGCCAGCAAAGTTGTGAAGGATGGTGAAGGTCTGGGAGTGAGCGGACGAGCTTAGCGACAACGCGAACGCCAGAACGAAGGCCAATACAAGTAGCCTCGTCGATGTATTTGACTGGTGTCTCATACCCGTGATTCTCCTTATGGAAACTAAGTGGCTATACGACTTTTGGGTGGGAACCGAGTTTAGGTATTGGGAGTTTCTAATACGACCCCGGGGATGTCAAGAATACAAGGTGCATGGCCCTAATTCGCCACGAAGGCCGCACAGGTACACGAGGGAAACAACCGTAAGTACATGCTCAATACAGAGTCTGGGCCAGCAAGTCGCACTTAGATTCCGGTTTACTGGCAGTTTGTCAATGGATAGCCCTTCTCTCGCCATCCACGAATTCCACCGTCCATCGAGATCACATTCTTGTAGCCCATCTTCTGCAGATTATCGGCCGCCAACGCCGAGCGGAATCCGCCTCCGCAGTAAAGCACCATTTCGGCATTCAGGTCCGGAACGCGCTCCTCGATGTCGCGCTCGATGATGCCTTTGCCCAGATGAACTGAGCCTGGCAAATGGTCTTTTGCAAATTCACTCTCTTCACGCACGTCGACCAAAATAAACTTGTCGCCTCGATCGAGTCTCTTTTTTACTTCGTCGACGTTGGTTTCGCGAACGCGCGTCTTGGCGTCGTCCACAATTTTCAAAAAGCGAGGAGGATGCTGGTGAGCCATGATGGTTTCCTTTCGCCACGTTAACGTGAGTATCGTAGCAGGGCCGGATTGAGCACGCATGCTTCGCGCGGAGGCTTCGTCTGCGCTTCAGTGTTGGAGAATTGGGTTAGCATGAAGCCGTGCAAGAGAAGGCAGAAAGAAAGTTCGGCCTGGCGCGAGCTTTGTCAAAGCTTGGCTTCTGCTCGCGGTCCAGGGCCACGGACTTGATTCGAACTGGCCGCGTGAGTCTCAACGGGAAGATTTGTCGTAATCCGGAGACTCCTGTTTCCGACTCTCGCAACGAAATCGCCGTTGATGGAAAGCCGATCGGGCATCGGAAGAAGATTTACATCATACTGAACAAACCTCGCGGCGTAATAACGACGGCTTCGGATGAAAAGGGCAGGGAAACGGTCTATTCAGTTTTGAAGAAGCATTCGCCGGCAGGGGAGAGTTCGAATAATGAGAAGGAGCTTAAACTTTGGGTTGCTCCGGTAGGCCGTCTGGATCAGGCGAGTGAAGGCTTGCTTCTGCTGACGAATGATTCGGAGTGGGCCGCCAGAATTGCCTCGCCAGAAACGCATCTGGACAAAACTTACCACGTTCAAGTGGGAACGATCACGGGCGAGGAATTCCTCGAAGTTCTGCTTCGTGGGGTTGAAACAAAAGAAGGGACACTGCTGCGAGCCAAGCAGGTTCGACGGCTGCGTTCTGGCGAAAAGAATTGCTGGCTGGAGATCGTCCTCGATGAAGGCAAGAATCGACAGATTCGCCGCATGATGGAGTCGATCGGAGTTGAGGTTTTGCGTCTGGTGCGCGTCGCGATCGGCCCACTGCGGTTGGGTAATCTTGCCAAAGGCGATTATCGCCGGCTCACAAACGACGAGAAAGGCATGCTCGACCGCGCCATGCACAGCAAAAACTCATGAGCGAGTTAACTTTTCTTTCTGCCTCGGCCATGGCGGAGCGAGTCCGCGACAAGAAGATCTCTCCTGTCGAACTTCTGAACATGCATTTGGCGCAAATTGATCGACTGAATCCGAAGCTGAACGCATTTGTTGAGATCAATGCGAATCGAGCTCGCCAAGCCGCCCGTGATGCAGAACAAAGCATGATGCGCGGCGAGATCGCCTGCCCTCTGCACGGGGTTCCGGTGAGCATCAAGAGTTCAATTAGCGTTGCAGGCCTGCGATGCGAGGCGGGTAGCCGGCTAAGAGCCGGATTCGTCGCCCGTGAAGACGCCCCCCTTGTGCAACGCCTGAAAAATGCCGGCGCGATCGTTCTCGGCACAACCAACGCACCCGAACTTTTGATGGCATGGGAAACGGATAACCTTCTTTATGGTCCCACGAATAATCCGTGGGATCTTTCAAGCACTGCCGGCGGTTCGAGCGGCGGCGAAGCGGCGGCGATCTCGTCAGGTATGTCGGCGGGCGGCGTGGGAAGCGATGGCGGCGGATCGATTCGCGTGCCGGCGCACTTCTGTGGAATCTGCGGGCTGAAACCGACTCCCGGGCGAATCCCTTCCACTGGGCATTTCCCGGTCTCGGCGGGACCGTTTGCGTTAATTGGCGTAGTCGGGCCGATGGCCCGTTCCGTCGCCGATCTCAAAATTCTGTTTGAGGTGATGCAAGGGCCGGACGCGAGCGATACGTGCTCCGCGCCGGTTCCCGTGCGTTGGCCAAACCCAGACGAGATTAGAGAGCTAAGAGTTGCCTTCTTCGAAGAAGATGGCCACACACCGGTCACACCGGAAACTCGTGCGGCAGTTCGAACGGCCGCGAAAATGTTAAGCGACATGGGTTTTGAAGTGGAAAGTTTTCGCCCGCCGGGTCTCGAAGAAGCACGCGATTTGTGGCGCAAGTATTTTGTTGTTGCTGGAGGGATGCTTCTTCGTCCGCTGTTTAAAGGCCGAGAGTCGGAGATGAGCCCGATCATGAACGATTTTCTTCAATTGGCTGATGCTGAACCGAAGCTGACCGCGACTACGATGCTGGATGCCTGGGTGCAGCGCGATTTGCTGCGTGCCCGCTTCATGGCGGAGATGCAACAGCATCCGATTCTATTGTGTCCGGTTGCGGCAATTCCCGCGTTCAGTCACGGCGAGCGTAGCTGGCTGATCGAGGGCAGGAGGGTAGAGTATCTAGACGCCTGGAGCTATGCGGAGTTCTTCAATCTTCTGGGTAATCCTGCCGCTGTGGTTCCCATCAATCGGTCTTCGCAAGGTCTGCCGATTGGAGTGCAGATTGTAGGCCGACCGTGGCGCGAGGTAGAGGTCTTGTCGGTCGCGGAAGCCTTACAAAGCCAATGCGGAGCATGGAAAAAGCCGCCGCTTGCTTGATCGGATTCTGCCGCTAGTATTTTTCAATTATTTTCTCCCCTGCTTAATCTGAGTAGCTTGGCTCATCGCGCGTTTCCAGTGACTGTGGCACTGGTTCCCGACCGGCAAGCATGGGGCCTCGAATAGAAAACTTACGGCGCGCTTTTGGTTCCGGCCAGATGTTGAAATCGCTGATTTTATTCCTGGTGGTGTCCGCGGCCTACCTTTACGCGTCTCCGCAACCAACAGTTTTTTATGCGGGAGTCGTTCTACTGCATGCAATCGTCGGCGTAATCGCTTCGATTTTGGTAATCCGGCAACTCCTGCGCCTGATCCGCGCGGGTACTTTTTCGGAGCGAGCAGGCTGGCTCCTGATTGCCGCTGGAGCGATCGCCGGAATCATCCTCATCAGGACTGGAACTCCCCGCCATGAATGGAATCTGCTTTACTTGCACATTGTAATTTCGCTCGCTGGGTGCGGCTTCCTGCTTTCGAATTTACTGGGGTCTCGTGGATGGTTGGGTTCTAATGTGGCGACAATCATGCTGCGCACGACTGCGTGTCTGCTGGCAATCGGTGTTGCCGGCTACGGTGCGCAATATATCCGCGCAAGTTGGCAAACGAACAAGCGCATCGAGAATCCGGCGATTCCCCCTGCGAACATGAACGGTGAGGGAGACGGCCCCGAGGGATCGTTTTTCCCCAGTTCGGCGCAGGTTTATGGCAATCAGAAAATTCCCAGCAAGTTTTTCATGGAATCGGACTCCTGCAAGCGATGCCACGAAGATATCTACAATCAGTGGTTCAGCTCGGCGCACCACTTTTCGTCGTTCAACAATCAGTGGTATCGAAAATCGATCGAGTACATGCAGGACACGATCGGGACAAAACCTTCGAAATGGTGCGGCGGATGCCATGACCCCGCGGTGCTGTACAGCGGTTTGATGGATACACCGATCAAGCAAATAGTGCACCGGCCAGAATCGCAAGCCGGACTGGGTTGCATGATGTGCCACTCGATTGCAGCCGTGAAGAGCACGATGGGGCAGGCAGATTTCTATTTGGAATATCCAAAGCTGCATGAACTCGCGGCCGATCAGAACCCGATCGTGCGTACGCTGCATGACTTTCTGGTCGAGTTGAATCCCGAGCCGCATCGGCGCGTCTTTCTCAAACCTTTCATGCGGGCGCAGACCGCGGAGTTCTGCTCAAGCTGCCACAAGGTTCATCTCGATGTTCCGGTGAATCATTACCGCTGGATCCGCGGCTTCAACGAGTACGACAACTGGCAAGCCAGCGGTGTTTCAGGCCAGGGAGCGCGATCGTTTTACTATCCGCCGAAGCCGCAGCAGTGCGCCGATTGCCACATGCCGATGGAGAAATCGGGCGACGCGGGCAACATCAACGGATTTGTGCACTCGCATCGCTTTCCCGGCGCAAACACCGCGGTGCCTACGGCGAATGAAGACGCGGCTCAACTTAACCTCACAGAGAAGTTCTTGACGAGCGGCGCGCTTACCGTCGATGTCTTCGGCGTTTCGCCCGCGCAGGCGGTGGTGAAGTCGAACGTGACGGGACAATCGGAACTGGCCACGACGTTCGGGGTGGGCGAAGAGTCGGCAGCGAAAATTAGTCCCGAAGAAGGGGGAGCATCCGCAGAGATTAGCGCTCCGCTGAATCGCGTGCTGCCGCCGCTGCGGCGGGGAGATACCGTTCGCGTCGATGTTGTGGTACGCACAAAAAAAGTCGGCCATTTTTTCCCCGGAGGTACGGTAGATGCGTACGACACGTGGCTTGAATTGAAAGGCACGGATGACAAGGGCCAGGTCATCTTCTGGAGCGGGATGGCTGAAGACAGCGGCCACGGCCCGGTCGAAAAAGGCGCGCATTTTTATCGATCGTTGCAGATTGACGCGCACGGCAATCCGATCAATAAGCGCAATGCGTGGGCTACGCGCTCGGTGGTATATGTGCGCCTGATTCCGCCCGGTGCGGCCGATACCGTGCACTATCGCATGTTCATTCCGGAGAACACGGGTAACAAAATCACCCTGCATGCACGGCTTCTGTATCGAAAGTTTTCATGGTATGGGACGCATGAAGCCTTTGCAGGACAGCCTGATCCTGCGCCTCCAAACACGGTCGCTCCAGACTATGACGATCGGCCAACCGTGTTCACGGCATCGTTGAGCGGCGTTTCGGCGAAAGAGGAAAAGATTCCCGATCTGCCGATCGTGACCGTGGCAGAGAATGAAGTGACGCTTCCGGTTGTCGCGCACAACGCGCCACCCGAGAAGCCGAAAACCATCGCTCTCAAAGAAGAATGGCAGCGCTGGAATGACTTCGGCATCGGCCTGTTCCTGCAGGGCGACCTCAAAGGCGCGGCTGCCGCTTTCCAGAAAGTGACCGAGGCCGACCCGAATAATCCCGATGGTTGGGTGAACATCGGCCGCTGTGCCGTGCAGGAAGGCGATATGGCACAGGCGCGGGTTGTGTTGGAAAAGGCCTTGTCACTATCTCCGAACCTGGCGCGGGCGAATTACTTTTATGCGCGAGTCCTCCGCGCGGATGGGAATTACGACGGTGCGGGTACGCGCTTGCGACTGGTTCTCGCACAATATCCTCGCGACCGCGTTGCGCTGAACGATCTGGGGCGCATCCTGTTCTTGCAGCGAAAGTACCCCGAAGCCGTGAACACGCTGCAACGAGTTCTTGCGATTGACCCGGAGGATCTGGAGGCGCACTACAACTTGATGTTGTGTTACAACGGGCTGGGCAACGAAAAACTCGCGAAAGAACATGAGGAGCGCTATTTGAGATTCAAGGCAGACGAGGCTGCGCAGGCGATCACAGGGCCGTATCGCAGGATGCATCCAGAGGACAACAATGAGCGACAGGCGATTCATGAACATGTTTCCGTGCCCCTGCCAGCGCTAAATTCGAAGCCGACAAAAGCCGTCGCCGCAATCGCGTCGGCGGTTGGAGGCTCGGGCCGGTGAACCAAAAACAATCCCTTGCTAAGAAATCGTCGTGATGCAAAGCAACCCGCCTCCTGTTCGCCGCACTTCTCGGTGCCTCGGTGTCAATGTGGCTGGCGGTTTTGTCTCAGGCGCAGGAGGTTCATTTCGTAGATATAACGTCGAAGGCCGGCATTAAATTCACGCACAACAACGGCGCATTCGGAAAGAAGTGGTTGCCGGAAACGATGGGCCCCGGCTGCGCGTTCATCGATTATGACAACGATGGCTATCCCGACATTCTTCTCATCAACGGCGACGATTTTCCCGGACATCACCATCTCGGAGCAACGACTCCCAAGCTCTACCACAACAATGGCAATGGAACCTTTACTGACGTGACCGAGAAGGCGGGGCTTGCCATTCCGATGTTCGGGTTGGGCGTTGCGATCGGCGACTACGATAACGACGGATACGATGACATTTTTATTTCCGCGCTCGGGCAAAGCCATCTTTTTCACAACAATGGCAACGGGACATTCACCGATGTGACAAAGGCTGCCGGCTTGTGGGGGCCGAACGAATTTTCGACCAGCGCTGCTTGGGTGGATTACGACCGCGACGGCAAACTCGATCTGGTGGTAGCGAACTACGTGCAATGGACGGAGCAGACCGATCTTTTCTGCACGCTTGATGGTACGCACAAATCGTATTGCACTCCGGAGTCGTATAAGGGAACGTCGGTTCGGTTGTGGCATAGCCTTAGCGGCGGCAAATTTGAAGACGCCACGCAGAAATCAGGTCTGGGCGATCCCACTTCAAAAAGTCTGGGCATCGCGATTCTCGATTACAACGACGACGGCTGGCCCGATATTCTCATCGCGAATGACACGCAGCCAAACAAACTCTACGTAAACAAAAAAGATGGAACGTTCGAAGAGCGCGGCGTACCAGCAGGCATTGGATTCAGCGACGACGGGGTAGCACGGGCCGGCATGGGCGTGGATGCTGCCGATTATGACCGCAGCGGGCACCCGAGCGTGATCATCGCCAACTTTGCGAATCAGATGCTTTCGCTTTATCACAACGAAGGCAATGGCTTGTTCGTCGATGAAGCTCCGCAATCGGAGGTCGGCCGGGCGACGCTGGTCACGTTGGGCTTCGGCTGCTTCTTTTTCGATTACGACAACGACAGCTGGGCCGATATTTTTGTCGCTGACGGCCACATCGAGGATGCGATCGAAAAAGTTCAGAAGCGCGTGAGCTACGCAGAACCGCCGCACCTGTTTCGCAATCTAGGAGGCGGGAAATTTGAGGAAGTGACCGAGAAGATGGGCAAGGCTTTTGCAGCGCCGAGAGTCGCGCGGGGAGCAGCCTATGCGGATATCGACAACGACGGCTTTCTCGACATTCTCGAAACTACCAACGCCGGCGCCGCTTTTCTGTTTCACAACGAAGGCGGAACGAACCATAGCGTGCGACTGAAGCTGGTGGGAACAAAATCGAATCGCGACGGCATCGGCGCGGTGGTGCGCGTGGTTTCGAACGGCGGCAAAGATACACAATCGAAAATGCTGCGGTCGGGATCGAGCTATCTTTCGCAGAACGAACTTGTCCTGACGTTTGGGCTCGCGGCGCAGGAAACGGCCGATAGCATTGAGATTCATTGGCCAAGCGGGCAGACCGATACTCTTGTTAATGTGCGCAGCGGGCAAACGATCACCGTCGAGGAAGGCAAGGGCACGGTGGACGCAAGAGCATATAAACCTTCGTTGTTTCGTTCGAACTAAGGGCGCACTGTTGCTGCTACTGCCATGAGTAAATGGTTGGCGCGAGATGAGTTCGAGCGCAGATCTCGAATCCTCTGTGTTCCGCGCAGCCCCTGTGGTTAAATCGTTGGTCAGATGAATCCCCGAATTTCAGTCGCTCTTGGCGGCGTGCTTCTTGCCGCGCTGGGCATTTTCGCGACCGCACCCCAAACGCAGTCAAAAGCCACTCCCATTGAGGCGGCGCGGCTCAACAATCTCGGGGCCGCCTACATGAATCAGCAGCTTTTCGAGAAGGGATTGAAATGCTTCCAGCAAGCCGAGGAACTCGATCCCAAGCTGACGACCGCTCGCCTGAATGAAGGCATTGCATATCTGAATCTGCAGAAACTCGACGAAGCCAATGCGGCCTTGAACGATGCGCTTAAGCGGGATCCGAAAAATCCGCAGGCGTGGTACAACCTCGGCCTGCTCGCGAAGAACACCGGCGATGCGCAAACAGCGATCAACGATTTCAAACGCGTGGCAGAGATCGATTCAAATGATCCTGACACGTGGTATTTTCTCGGCGCATCCTACGTGCAGGCGCGGCAGTTCCCACAGGCGATTGACGCTTTCCATCGCGCTCTAAAAATTAATCCCTT
>JASHNX010000259.1 GCA_030041415.1 Candidatus Sulfotelmatobacter sp.
GCCTCGCCGCTGCGATAGTTGATGAGCGTCTTCTTGCCAAGAGCTTTTGCGGCAAGCCAAGCCGGAAGCGGCGCCAGGAGAAAAGATGTATACGACGCGGAGAAAATATGGACGACGTCCGCATGTCTAAGACTCCATAATTTCCAGAAGTAAAGTGGCTGGCGAACGACAGTGCGAAGCAAAGGCACGCGCTCGGCCCACTGCAGGGCGAAGGGAAACCTGGGATCAACGGGAACAAAAGTCGCAGCGATCTCCGGATCACCGCTCCAATGCTTCATCAATAAATCGGCTTGCACAGCCTGGCCGCCCACATAACGCAACGAGGGAGCGACGAATGCGACCCGGATTTTGGAATCTCGCCGCGGTTCCGAATTGCTCACGACCCTTGACCCGTGAGCAACAGCTTGCGGCTGTCCGATGGCGTGAGAATAAAGTGCTTCGTACTGTGCGGAGACATGCTCCACACTGAAATGCGAACGAACGAAATCCTGTGCGCGAAGCGCTAGTTGCGAACGCAAGTCTCCGCTCTGGGTCAACCGCATCACGGCTCTCGTCAATTCGCCTTCGTCCCCCGGGCGTACCAGCAGCGCCCGGTCCTCTTCGCCCAGTTCAACGTTGCCTCCGACCGCGGTCGCCACCACGGGCACGCCAGCGGCCATCGACTCCAGCATCACGTTCGACAAGCTTTCGGAAAAAGAAGGAATGATAGAGATGTCGAGCGAATGCAGCACCTCGGGAATGTCGCGGCGAGCGCCAAGAAAACGGACTCGATTTTGAATCCCAAGCGCAGCGGATTCGCGTTCTAACCCCGTTCTTAAAGGGCCGTCGCCCACCAAAATAAACTCGAGATTAGAAAAGCTCTCGCTCAGCCGTTTTGCCATGCACAAAAATCCGTGATGATTCTTGTATTCCGCGTTCATGCGCGCGATCATGCCGATTCGAAAGACCCCATGACGGCGAGACAGCGCCGGAGCAACGGCCATAAATGCTGCTTCCGGAAGTGCATTACCGATGATTACAACTTTACTTTCGGGCAGTCCTGCCTGACGCAGTCGTTCCGCCGCTGCCTTGGAGTTGCACACAACACGATCACAGAATCGAAACGCCGCAAGCTGCGCGCGAAATTGCATCGGCGTAAGGAGATCGCCAAGCTGGCGCTGACTTCCGATGACCGGAATCCCTGCTAACTTCGCAGCGGGAATCAACGTTAGATTCGTGTAGAAATCAAAGGCCTGCGCAATTCTGATGCCAAGGTTCCGCAGATAACGCGCCAATCGCCAACGGCTTCGGATGGATTGCAATCCATACAGGCTGCCCCCCAGATCGAACTCAGCCAAGTCCTTCAGTTCCTGCACGAAGCCGCCCGCCTTCTGCAGGCAACCCAGGTGCACGGAAACGCCGCGCGATTGCAACGCCCGGCTGATTTCGACGAACTGTTTTTCCGTGCCTCCGGTTTCGAGGCTGTTTACCATCAGGAACAGTGGTCCGGGCAGAGCATCAGTAGGGGCCGATGCAGAAAACAACGTCGACGTGGAAGCGATGGCCGAGGGCAGCTCGTTTTGATGGGTCAGCGGGTTCATCCGACGCTACCAGTCGTCGGCATCACGCGCGCGGGTTCATATTGCGCGCCACCTGTGTGGAGTTTCGCCAGATAGTTGCGGTGCCAGAGTTCAAACATCAGCAAACGCCAGATCCGGCCGGAGTGATCACGTCTTCCACGGAAATGTTCATCCAGTAATTGCCGAACTCCCCAGGGCTCAAAGTATCCGCGCTGCATGGTCTCCGCATCGAGCAGTACGCTCGTGATCAATTCTTTCAGTTCGTGCTTCATCCAATGCACGAGCGGCAATGCGAATCCTTTTTTGGCACGGTATAGAACTTCTCGGGGCACGCCTACTCTTTCGGCAAGTTTGCGCAAGATATATTTTTGCCTGCCGTGTCGAATCTTCCACTCGATCGGTAAGCCGGTTGCCCATTCCACAAACTCCTGATCGAGAATCGGCACCCGCACCTCGAGCGAGGCCAGCATGCTCATGCGATCCACTTTCGTCAGAATGTCGGCGGCCATGTACGTCTTGGTGTCGACATAAAGCATTTGACTAACCGGATCGTCGGCCGGAGCGGAATCGAAATACTTATACATCACGTCGGCAGGATCGCCGTTCTCACGCAACACGGATCGAAAATCATCCGACAGCAGCGGCATGTCCCGTTCAAATGCAGGCACGAACGAAATGCCGTCGACGTAGCGCTCACGCCAAGGCAGGGAAACGTTGTAAGAAAATTTCTTTCCTCGCATGTCTGCCGGCAATCGCGCATAAACCTGATTTCGATAAAAACGTCGCGCCCATTCAGGGATTCGCTCGAAGATTTGCCTCCGCAAATGGACGGCATAGCGGTCGTATCCGGCAAAAATTTCGTCGCCGCCGTCGCCCGATAGAGCCACCGTCACATGTTTCCTTGCGAGACAGGATACGAAGTAAGTAGGCAACATTGAGGAATCGCCGAAGGGTTCTTCGAGAGAACCAGTCAGCATCTGCACTGTTTCGAGTACGTCCGGTTCGACTATGAGTTCGTGATGATCGGTGCCAAATTTCTCGGCGACCATCCGGGCATAAGGCGCTTCGTTGAAATCCTGATCGCGAAAGCCGATGGCAAATGTCTTGACCGGAGCAGAACTTGCCCTCGCCATCAGCGCCACCACGGTGGAAGAATCTGTTCCGCCGCTTAGCAGTGCGCCCAAAGGAACATCAGAGATGAGGCGAATGCGCACCGCTTCAGCCAGCCGATTCTCCATCTCCGCGAGACATTCTTCTTCGCTGTGTGGGGCGTGAATGCCGTACCGAGGTAAATCCCAGTATCGACGCACCTTGATTTTGCCGCTTTCGAATTCAAGCAGATGCCCCGGTGGCAGTTTATGAATCGTGGTGAAGGCTGTCAGCGGGTCGGGAACATATCCGAACCACATGTATTGAAGTAATGCTTGGTCATTGAGGGTTGCCAGCTCGCGCGCCACGGTCAGAATTGATTTGATTTCGGAAGCAAAAAACAACCGCCCGCCTTGCAATGCATAGTGCAGCGGCTTTTTTCCCAGGCGGTCGCGCGCCAATAGCAATTTCCGGCGGCGCTCGTCGTACAGAGCGAAGGCAAACATGCCGCGCAGCTTGTTCACGCAATCCGAACCCATCTCTTCATAGAGATGGACGATCACTTCCGTATCGGTGTGAGTGGAAAATCTGTGGCCGCGCGTGAGCAGTTCTTCGCGGAGCGAAGGAAAATTGTAGATCTCTCCATTGAAAACCACCCATACGGTTCGGTCTTCGTTAAAAACTGGCTGATGGCCTCCAGCAAGATCAATGATGCTGAGACGGCGCATGCCCAGGCCGGTTCCATCTTTCGCGAAGACGCCTTCGTCATCCGGGCCGCGGTAAACGATCGCCTCGCACATGCGGTGAATCGTAGCGGCTTCGATTCGTTCGCCATTCGTGCTGACGATGCCTGCGATTCCGCACATGCCCTAGCTTCTCCAACTCATCTGTGATTTGATTTCGTGTTGCCCGGAGGCCGCGCCTGCAGCCAGTTTCAAGCGATAGTCGCGATATTCTCCCGGGTTGCCTTCCCGCCCATCGCACGTCGCCAGGATGATGTTTACCATCTCGCGCGCGGTGACAAAATGAATCACTTCATGCCGCGCTTCAGCGCCTCTAATGAGATCGTTAAGAAACTTCTGCATGTGCGCACCCATCACCGATTCTCGCTGTGTGGCGTCCATGCTGTGGCAGTGAAGTTTGATAAAGAGCCAATCGGGACGACCTTCAACCGAGATCGCCGCTTTCTTCCAGAGCTGCAGGCGGCGCAGACTCGGAGGATTCGCGCCCGTCAAGGCCGCATTTTCGATCCGGCCGATTCGGTTGCGAGCCAGCAAGTCGAAATCGAGCATCAGTGGGCCTTGCACATTTATCGGAAAAATCTGCGGAGCCCGGCTCACACGTAAATTTCTGCCTCTGCGGTGCGGCGCTCTCATGTTGAGCGGGAAACCGCACTCATAGAGAGAATTGATTTTTGCAATCTGCGCAGGGTGAAAAGCAGCCGTCGGCAAGGTCAAATCGGCGTAGCATCCGGTGTCGGCCAAGATCTCCATTTCGCTATCCACGCCGCAGGCATAGCCACGGGCAGAATTTGCCAGCGTGAAATTGCCGTGAACGAAGGCATATCGCGGCTGCGCCGAGCCTTCCGCAAAACAAAGGGAGCCGTGATCGCGAACGAGAGCATCCCTGAATTGTTCGATCAGGCGGCGAGTATTCTCCGCGGTGTCGGGCGCATCCATGCCGTGGTGGAGGTGAATCTCAATCTCTCCCCATCCCGCGTGGCAATGCACCGCAAGCCGGTCGAGCAAACCTCGGTCGTATTGTTCGGCCGGAAAGAAATACGTGTGTGTTAGCCACCGTCCTTCCTGATCGCGCCATGAATCCACCGCACGGGGATATTCCCTGCACCACGCTTCTACGCGACGTTCTTGCTCAAGCAGCGGCGCACGGGCGCGCCCGTTCTCGGACAGAAAAGAAGGTTCGAAGTGATCCGCGAGGGCAATGATCAGATGGACTTTGCCACTCGGCACGGATCGGGACATTCTCTGCCAGACGTAGCTCGGCACCCACTTCCCGTATGACAACCGTTTCCACAACGGCGGATCAGTCCGCCGCTCGGCCTTCCCGGAATATAATCGGGGTTTTATCAATGACCTCAGTTTCCTTTTCCGCAAACCCTGTACGGCAGGGCGCACACCGGGTCCAGCATCACGAAACGATTCTCAGCCTTGCTGGCTGGACTCTTGCCTACGCCGTCCTGGCATGGTTCACCAGAGCATATTTTATGGCCGATACGGTGGATTACGTTTCGGCGGTGTATCTGCATGACCAGGGAATCAACTATGTATTTTGGGACTTCCGTCATCTTTTTTGGCGGCCTCTGGGATGGGTGTTCCTTCACCTGTTCGGCGGTTTTTTAAGTCCGATCACCGGTGACGTGCCCAGAATTGCCGTTCTTTATATCTTCATTACTATCAATCTTGTTTGCGGGCTAGTGTCTCTCTTTCTTCTTCGCGGCCTGCTGCGCCGATTCCAAAATCCCGAATGGACGATCGAGTGTGCCTCCGTCGCGTTCGTCTTTTCATATGCTTTTCTCAATTACATCCATGGTGGAACGCCATACATTCCCGGACTCATGTTTCTGCTGCTCGGGACCGATTTGATGGCCCGCAGCGCCGAATCGGAAACCTTAGGATACCTGCCTTACGGAGCAGCCTTGTCGCTGGCGGTTTCGGTATGCATGTGGTTTCCCTATGCATTCGCGGTCCCGGGTGCTCTAACTCTGCCCTTGTTCTATGCCGGCCGCAATAAGAAATGGCGGCTGGTCATACACAGCGCTGCAATCTGTTTATGCGCCGGTATTCTTGC
This sequence comes from Candidatus Sulfotelmatobacter sp., assembly GCA_030041415.1. GTDB lineage: Bacteria > Acidobacteriota > Terriglobia > Terriglobales > Acidobacteriaceae > Sulfotelmatobacter. The sequence continues at coordinate 5,457 of JASHNX010000259.1, forward strand.
CTACGCCGCCGTCCTGGCCCATCAGCGCATCTACACCGTGTCCGCGGCTCTTCACTGGATTGGACAAGGCGCAAGCAGCGTTGCCGGCGTACGTGGCGCCAAGCGCACAGTCTTCGGCTTGGCCCACTCGTTTATTGATCTTGGCAACGACGGCGTGCTCTTCAAGCGCTTCCTGTTACACGATCAGTACAATCCGGTTTCTGTTCGGCGTTTGCTGCTGCTCCCCAGCTTGTGGAAGATGGTTCTGTTCTATGTATTGATGCTTGTGGTTTTTCTCCAGCTGTCGAGTTCTTCCCGCGGCCGAAATGTTCTGGCCGTCTGTGCTGCTATTGCCGGGCCCGTAGTTCTGTTCGCGTTGCTCTGGTTCGGCGGCGATATTGAACGATACCTCCCTCTTTATCCAGTATTTTTCCTGGCGTTAACCTGCGCTGTAGCAGAAGATCGGCGCGGCTTTACGCGTGCTCTCGCGGCTGTCTTTGTGGTCGTCGCAATCGCAACCAATGTGACCAGCCTGTCGCGCTATGCTCTCGAGCGCCAACAGCAAAGGGTGACTGAGAGACTCGATCCACTTCTCCCCGAGTTCAAACCTGAGAGCCGAATCGTGGTTGTTGATATCCACGACGAGATTGTCAATTTCGCCCGCAGTTTCCCGCTCAATCCGATCAATCGCAGATCGCAGCCGTTGGAGTACGCTCTTTTGAATCCTGGCACGCCGCAAACAAAGCACTGGCGTCAGGACTTCGCCCAGCGGGTGCTTACCACCTGGAACGCTCATGGCGATATCTGGGTTTCCACGCGGCTTCTGGCTCCAGCACCTCAGAATAGTTGGGGATGGGTCGAACACAGCGATCCCAATGTCAGCTGGAACGACCTTCATAGGCTCTTCCCCCAGTTCGATTACGGCACCAACGCCGGAGGCAGCGATGGCTTCTTACTGCTTCTGCCCACGCAGAGAAGTCTGGCGATTATCGATTCGTTGCAATCCGGTGTCCGCTAGAGGGACGGTCCTAGGCCGCGCCCAGCCTGGGCCTGACGACAAAGGAAGTCGTGTCGCCTCCGCCGAGGCTGTCAGAAAACTAGTGTCAGGCACGACGCATGTCAGCCGATACAGCACAACCGTATAGCCGATCATGAAGTAAGGAAAGAGTTCGTATGCCGTACTGGCAAACATTGCACCGGTCAGATAGCTGGCGAGCCCAGCCCACAAGCCTCCTGTAAATAACTGAATTTCCTGCGATCCCGCGAACAGAGCCGACGCCCGAGTTCGCCTAAGATTCCGAAAGGCCAGAACCAGCACGGCGACGAACAGAACGAGCGATGGAATGCCACTTTCAGCGCTGAGCTCCGTATACGTATTGTGGGTCACATGCCAGGACTGGGTGTAGCCCTGGAAGTTGCCGGGGCCGATTCCAAGCAGCGGATGCGTAATGGATATTTTCAAGCTCTGCGTCAGCAAATCCTCCCTGGCAAACTTGGCATCGCCGAAGACGCGCACGTCATCGGAAACGATGCTTCGGAGCCGGCCTCCGTAATCGTGCGGAGCGAAGATGATTAAGACGGCGCCACAGAAAACTGCCGCTGCGATCAAGTAGTGACGTTTGCCCCGAATGCCAAATTCCCACAAGCTCAGAAGGGTTGCCACAGCCATCGCCAGGAAACCCGAACGGGAATACGTGAGCATGAGGCCGATCGCCATCACCAGCATGCCAGCGGCCCAAAGCAGCTTCTTAAGAGGGTTTCGGGTCAACATCAGGAACATCAGGCACAAGGGCCAGTTCAAGGCGATATTCATTGCGAGATCGTTGGGATTGTCGAACACTCCGCCCAGCACGCCGCCCATCCGGCCGCCGCGGTAAAGTGCTACTGAGACCAGGGTCATGGATGCGACCGAGGCTGCCTGGATAAGCAGCAGGAGTTTTAATTGACGGATGGTTGATACCGCGACAATCACGAGAAATGCCGCAATCACAGCTTTCAAACACTTGCTGTAGACCCAGACGAACGATCCTCCCTTCCACCAGGCGAAGGGAACGGTCAAGCACTGCCAGAAAAAGAGGGCAAGTAAAAGCTTCAATTCCGTTGGCCATCGTTTGAGGCGGCGTTGCGAATTCACGCTGAAGAGGAGCGCGAGAAGCGCAACGCCTCCCAGAATTTTCTCGACAGGAACGTACCCAAGGCCAGGGATAAAATCCTCCGGCCGTGCAAAATAGAGCAAAGAAAAAATTAAGAGGGCGCGGTAGGCAAGGGTACTTTTGGGCGAGGTTTCGACTGCAATCTCGGCAGGCTTTTCTTTAGGCAGGCCGCTGTTATGTTTAACTCTCGTGAACATTAGCGGCTCCAGGCGGCTTTGCGTCCCACGACAAAATTTGCGAAAGCGACGACGGCGGCGGTGTTCAATAATACGAAGGTGGCGGCAGCATCGCCGGCACGCGAGATCAACCCCAGCCTGGGGCGACGCAACAGAGCAGCGAGGCCCAATCCATAGAAGGCCAGTTGCAAACCCAATGCGATTCGATAGAAAAGACCAGTGAGAAATAACGAGGTGAGAAGCATTAGCGCCAGCGCGAACGGAACTGCCAAACGCAGGAGCTTGTGGCTGACGAATCGCGCAAGCACGGGATTCCGGAAGCTGATCAGCCACGGCGCCAGTTGAACAAGCTGATAGTTCCCGCTCAGGGTGCGGACCTTGCGGGCGAACTCCAGTCCACCGCCCAGATCCGGAGTATCCCACGCCCGCGCTCTACTCTCGAAAATCACGCGCTTGCCTTGCCGCACTACCTGCATCGGAATATAGACATCGTCTAAGATCGTTCCTACCGGCACTTCAGTCAGCAAATTGCGGCGGACCGCGTAGAGGGCGCCGGTCGCCCCCACGACGGATCCAGACGCCGATTCCAGTTCGCGGATTTTCTTCTCGGTGCGCCAATACAATCCCATTCCTTTACCCGTCTCGCCCGATTCGGCATCGCCCAGCATGAGAGCGCCGCTCACGCAGCCCACTTCCGGATCGGCGAAATCCTCGACCAGCACGCGTACTGCGCCAGGTTCGATTTTTTGGCGGACATCGGTGAAAATCACGATCTCGCCCGAAGCCAGATCGATGGCATCGTTTAAGCACGCAGCTTTCCCACGCTGCAGTTGGTTCATGGATACTTGGATCCGGGGGTCCTTGGCGTACTCGCGCAGGATGTTTTCGGTTGCGTCGGTGGAACCATCGGAGACCACAACAATCTGGCATTGGTCCGAGGGATAATCGAGTTCGAGAAGATTCCGCAGTTTGGCTTCGGTCCAGCGCTCTTCATTCCGCACTACCATCACAATGGAAACAGCAGCGTCATAGCCGCCGCGAAGAGTTGGCCAGGGCGAAAGCCACGCGCGCAGCCACAACCATCCGGCATATCCGAGATAGGTGTAAAAAATCAGAAACGCTGCGATCCAGAAAATAAGAGTCATTTTGCACCGCGCCCGAGCAGCACAATCTTGATGGTTTGGAACATGATCAGCAGATCAAGGCCAAGAGAGGCGTTCTTGATGTAAAACAGATCGTATTGCAGCTTCTCGCGGGCGTCCGCCAGCGTATTGCCGTATTTGTATTGAACCTGCGCCCATCCCGTGATTCCCGGTCGGACCACATGACGCACTCCGTAGTAGGGAACCTCCTTGCTCAGCCAATCGACAAACTCGGGCCGCTCCGGGCGCGGTCCGACAAAGTGCATGTCCCCTCTTAGTACGCACCATAACTGTGGGATTTCGTCGAGCCGGGAAGAGCGCAGAAACTTGCCGACCCGCGTGATACGAGGATCGTCATCCGTGGCCCAAGTTGCACCCGTGTCGGCTTCGGCATCCACACGCATGGTGCGGAACTTGTAGCAATAAAAGATCACTCCTCCCCGTCCGACTCTCTGCTGCCTGTAGAGCACGGGGCCAGCGGAATCCATCTTTACGGCCAATACAATGAAGGGTAGAAAGGGCAAGGAGAGAATCAGTCCAATCAGCGCAACCAGAAAGTTCACTGCCCTCCGCGTCATCCGAAACAACGTGCTGAAGCGGAAGCCTTCCGCAAATACGAGCCAACTCGGATAAAGCTGCTCGACTTCGATCCTTCCTGTAATCTTTTCCAGCCACGAAGTCGCTTCTTCCACTTTTACACCGGCGAGTCTCAGATTCAGCAACTCTTGCACTGGCAGGGTGCCGCGGCG
>JASHNX010000260.1 GCA_030041415.1 Candidatus Sulfotelmatobacter sp.
TATGCAGGGATGCAAAATCGTCATCGCCGATCTCCAGGCCATTTACCCGAATCCTTTCATTGAGCCGGAGCAGGTGGGGCGAGGTGTACAGGCCGGTTTTCAGGCCCGAGGCGTGCAGAATCGAAGCGAGCGTCGCGGCCGTCGATCCCTTGCCGTTCGTCCCGGCGATCAAAACGCTGGGGAACTTTCGCTCCGGATGACCCAGTGCTCCGAGCAGCACGCGCATGTGAGCCAGATCGAACTTCTGAGCCGGTATGCTCGCCAGTTCGTGGCCCAGCGCAAACATGCGTGCAACCGCGGCTTCGTAGGACATAAAATGGTGAGGGCTAGCTAACGGCCGATAACTGTGGGCTGCCGGCCCCGCTCATGAAATCCAGCGCCCGCGCAATATAGGCCTTCAGGTCTTTTCGCGGTACGACGGCGTCGAGCATCCCATGCTCGAGCAAGAATTCGCTGCGTTGGAATCCCTGTGGCAATTTCTGCCGGATGGTCTGCTCAATCACTCGCGGACCGGCGAAACCAATCAGTGCACCTGGCTCGGCGATGTTCAAATCGCCAAGCATGGCGAATGACGCCGTCACGCCGCCGGTCGTGGGATCTGTCAACACGGAAATATACGGAACCTTGGCATGGTCAAGCCGTGCCAATGCCGCCGAAATCTTGGCCAGCTGCATCAGGCTGGCCACCCCTTCCATCATGCGAGCCCCCCCTGATGCCGAAACGATGATCAGCGGAATCTTTGCATCGCAGGCGCGTTCGGCAGCGCGCGTAATCATTTCTCCGACCACAGCTCCCATGCTGCCGCCGATGAAACCATACTCCATTACGCTGGCAACCACCGGCCGTCCCAGTAGCTTGCCCTGCGCGTTAATAACCGCGTCGTTCAGCCCCGTATCCCTTTGCGCTTGCCTCAACCGCGACGAGTATTGTTTCAGGTCGACGAACTTCAATGGGTCGGTTGAAGAAAGATTCGCATCGAACGTCTCATACTGGTTGTCATCCATCAACAGCGACAGCCGTTTGCGAGCATCGATGCGAAAGTGCTTGTCGCACTTCGGGCAGACGTTGAGATTTTCCTCGAGATCTTTTTTCCAGATGATCTGGCGGCAATTCTCACACTTAACCCATAATCCTTCGGTGCGCACTGTCTTCGCACCCGACGTGTCGAGCTCTCCGGATTCGCGTTTGAACCAAGCCATAAGAAGATTCAGTAACCGGGAAATTTGGTAATTGTAAGCTCAAGAATCGGGAACGCTAGATTTCTCAATTACCAAATTACAAACTTACTCAATTTCAGTATTCGATGCCTCTCTGCGCCATTACGCCTTTTTCATAGGCATGCTTTATCTGCCGCATTTCCGTGACTGTATCGGCGACCTCGATAATTGTGGGGTGTGCGTTTCTTCCCGTCAAGATGACATGCACCATATCGGGCTTCTGCTTCAAGGCGTCGACCACCTTTGCCGCGTTCAGCATGCCATAGCTGATTGCATAGTTAATCTCATCGAGCACGACAAGATCCCACTCGCCCGATTGAATCGCCTTTTCCGCCTCCGCCCATGCGTTTTCTACCATCCTGACGTCTTCTGGATCGGGCTTTTCCGCGCCGACTTTCACAAATCCGCGTCCCATCTGCCTCATCACAAACTTGTCGCCAAAAGCTTTCACCGCGTCGAGCTCGCCGTAGTGCCAGGACCCTTTCAGAAACTGCAGCATCAGGACCTTCATGCCCTGGCCGACAGCGCGCAAAGCGGTCCCCATAGCTGCAGTCGTCTTCCCTTTTCCCGGACCGGTGTTCACGATGATGAGACCGCGGCGAACGTCTGCCATGGCAGGAAGGTTGATTCTACTAGACAACGTCGTGAACCGGATGGCCAGCCCTTGATTGGGCGCCAATAGTTCTGGAGAAAGTTGTGCAGTTTATTTACATTTTCCTGACAATAACAATTTCTAAGAAGGATATAGGTCTCGGGGGGAGGTGCACCTCATGAAACGCGCCACGCATTTTGCTCTGCTCCTGGTTCTGTTCACAAGTGCTGCATACGGAGCGAACTCGAAATTCACTGCGGTCTACACCTTTACATGCAACGGTAACCCCAACCTGAGGTCGGGAAGCTGCCCTGACGGCGGGCGTCCGGTTTCCATCATTTTCGGATCCGACGGAAATTTTTATGGGGCGGCCCAGGTGTCGATGGAAGGTCTCTCCGAACCCGACGGCGGCGTGGTATTTTCTCTCACTCGCAACGGGACGCAAAAAGTTCTGCATACCTTCACTGCGGGTCCGAATAAGAACTACCCAGATGGCAACATTCCCGCGTCGCTGACCGAACGACCGGACGGCAAGATCTACGGTCAAACGCTGTTTGGCGGAATCGATAGCTGCAGTGGATATTGCGGCGATGGGGTCCTGTATCGGGTGAACCGGGACGGGAGCGATTTTCAAGTCATCCATAAGTACTGCTCCGAAGCGAATTGCGCCGACGGGCAGTATCCTGGGGCTTTGGTTGCGGGAAACGACGGCAATGTTTACGGCACCACTCAGGGCGGGGGTACAGGCGGGACTTGCGTGGGTTTTGGCTGCGGCACTCTATTCCGCGTTACCCCGTCAACCGGGGCCTATGAAGTCGTGGTGAACTTCACGTCGACAAACGGCGGCGTTCCTTCCAATCTAATTGTCGCCTCGGATGGCACCTTGTGGGGCTTCTCGATTGGGACAACTGATGTATCCGTTTTCCACTACACAGAAGCGACCAGCACGCTGCAATCTTTTCCAGTGAGCTTCCCATTGATCGACGGCGACCTGCCTTCTTCCCCGATCATGATGGCATTCGGCCGAAACGGCAGCCTGTATGGCTTGTATGGAATTTATGCGATCGATGGCGTGGGAGTTTTCGAGGTCGACACCGATGGCAGCAATTTGCAGCTCTTTCCCTTTTACACCAGCAGTCCTGGTCGTGGCACACCACAAACGATGTTGCTGGCCAGCGATGGCAATTTCTGGGTTGCGGACGAAAACGGAATCAACGGTGACGACTATGGCGATATCGTTACTTTGTCCCCTGTTGACGGCAGCCTGATTCAAACCTTCGATTCTTTTTCGGTCACATCGGCACTGGGGACGTTCCCGACGACCCTCATTCAGGCGCCGGACGGAGTGCTTGTGGGTTCGACCGTCCAATACGGCAAGGCCGCGCCGAAACACTTCGGCGACGGTACTGTCTTCACCCTCAACGCTGGCTTGCCGCCGAAATAGGAACGAGACTCGACAAACAAAAAAGCTCTCGCATCCCCTTCATTAACGGCGTCTCGGGACTCACCGGTAGCCCTGCCCGAGACGCCGTTCGATTTTCTAGGCCTATTTGGATTTTCCGTGCTTCGGGGAGCGACTCTACATGCAGCGATTCCAAATATAGAATTTTCTATGGAACTCTTGCATCCAAGCTCGCGTACCCTTCTGATAGTGGGTTCCTGTCTCGTGGCAGACGCGGAGGTCTCGTCATGCTTGACAATTGTGCTTTGTTATTGTTCTGCGCGCTTGCCGTAGCTCCCGCATTTTGCAGTCAGCACGTAGCTGTCCGTTCCACTCCCGGGTTCAGCGCCAGCGATCAGGAAACGATGCGCGAAATCGTCGAACTGGAGCGGCTGACAAAAGAGGCAATCCTGCACCGCGACGCCGATTTTTCAGTGAAGACCCTCGCCGATGACTACGTCGCCATCACCCCGCTCGGCCAGATCACGACAAAACAGGATGCCATTTCCGCGCGCCGCAGCGGAGAACTGCGATATGAGTTCGTAAATGTGACGGAGATGGTAGTTCGCCTCTATGGCGACACCGCGGTGGTCACGGCGCGCGCCGACGTGAAAGGTAATCAGTTAGGCGAGGATTTCAGCGGACCGTATCGCTACACTCGAATCTGGGTGCGCCGCAACGGCCATTGGCAGACCGTGAGTTATCAGGCTACGGTCACGCAGTAGTGCAGAGACCCGCGCTGCTCGATGCTTTCTTGGGTACGCTTACCTCTGCAACAAATCCACCGGTGCCGTCACATCGTGCACTCGAAAATATTTTGCCAGCGCCGGATATTTCCGAGCCACGGCTTCATACATCGCGTAAGCCACGTTTCGATACGAAACGTGCCCTGCAGGCGTCGTGCGCAGCTCCGAGATGTAAACTGCCTCGGCGAAGTCCATCTTGAAGAGCGCACGCTTTTTGAATGCCAGGGGAATCGCGTACTGCGAATTCTCTTCGGCCTCCGGCGACGCGCTCTTCGCAATCTTTTCCACCGCCGCTTGCGCTCGCCGCATCGCCGATTCGAATCGCCCGTGCATGCCGGCGTCTTCCAGATCGAGCAGCATCTCGTATCCGTGCTGCGTGGTCGATTGCTGCATGACCTGAATGCAGCGGCGGTGACGGTGCATGTCACGGAAACCGCCGATGTCCATGAGAATGTCGAAGCGGAACTGCTGGCCAGCGCGAAAAGCACGCAACATCTCGTCGTGCTTGCCGCGATGCCGCAGGCCAAGATCGATGATCTCGCGGCGTCGCCGTTCGCCAGCCACCTGCACGGACTGCCGAATCTGCCGATAAGAAAAATGGCAGTGCTCATAGAGCAACGTTGTCGCAATCTCGACTTCAAGCGGCTCCTCGTCGAGCAGATCGACAATGGTTTTCGAGGGCGCCAGTTGCTCGTGCGCCATCAACTCCCGAGCGGCTTGCCGCAGATCGCGGCGCGTCTCCATCTCATACGAATTTGGATCGGCATACTTCACTAGCGTCGGCGCTACTCGAACTTCACGCAGCAACTCGCGCTCGGCGCGTACGCCAAGCTCTGCACTTACCCCACGAATCTGTTCCACCAACTCCCGCATCGAGTCCGAATTTGCGTTATATGCCGTACCAGTCGCGGCTTTCTTTAGCGATTCGCCCAGCTGGCGCACTTCTCTGTGGGTGTGCGAGAGCAGGTGAGCAACCTGTACTTCGAGCGTGCGCGCGTTAACGATCTCTCCGAGCGAAGTGTTTGTCGCCAGCGGCAGCAAATACCGAGTGATGTCGAACGCCCGCGCCTTCAGCGTCCGCTCGTACTGCTCCTGCTTCATCTCGGCAGGCTTCGGCGTAATGCTGATCAAGTGCTGCGTCATGTGCGCCGAGAGCGCTTCGTATTCGGCAAAAAGAAAATCAAGCGTCTCGCAGTAAAGTCTGCGCGCTTCGGCGTCGGTGCCAAAATCGGGCACGAAATAACCGCTCTTTTTGAAATCCTGATAGCGCGTCGAGCGCTCCTGCCCGTCCCATCGCTGCTCGTCGGCAAGTTCGATGGCCGCTAGAATCGACAGGCGCTCGACGGCCAATGCAATGTGCGCCAGATCGGCAATCGATCGATGGCCATACTGAAAATAAAATGTGTTGAGAAACTTCTCGGCTTTTTGTGAATTGATCTCGCGTAGCGACTCCTTCATCGACAGTGCCGAGCGCGAATACTTGGCCATGGCGTATGCCTGAATCTCCGGTTCGACGCCGTAAACGGCGAACACCTCAGTAGAAGGCTCGACCGACGTGGAGAGGGCGCTTTCGCCCGTGACGCCTACTGGCGAAAGCCCTCCGCCTTGCGAACCCTCCGCCGCAGCCCGCTGCGCAGAACGATGGCCCGGCGCAGTAATCGGAACAACGTTGCCCGTATTCTTTTCGGAAGGCTTAGGCATAACGCTCACATCATTCGTCAGTGGTTGTGACATGGGAGTGCATGCATGTTACTTGTCACAGTGGCCGCACGCAATCGTTACACAAACGATACCTCATTAAGGCGCGTATAATTTTGCATTTCAATTCAGAACCAAGCACAACACATGGAGAGATTCGCATGTCCCTCTCAGGACACGTGGCATTCCTTACTGGCGCATCGCAAGGCATCGGCCGAGCCTGTGCGGTCAAGCTGGCGGCTAAAGGGGCGACTATTGCCGTCGCCGCGCGTAATCAGGAGAAGCTGAACGGACTGGTTCGTGAAATCGAAACTAACGGCGGAAAGGCCGCGGCGTTTCCCCTCGATGTTACCGACGAAGAGCAGATTAAGTCTGCTGTCAAATCCGCCGTTGCGCGCTTCGAAAAAATCGATATCCTCGTCAACAATGCCGGCATCACGCGCGATCAACTGATTATGCGCATGAAACGCAGCGACTGGGATGCGGTCCTGCAAACCAACCTCACCTCGGCTTATCTATGCACTCAAGCAGTCAGCACCTCTATGCTCAAACAGCGCTGGGGACGCATTATCAATATCGCAAGCATCTTCGGCCAGATGGGTCAGGCAGGACAGGCAAATTACGCCGCCTCAAAAGCTGGGCTGATTGGCATGACCATGGCCGTCGCCCGCGAGCTCGGTTCGCGCAACATTACTTGTAACGCCGTCGCACCCGGCTTCATCGAAACTCCCATGACGGAAGTGCTGGGCGACGATTTCAAGCAGGCAGCGCTCAAACAGATTCCGCTCGGTCGTATCGGCACGGTTGAAGACGTTGCCAGTGCAGTCGCGTTCCTTGCGTCCGATGAAGCGTCGTACATAACTGGCCATGTCTTGAGCGTGAATGGCGGCATGCTGATGGGATAGGAATTTTCGGACGAAAACACCGAAGCTCAAGCGCAGAGAATCGATGTGATGCTGCCTCCTCCAAAATCCCCGGAACCTGAATCCCCGCCGATCCTTGCGTCGTCGGCAGTGAATCGAATCTCCTTTACCCAAGCTAAATCGGTCGAACAAATCGCCCAGGCCCGCGCGCTGTTTCTCGAGTACGCAAAGTCGCTCGGCTTTAGTCTCTGCTTCCAGAATTTTGACGAAGAGCTCGCCAGTCTTCCCGGCTACTATTCCCCGCCTCGAGGCCGCCTGCTCCTTGTCTACTACGAACGCGAACTGGCCGGCTGCGTCGCGCTTCACGCGCTCGGAACCGGCATCTGCGAGATGAAACGCCTTTACCTCCGACCGCAATTTCGCGGCAAAGGGCTGGGACGAGTCTTAGCCGAACACATCATTGGAGAGGCGCGCCAGATCGGCTACCAGAAGATGCGGCTTGACACCGTCGAACCAGTGATGAAAGATGCGGTTGCCTTGTATCGGAGGCTAGGGTTCGAAGAGATCGCGCCGTACTGCACGAATCCGGTGGCAGGGGCAATGTATATGGAGCTTCAATTATGACGCTCGCACACAGTTTAGCTGCGCTTTCGAATCGGACCGTTCTTGCCGCACTCGGGGTCAGCCGCGGCCGCTGGTTCGGCTCTCGCCATGGCTTTGGCCTGGGTGGGCTGCTGATCCTGCTCTGCGCGGTCCTGCTGATATTCCTGTGCATCCGCGCCCTCGTCTCCGACAGGAAAACTCAGTAACGGCAAGGCGCTGTCGAAACTCGGAGTCATCGCAGCATGAAAACCGTGAAAACGCTTTTATCGCTCTCGCTTATCCTTCTGCCTGCAATCTGCGCATCCGCCGCCGACGGCAAAACCGTCTCCTATAAAAGCGGTGATGAAACGGTCCAAGGCATTCTCTACACTCCCGGCGGCAACGGTCCTTTCCCCGGCATCATCGTGATTCACGAGTATTGGGGATTGAACGACTGGGTCAAGGAGCAAGCTTCCAAGTTGGCCGATCAGGGATACGAAACCTTGGCCATTGATCTATACCGCGGCAGAGTCGGCGCCACGCCCGAGGAAGCTCACGAGTTGATGCGCGGCGTCCCCGAAGACCGTGCCAAGCGCGACCTCAGCGCTGCATTTGATTATCTCGCGTCGCAGGCAAACGTGAAGAAGGATCGCATCGGGGCCATCGGATGGTGCATGGGCGGCGGCTACTCGCTCGATGTCGCGCTCGAAGAACCGACGCTCGCCGCAGACGTCATCAACTACGGGCATCTCGCCACCGATCCGGGTGCGATCAAGAGGATTAACGCCCCGATTCTCGGCCTTTTCGGCGGCCAGGATAAAGGCATCACGCCCGACGACGTTCGCAAGTTCGAATCTCAGATGAAACAGCTGGGCAAGACCATCGATGTCAAAATCTACGACGATGCCGGCCATGCCTTTGAAAATCCCAACAATAAAACCGGGTATCGTCCCGAAGATGCCGTCGACGCCTGGCAGCGTACGGTTACGTTCCTTGCCGAGAATCTGAAGAAGTAATCTCCGGGATTTGCGTGAACGCTGCTCGCCGCCCGTTTCCTTCATGCCGTGGAAGCATGACCAGCGAGCTCCGTCAAGTCTTTCACTCGAAAGTGCTTCCCTATGGCACGAAATTCCACTTGCCAGAAAATCCCGATCTGGTTACTATGTCGCATCTGCAATGCTCCCCACGATCAACATCGGCGAAACTATTAGAAATTACCGGTTGCAAAAAGGGATGTCCCAGGGCGATATTGAAAAGCGTACCGGCCTGCTGCGCTGCTACCTTTCGCGCGTGGAAAATGGCCACACCATCCCTTCGCTCGACACGCTTTCGAAAATTGCCGGCGCCATGGAAATCGCTCTCTCGCAGTTCTTTTCCGAGCCCGGGCACAGCAACGGCTCGAAAGGATTGCCACAGCTTTCCGATGACGAAGTTCGTTTCCTCAGTCAAATTCGTCGCTACGCTGCCAACCTGAACGACAGCGATCGTAAACTGGTGCTCGCCATGGTCAAGAAGATGGCGGCAAATTCCAAGTAAGCGGACCAGCCATCAGCCTTCACTCTTCGAACATTTAGTCCCCTTAATTCCGTCTTGACGGCTTTGTCACTCGTAGGAGCGACACGATGCGGAACTGCTTTTTCCGCCCACAGCCCGATTTCCTGCCTCCTGTGAAAGCGATAATCGGTCGCCAACTGCTTACTTTCGTACCATGCCCGTGCGTGACCGCAGGGCACCTGCCTCGATATATGTCTTCTTACTACACTATTAGCTGGGGGACGCCTGCGTGACCACTGACGAGGAACTTACAGTACTCGATAATCAGCTACGACGGCTGAAGATCGAGTACGAAATCTACTTCAGTAATCCGACGAAAAAGCCTCCCACCGATGTTGAGTGGAAGGTTCTTGCCATGCTGCGCAAGTTCTCCGACGGCGGGAAGATGAACTTTTCCCAACGATACCGCTATAACGAAATGGCGCAGCGCTATGCCATTTATAGCGATCTCTGGCGTAAGAAGTCGCGCATTCGCGAAGAAGGCTATCGCCGGCCGCAGGATGCAATTCTCTCTATTCAGGGAGTGCGCACCTCTGAAGACGATCACAAGCCGCAGCATCACGTTTATGGACTCAGCCATGCGGCGGCGGGAGCTGCCTCGTCGCAGCCGATTACGTTAAATGCAGAAGCCAACGGCCAGGACGCGAATCGCGAGCAGGTTGAGCGCCTTTATAACACGCTTGTCGCAGCCAAGAAAAAGGCAGGAGAAAATGTTTCCGGCAACCTCGATTCGTTTTCGTCTTTCGTGCAGAAAAAGAGCGACCAAATCCGCAAACAATATAAGTGCCAAGATGTCGAGTTCTCGGTGGAGTTGGCGGATGGCCAGGTCAAACTGAAGGCGAAAGCAAAGACGTAGATGTGCTGTACCTTCAGAACACTGGCAATCGCAAGTTCGACCGGCCGATTGTCTTATTTGTCCTCTTCCCGTTCATTATGAGGTGATCTCGTCCCTCCGCGGCAAAAACAGGCCATACGTCCCGGGCGGACCGCCCAATTGCTGGTAGAATCTTCGGTCGCTCCGCGCTCATCTTCCAATCACGAGGACCCGATGTCTGTCAGCCGTCCCAAAATCTCTCGTGCCCTTCTCTCTGTTACCGATAAGACCGGCGTTGCCGACTTCGGCCGCAAACTTTCTGCGCTCGGCATCGAGCTCATTTCCACTGGAGGCACGGCCAAGCTGCTGCGTGATTCCGGCATTGCCGTCAAAGATATTTCCGAACTCACCGGTTTCCCGGAAATGCTCGATGGGCGGGTGAAGACGCTGCATCCGAAGGTTCACGGGGGAATTCTGCATCGTCGCGACGATCTGGCGCACTTGGCGGCGGTTGCTGAGCATGGCATTCAACCGATCGACATGGTGGTGGTCAATCTCTACGCATTCGAGAAAACCGCCGCGAAACCCGGCGTGGCCTTCGACGAACTGATCGAAAACATTGATATCGGAGGGCCGTCGATGATCCGCTCGGCGGCGAAGAATTTTCGCGACGTTGCCGTAGTTACTTCGCCCGCCGACTACGACGAAATCGCCGAAGAACTTGCACAATCCCAAGGCGGATTGTCGACTGGGACGAAGTGGAAGCTGGCGCAAAAAGCGTTTGCTCTCACGGCCGCGTATGATGCGGCGATCGCATCCACACTCGAAAGAGTTCGCGATATCGCGAACCCTCAGCTTTCGGCAGAAACGCAATCTTTCCCCAAGACAGTACGGTTACAGTTTCAGAAGGCTCTCGACCTCCGCTACGGGGAAAACCCACACCAGAAAGCCGCGATGTACTCCGATGGCTCGGGCGAAGGTGTAGCCAATAGCTGCCAGCTTCAGGGCAAAGAGCTTTCCTACAACAACATTGTCGATCTGCAGGCCGCCTGGGACCTTGCGCAAGAGTTTAACGAGCCGGGATTCGATCTGCCGTTCTGCGCGATTATCAAACACACAAACGCTGCTGGAGCCGCAACCGGCAGGACGCTGGCCGAGGCCTACAAGCGCGCGCTCGAATGCGATCCCGTTTCGGCTTTCGGCGGGGTCATCGGCGTCAACCGGCTTATCGACGCCGAAACCGCCGAAGAGATGCACAAGCTGTTCCTCGAAGTGATCGCCGCACCCGGCTTTGAAGAAGCTGCAAAGGCCTGGTTCGCGACCAAGAAAAATCTGCGCCTCGTGGAGGTAAAGGCCGCGCCACAGAAATGGCTGCTGAAAAACATTTCTGGAGGCATGCTCGTCCAGGATGCCGATGTCCGCCCGCTGAGCGATGTCGATTTGAAGGTTGTCACGCAGCGTGCTCCCACTCCAGAAGAAACTCGCGCCATGCTTTTTGCGTGGAAAATCTGCAAGCACGTGAAATCGAACGCTATCGTCTATGCACGCGAAGGACAAACCGTGGGCGTGGGCGCGGGACAGATGAGCCGCGTCGACTCGGCGAAAATAGGCGCCATGAAAGCTCAATTGCCGCTAAAGGGAACTGTCGCCGCCTCGGATGCGTTCTTTCCTTTTCCGGATGGCGTCGAAGAAATAGGCAAGACCGGAGCAACTGCGATTATCCAGCCCGGCGGATCGCAGCGCGACCAGGAGGTCATCGCTGCTGCCGACCGGCTTGGCCTGGCGATGATCTTCACCGGCGTTCGTCATTTTCGCCACTGACGGACCAGTGCTTCCGGTTGATTGCAGTTTTATGTAAGGAACATCATGAACTTCGGTCTCTTGGCCTTTACTGAATTAGACAATCAACTCCCCCTCAGTCCCTGTACTCTTGACTGAGAATCAGGCCTTCGTGCACAAGAGTCTTTTCCCCGTTCCGGCGAATACGAGCGTAGAATTAACTCATAACCAACCCCGGCGGCTTTTGCATCCAATTGCTTAGGGCTTGCGGAAGGGCATGGGACCAAGCCGATACAATGACTTCCAGGACATTCAGGTTAAGCATG
This sequence comes from Candidatus Sulfotelmatobacter sp., assembly GCA_030041415.1. Classification (GTDB taxonomy): domain Bacteria; phylum Acidobacteriota; class Terriglobia; order Terriglobales; family Acidobacteriaceae; genus Sulfotelmatobacter. The sequence continues at coordinate 11,613 of JASHNX010000260.1, forward strand.
AATCGATTTGTTTACGCATTTCTGGCGTTCTCTTGCCTGGCGGCGATTGCAGTTGCGCAGGCTGCCCCAACTTCCCCGGCGGATTCTAAGCCCGCTGAATCCAAGTCAGATAAGACGACCCCGCCCGCTTCGAAGGTCGATCGTGCCGCCGCCTATTACCACTACGGACTCGCTCACATGTATGAAGAGCAGATCGCCATGTATGGGCGCAGCGATCTTGCCAACAAAGCGATGGACGAATATCGTCTGGCGATCCAGTCCGATCCCTCTTCGGAGTACCTCACCTCGGCGCTTGCAGAACTTTATGTAAAGACCGGGCGAATCCGTGATGCCGTGCTCCAGGCGCAGGATATTCTCAAACGCGACCCCAACAATCTCGAGGCCCATAAGCTGCTGGGAAGGATTTATCTGCGCTCTCTGGGCGACATGCCCGGAGACAGCAACGGGTCGGATAACATGCTCAAGCTAGCGATTGAGCAGTACGAGCAGATCATCAAGATCGAGCCTGATAACGTGGATGATCACCTGCTCCTCGGACGGCTGTACCGCCTGAACAACGACCTAGAAAAGGCCGAAAGCGAACTGAAGACCGCGGTCAAACTCGATCCTAATTCTGAAGAAGCGGTGACCACTTTGGCGCTGCTTTACACTGACGAGGGCGATACGTCGCGCGCCCTGCAGGTGCTCAGCGCGGTTCCCGATGCGGGCCGCTCCGCCAAACTTTACTCGGCGCTGGGCGCGACTTACGAGCAACGAAAAGATTACAAGGGCGCAATCGACGCCTACCGGCACGCCATCATGCTGGATCGCGACAACCTGGATGCGATCCGCGGGCTCGCCGAAAACCTCTTGAACGACGGCCAGATCGAGAAGGCCCTCGAACAATATAAAGTCATCGCGGACGCGAATCCGGAAGACGCGCAAACCTATCTGCGGATCTCCGAAATCTACCGCCGGCAAGGCAAATATGATGAAGCCCTTGACAGCCTGAAGAAGGCGCAGGCGATGGTTCCCGACGCGCTTGAAGTTCCTTATAACATCGCGGTCGTCTACGAAGCCCAGGGCCGCTACGACGACGGCGAGAAGATTCTGCAGGATCTCCTCAAGAAAACCGAGAAGCCCGACAACAGCTATTCGCAGTCGGAGCGCAACAATCGCGGAATTTTCATCGAGCGCTTGGGAATGATCTATCGCGATCAGGAAAACTATCCCGCTGCGGTAGATGCGTTCCGGAAGATGCTGCCTCTCGGCGACGAGAACGCCCGCACGGGATACCAGGACATCATCGATACCTACCGCGAAGCCAAACAGTGGAGCGAGGCCACCGCGGTGGCGCAGGAAGCGGCGCAGAAGATGCCTAACGATCGCGAACTGCGCATGGTCCTCGATGCCCAATTGGCCGACATGGGCGATCCTGATAAGCCGCTTGCGGACGTACGCTCCATGCTCAAGGGCACGCAGGATGATCGCGACGTGTACCTGCGGCTGGCGATCATGAACACGCGCCTGAAGCGCTGGAAGGACGCCGAAGAGGCTCTCGACAAAGCTGAACTGCTTTCGACCAAGCCCGACGACAAAGAATACGTTTATTTTCTGCGGGGATCGACCTACGAGCGTGAAAAGAAATACGACCAGTCGCAAACGGAGTTTAAGAAAGTCCTGGCTCTTAATCCGCAAAGCGCGGCAACTTTGAATTATCTCGGCTATATGAATGCCGATCGTGGCGTCGAACTCGATCAATCTCTGGCTTATATCAAAGAAGCCGTGAGCCTCGATCCGACCAACGGCGCCTACCTCGACTCGCTCGGATGGGCCTATTTCAAGCTCGGCAAGTACGATCTGTCGGAAGAAAATCTGAACAAGGCAGTGCTTCGCATGGGGTCCGACCCGACAGTCCAGGATCACCTCGGCGACCTTTATCAAAAAACCGGCCGGCTGAAACTTGCCGCGGCGCACTGGCAGCGAGCCGTCGAAGAGTGGAACAAGACCATCGCTCCGGAAGTCGACGGTGATCTGTTATTGGCCGCGCAGAAAAAATTGGATGCCGCGCGGGTAGCGATCGCCAAGGAAGAATCGCAAAAGCAATAGATCCAGACCTGCTAAACTTCCTGCATGCTGGCCGGCTACGCGGTGCATGTGGAGCAGTCCCGCGGACGCCGCTTTTCCGAGGCGTCGCATCCCTATCGTAACGACTTTCAGCGCGACCGTGACCGCATCATTCACGCCCGCGCTTTTCGCCGCCTGGAAGACAAAACCCAGGTCTTCACCCGCCGATATTCCGACCATTTCCGCAACCGCCTCACCCATACGATCGAGGTCGCTCAGATCACGCGCACTGTCGCGGGTGCATTGAATCTCAACGTCGATTTGGCAGAGACTCTTGCGTTAGTCCACGATCTCGGCCATCCGCCGTTCGGGCACGCGGGAGAAAAAGCCCTGGATGCCGTCATGCGATCGCACGGGTCGTTCTTCGATCACAATCTGCATGCTTTACGGATCGTTGAAGACTTCGAGCAACGGTACGCGGCTTTTCCGGGGCTGAATCTAACGTTTGAGGTCCGGGAAGGCATCATCAAGCACTCCCGCGACTACGACGCGGCACAGCATCCGGAGCTTGCGGAGTATCTCCTCCACCAGCGACCGCCAATCGAAGCCCAGCTCATCGACCTAACCGACGAAGTCGGATACAACACCGCCGATATCGACGATGGTTACGAAGCTCACCTGCTGACCCTGGAGCAGATCGTTAGTAGCTTGCCCATTTTTGCTCGCTTCTTCCGCCAGGCTCAGGAAACCTATCCTCATGTCGCGGAAAAACTGAAGTTTAATGAAGCTCTCAAAGCGGTCTTCAACCGCCTCACGAGCGATTTGATCACTAACACGCAATCGCACATCGAGCGAGCGGGAATCAACACTGTCGCCGATGTCCGCCGGGAGCCGGAACGAATTGCTGGGTTCAGTCCTGAGGCAGAAGCCGACCGCAAGCAAATCAAGGCTTTTCTCTACGAGAATCTCTACTACAGCCCGTCCTTAGCGGAGGAAAAAGATGAGGCCGAAGAGGTCGTGAACGGGCTCTTCGCTTTCTGGCTGGAAAATCCCTCAGCTTTACCCCGCAATTATCAGGAGAAAGCCGAGCAGGAATCATTGCCACGCGTGATTTGCGATTACATTGCGGGCATGACGGATCATTTCATTGTCGAGCAGTATGAGAAGTATTGTGGTGGATGAAGAGCTGCCGATAGTGATTTTCCAGCTGGTGCAGCCTATTGCACTGCCGCCACGCTAGCCACCACATCAAATAAAATCCTCGGCCCTCGGCGCACTTCCTCCGCGCGAATCCGCTCGTCGTTCCCGTGCTCGGTGTTGCCCTCTTCTTCCGTCGCTGCATATGGGCTGAAACCGTATGCGTCGATCCCCAACGGTCGATACCTCTGATTCTCCGTGTAGCCGCTAGTGATGTGCGGCACGACCGGCGTTCCCGGAAAATACTTTGCCGAAACCTTGCGAATCGCTTGATAGAGCGCAGTATTGGTGGGGGAGTAATTGGCCTGGCGGAATTCCTCATTCAGAGGCTCAATCGTTACATTCGGATCGCCGACAATGCCCCGCAACTTCTCTAGCAATCTCTCCGGGTCGCCACCCGGCAAAATCCGCACATCCAGATTCGCCCAGGCTTCTGGAGGAATCACGTTCGTTTGCTCAGAACCACCGAGCATGGTCAGAGAAATCGTGTCGCGCAAAAGAAAGTTGAGCGACTCGTCGTTTACGACCTCCTGCCTAAATTTTGGATCTTCGATTGCTTTGGTGATATCGCGGTATTGCTGAGCTTTCTCCGGGGGTTCATACGGGGCCATATCCTGCAAAAACTCTTCTACCACCGGCAACACTCTCAGAGGCGTCTGATAGGCCAGAATCTTGTCGAGCGCACGCACCAGCCGGTTAGGTGCCGACTCGGGATTTGGCCGTGATGCATGCCCTGGCCGCCCATGCGCCACCACATGCAGCCAGAACGTGGTCTTCTCGCCCACATCCACCCCGACGTACTTGACCTTGCCGTCCTGCAGCAGGTTCTCGCCCCCTTCGTTAATTAGAAACTCTGCATTCTCCAACAGTCCCCGCTGATGGGCGATAAACCAATCCGTACCTGTTCCCTCCGCTTCCTCGTCCGACACGGCTAGGAAAATCACGTCGCGATCGAGCGCAACATTCTCGCGCTTCAACATCACCAT
>JASHNX010000024.1 GCA_030041415.1 Candidatus Sulfotelmatobacter sp.
GCGCTCTTCAGTCCCGGCTCGGTCTCGATTACCGTCAGTTCCACTGTCTGCGGCAGTTCGATTCCAACCGCCTTGCCATCGAAAAATTCGACCTTGATCTGCAGATTCGGGATCAGGTAATCCACGGAGTCGCCGAGGATTTCTTTGGTCAGATGGGTCTGTTCGTAGTTGGAAGTATCCATGAAGTAATAGTTGTCGCCATCGGCGTAAAGAAATTCCATCTCGACTTCATCGACGTTGATTTTGTCGATGGGATCGGGCGAGCGGAAACGGTGCTCGAACATCGCACCCGTGCGCAGGTTCCGCAGCTTGGCCTGAATGAAGGCCCGTAAATTGCCGGGAGTGCGGTGCTCAACGCTGAAGACAGAGTGCAGATCATTGTTGTGCTTGATGATCATGCCGGGACGCAGCTGGGTGGCAGGGATCGACATGGGTTGGGACTATCTCCTTCGAAATAAGGCAGTTTGCTGAGGCAGCGGGAGGAGCTTATCCTGAGCGAGCGAAGCGCGCCGAAGGATGGGCAGGCCAAATTTTCCGCCGCACAAGGGCAAAAAATTATTTTACACTTACGCCCCTGGAAAGGAAACCTTCCAGCGCCGGCACTTGTCATAGAACGCCGTGGCATGGAATTTACGAAAACTCGCTTGTCTGCGGGCGAACGACTAAGATGTGTGAAGGAAATTCGCAAGATTTGCGACTAAGAGAGGGCACTATGCGCTTTGGAAATTATGAATCCTCGGAAGGAACAAATGTCGGAACGGCGATCACTTTTCTGTTGATTGGGCTTGGCATCGGAGCACTAACGGCGTTGGCCTTTGCCCCCAAGAGCGGCAAAGAGCTGCGCAAGGATTTCAAGCGCGGCTACGATGACGCCAAAGATACGCTGCAGGACTGGACCGAAGAAGCCAAGGACCGAGTGCGAGACGCGACGGATCGCGTGCGCGAAGCAGCCGAGCGCGGGGCGGACCTGGCGGAGGAAATACGGGGGAAAGTGGAACCGCTGCGCAAGATCATCAGTCGCGGCTGAAACGCCAAACGTCCTGCAATGGAACGCGTTCGACGGAATAGCCCAACCATCCACCGTGAACACTCGCGGTGGATTCGCTTTTTATGATTCCTCCGGCGCCTTCCGCGAAAACAATCCCCAGCAAAACTGCGGCGCGATGGCGTAATTTACCTGCACAAGCACGATGGCGGCGATCGCCCAATAGGTGTTGATCAAACACACGGCTGCCCCGCAAGCATAAAGGGTTTGCGCGACGACGATGCGGCGAACCACAGCGGGATGAATTTCGGCGCGAATATCCTCGATCAGCAACTGGTTGCGCCGGGCGTAGTTCCAACTCCAGTAGAGAGTGATGCCGAGTAACAGGATGTTGAACCAGTAAGCGAGAAGCGCGACCCGATAATGGATGAATTCCGCGAGCACCGAGGTGGAAAACGGAACCAGGCAGACTGAGCAGAGAAAAGCGATGTGAATCCAGGCGAGATTGCGGTCGGAGCGCGCGAAATGATTGAGTTGCGTCTGCTGGCCAACCCAGAAAATGCCGAGCGTCATCACGCTCATCAAGAAAATGATCAGGCGAGGCGAGAGCGCAACCAGAGCCTGCCAAAGATCGCGTTCAGAGTGAACGGCGCCTGCTAAAGGCACGCGGAGGTCCAAAACCAGCAAAGTCATGGCAACCGCGAAAATGCCGTCGCTGAGGGCGGCCACACGCTCGACGCTCTGACCTGCAACACGATTATAGAGCTGTTGCATCTCAAGGAGTTTAGCATCGGTAGAATGAGCTAAGGGAAACCGAAGAGCGCGAGAGGCTTGCTGAATCTGTGAAGGCTAAGAACCGGAAAGGTGCACGATGGCGGCCTGCCCTGAAGCGGCTCCATCCAGGCTGCTTGTGCCTGGCACTTACAGCGTGGGCATTGGCTCTACCCGCAGGACGCGGGCAGGATCCGCCTCAGAGTCCAAGTACCCAGTACGCTCCGGGGCAGAGTCCTCAGCAAACTGGTAGCCAGCCGCCGGCAGAACAAAAGCCCCAAGAACAATTACCTGAAAATCCTAAGCCCCAAACTCAAGAGAGCGGCAATACCCTGTCAGTTGGGGACATGACGAAACAGATGGCCGAAAACGGCCTGAAGAGGGCTCGCGACTGGGAATCGAGCTGGATCGCAGGAATCTATGTGGGGAAGAATCGCCCGCTGGTGCCCTTGAATCGCCGGCAACGCCTGGATTATTACCTGCGGCAAACATTCACCCGGCCCGAGGATTACATGAAGAGGATGTTTGCAGCCGGGGTCGACCAGGCGCGCGGCGTGCCTTATCAGTGGGATGATGGTTGGGCCGGATACGCCGAGCGCTTCGCTTCGCGCGAGGGACAGTTCTTTACTTCGAACTCTTTGGCAGCGTTGGGGAATGCCGAGTTGAGATATGAGGTTCGTTACGACAAGTGCAAGTGCTCGGGGTTCAAGCCCCGAGTGCGGCACGCGGTCATGCGGAATTTCTTGACCTATGACCGGAGCGAAGTGAACCTGCGCCCGCAGTTGGCGTTATATGGCGGGGCCTTCGGGGGAGGCTTGATGGTTACGGCATGGAAGCCAGGCACCAGAAGCCTTTGGGCGAATGGGGCGTGGGCGATGCTGGGGCAGGCGGGTTACGGGGCGCTGGTGAACGTTATTACGGAGTTCGGAACCGAAATTAACCGGAAGCAGGGGGTGCGGTAGCCGCGTTTCACTCCCCTGCCGGCGCGCGGCGATTCTCCGCCATCAAAATGCAAATTCCTGCATCTTGACCCTCACGTCACCGTGAAGCACAATCTAGCCGACGATGGGGGCTTGGGCGATGCGAAGAGCACACATCATTCTTCTACTCTGCGCGGTTTCGATTCCCGGTCTTGCGCAGGTGACCACTTTGACCAGCTTCGACAAGACCGATGGCAGGGACCCCGGATATCCCGCAGCTCCCTTTGTTCAAGGGACAGACGGGAACCTCTATGGGACGACAGTCGCCGGTGGTACGAACGACGAAGGCACAGTCTTCGAGATGACCTCCAGCGGGAAGCTGAAAACACTCTACAGCTTTTGCTCGCAAACGGATTGTAGCGATGGCGCGGTTGCGAATGCTGGGCTGATACAAGCGACCGATGGGAACCTCTATGGAACGACGGCCTTCGGAGGAGACAACAACGGCGGAACCGTTTTTCGTATTACTCCGGCGGGAAAACTGACCACGCTTTATCGCTTTTGTACACAATTGGGTTGCGCTGAGGGAGTCAATCCCTCGGCCGGTCTGATCCAGGGTTTCGATGAAAGCCTCTATGGGACTACATCCTCGGGCGGGGGTTATGGCACGGTTTTCAAAATAACCACCGCGGGTACGCTGACCTCGCTTGCGAGTTTTGACGGCACCAATGGAGAGGATCCAGCTTTTGGCTCCCTTATCCAGGCAACCGACGGAAATTTTTACGGGACAACAATTTCCGGTGGCGCGTACACCGCTTGTGGAAACGCTGGCGGCTGCGGAACAGTTTTTAGCATGACCCCCAGCGGCCAACTGACCACGATTTACAGTCTCTGCGCCCAGCCGGGCTGCCCTGATGGAACGGAACTGTTTGGCGGGCTGGTGCAGGGCAAAGACGGAAACCTCTACGGTGTGACCACCGCGGGTGGCGCGAACAATTACGGTACGGTTTTCGAACTTACAACCGCTGGCACGCTAAGCACGCTGCACAGCTTTGATTTTTCGGATGGCGCTTACCCTGAAGCAGCGCTGATCGAGGGCACTGACGGGAACTTTTACGGTACGACATCCAATGGAGGCGCCAATGGCGTTGCCGGAACGGTCTTCGCAATTACGCCGGCGGGTGGTTTCAAGATGCTGCACAGCTTCTGCTCTGAGGCGGGTTGCGCGGATGGCACTGGTCCCTTCGAGAGCGTGATGCAAGCGACGAACGGAGAATTTTACGGAACAACGTTTGCCGGCGGCGCGAGTTCGAATTGCGAAGGTGGTTGTGGAACGGCGTTCAGCCTGGCAACCGGTCTCGCCCCGTTTATCGAGACGCGCCCCGGCGCGGGCAACGTGGGTTCGCGCGTCATCATCCTTGGGAACAATCTGAGCGGGGCGACGGCGGTTAGTTTCAACGGCACCGCTGCGTCGTTCCAGGTCGTGTCGAGTACGGAAATCGAGGCCACGGTACCGTCTGGAGCAACGACGGGCACAGTCTCGGTGACGGCTCCCAGCGGCACACTCGAAAGCAATCGGCTTTTCTACGTGAGGCCATAAGAATCAGAAGAAAACCTAGCCACGCCGCTTACTGAATCAGCGGGCCCCCGTTGCCGTTTCCTTCTTCCTCTGGTGCGATGACAACCGCAGCAGCGACACGATCTCCCGGCTCCATTTGCAAGAGGCGCACGCCCTGCGCGTTGCGGCCGGATTCGCGGATGGTCTTCGAATCCATGCGGATGAT